>CAXUOD010000195.1:0-9808 GCA_964252585.1 uncultured Lichenihabitans sp. | reverse complement strand
TCGAGTTCGGCCTGTACCTCCGCCCAAGCCTCGGTCACGCGGACGCCCCGGTGCGGTCGAGCGCATCGGTCAGGATCGCGGCGGCGCGGTCCACCGTCCGCTGTTCGAGAACCAGGCGCCGGCCGGCCTCGCCGAGACCACGGCGCAGTTTCGGGTCGGCGATCAGCCGGGCCAGGGCTGCCGCGAAGGCCGGCCCGTCGTCCTCCCGCACCAGGAGGCCGGTCGTCCCGTCGTTCACCACGCTTGCGATGCCCCCGCAATCCATGGCCAGGACCGGAAGGCCGGTGGCTTGAGCTTCCAAATAGGCGATGCCGTAGGCTTCGCCGAACCCCGGCCAGACGTAAAGGTCGGCGGACGCCAAGAGCGTCGCCACCTCGTCCGGTCGCAGTTCGCCCGTCCAGGTCAGCCGTTCGGCCGGGATGCTGCGGAACAGGCGTTCGACCGCGGAGCGCTCCGGGCCGTCGCCGACGATCGTGAGATGCCACGCCAAACCTGTGTGCAGGGTCGCGAGCGCCTCGGCCAGAAACGCGTAAGAACGGCTCTTGTCGCCGGGGCGCATCATCGCGACCGTCACGAGCTCCACGCGCCCCGAAGCGCGGGTCCGGCGCGTCGCGAGGCCGAAGGGGCCGGGATCGAGGAAGGGCGGCAGCATGGCGAGCGCACGGGGAGCCACGAGACCCGCGAGCCCCTCGGCATCCCGCGCCGTGAAGCAGACGTGGAGCGCCGCCGCCCTGAGGGCTGACTCGTTGGCGAGGTGCCACCTCGCCCAGGGACCGGCAGCGCGCTTCCCGGCATGAGAGGCCTCTGCCGTCACGTAGGTCATCCCGAAATGCGCCGCGATCTCGGCCCCGATCAGGTCGGGAGCCTTGTAGTAGGGATGGTACGTGAACCAGACCTCGGGAGCTTCGCTCGGCGCATCCTGCCACCTTTCGATCAGCCGTTCGACCTCTGACGCGGCGGCAGCCTCGAGCTCACGCATCGCATCCGGATCCGGTGAGGAAAGAAAGCTGCGAAATCCCGAGCCCATGTCCACGGCATGACCGCCTGCCCGGAGCGCCGCGATCAGCATCCGCGCCATCTGCCGGTCCCCCGAGGGTACCGGGTGGTCCGGTGCCTTCAGGGGTGCATAGAAGCCTACTCGCAAGCGTGGCTACGACGAATAGGGATCGGAGGCGTCGCGCAATCCGTCTCCCATGAAGTTGAACGCGAGGATCACGCAGATGACCGGCACCACCGGCAGCAGGAGCCAGGGATAGAGCACCACCACGTTCATGTTCTGCGCTTCGTTCAGCATCACGCCCCAGGACACGATGGGGGGCCGGAGGCCGAGGCCGAGAAAGGACAGGGCCGTCTCGGCCAGGATCATGGCCGGGATCGTGATGGTGGCCGAAGCGATCAGATGGCTGATGAACCCGGGGATAAGGTGGCGCAGCAGGATACGCGGCGTCCGGGCCCCCATCAATTGCGCGGCCAGGATGTAGTCTTCCTCCCGCAACGAGAAGAGCTTGGCCCGCACGGCACGGGCCAGCCCCGTCCAATCCATCATGCCCAGGATCACCGTGATGCCGAAATAGACCAGGATGGGGCTCCAGGACGCCGGCATGACGGCCGCCAGCGCCAGGAAGATCGGGATATGCGGGATCGAATGGATGATCTCGATCAGGCGCTGGCTCAACAGGTCGAAGATCCCGCCGTAATAGCCCGCCAATCCTCCGATCGTGATGCCGAGGCAAAAGCTGATGGAGATCCCGATGATGCCGACGGTGAGCGAGATGCGCGCCCCGTAGATGATGCGCGACAGCAGATCGCGCCCGAGGCGATCGGACCCGAAAAGGAAGAACGGCGTCTTTCCGTCCGGACACACGAGATGCAGGTCGGCCGGGATCAAGCCCCAGAAATCATAAGGGTCGCCATGGCAGAAGAAACGCAGCCGATGCACCTGCTGCCGGTCCACCGTGTACTCGCGTTTCAGGTTGTCCATGTTGAGGTGGTAGTCGAGGCCATACACGTAAGGCCCGACGAGCTTGCCGTCGTGGAGCAGGTGAAGCGTCTGAGGCGGCGCACGAATGAAGTCGGTGTTCCGCGTGTTCTGCTCGTAGGGCGCGAGGAACTCGGAGATCGGGATCGTACCGTAGACGATGATGAGGAAGATGCTGGAGATCACGGCCAGCCGGTGTCGCTTGAACTTCCACCACATCAGCCGCCATTGCGACGCGAAGTAGATTCGTTCCTGCTGCGGCGTCAGCTTGGTCACCGCCTGGACGTCGAAAGGCTTGTCGGAGACGAAATGCGCCAGGGGCGCCCCGGTGGCCGGGATGGCGACGGGCAGGTTCACTTGGTGGCTCCTCCCTGCATGCGGATACGCGGATCGAGCAAGGCCAGCGCCACGTCGGACACGAGCACGCCGATCGTCGTCAGTGTGGCGAGCAGCAGGAGGAAGGAGCCCGCGAGATAGATGTCCTGGTTCTGCAGCGCTCGGATCAGCAATGGCCCGGTGGTCTGCAGCGACAGGACGATGGCGACGAGTTCCCCTCCCGAAATCACCGAGGGAAGCACGGACCCGATGTCCGAGATGAAGAAGTTCAGCGACATCCGGAACGGGTATTTGAAGAGGACCTTCATCGGGTGAAGGCCTTTGGCCCGCGCCGTCACGACGTATTGCTTGTGCAATTCCTCGAGAAGATTGGCGCGCACGGCCCTGATCATGCTGCCCGTGCCGGCCGTGCCGATGATGACGACCGGGATCCAGAGGTGGCTCAGGATCGAGGTCACCTTGGCCCAGCTGAACGGCTGATCGAAATATTTGGGATCCATCAACCCGCCGATCGACAGGCCGAACCACGTGTTCGCAAAATACAGGAAGATGAGAGCCAGCAAGAAATGTGGGATGGCGAGGCCCAGCAACCCTATCGTGGTCAAACCGTAATCGGCCCATGAATACTGGTGAGTGGCCGAATAGATGCCGATGGGAAAGGCGACCAGCCAGGTAAACACGATCGTCGCGAAGGACAGGAGGATCGTCAGGAAGACTCGATCGCCGACTACCTTGTTGACCGGCATTTGGTATTCGAACGAGTAGCCGAAATCTCCGTGCAGGAACCCGCCGACCCAAAGAAAATAGCGTTCCACTGCAGGCTTGTCGAAGCCATACTCCTTTTTCATGAATTCGATGCGGGCGGTATCGACCTTCTCGCCCTGAGCCTGCATCTCCGAAACGAGATTGCTGAAGTAATCCGTCGGCGAGAGATTCATGACCGTGAAGATGAGCGCACTCGTGACGAGCAGCGTCGGGATCATGATCAGCACGCGCCGGACCAGATATTTCAGCATTGCGAATAGGTCCCGACTATCCCCGTGGCTTCAGTCGACGACAGTCATAGCGCGACTTCATCGATCAAGGCAGCCCGAATTTGATGATTTGGGAGCTTCAAGCGTCTCCGATGCCGTGGAGGCGCTGCGGAAGCGGCCCGCTGAACGCCGCAGCCGAGCGCGGCGGGCTCGGTCAGCTCTTCGGCTTGTCGGCGTAGAAGAACGTGTCCGGCATGTAGATCCCGAAGAAAGAGCCGGGCTCGAAGGAAAACAGCCCGGCTTCGGGAACGTTTCGCATTCGCTTCGAAATCACCACCGGTTGCCGGGTGCCGTTCACGATGCCGATGCTGAAGACCTGGTCGGCGTTGATCTGCAGCATCTTGGTCCAGACCTCGCGTTGCTCGTCGGCATTCGAGGAATGACGCCAGTCGTGGTAGAGGTCCAACAAGGTCTTGGCTTCCGGCAGGTCGATCGCCTCACCCTCGTGACCCGACGATTGCGTGTAGAGACCCCAGCGCGGCCATTGATACTGCGCATCGGTGGTCGGCGCCAGGTCGGAGGGTTCGAACTCGGCCGTCGGCACCGCGTTGTCGATGCCGCGGTCGATCGACATGATCGTGTCGCCGCTCGCGATGCGCTGCCGGAAGATGTCGAGATGCGACGGATGCGCGAAGGTGCGCAGCCCGAGCTTGGCCCAATCCGCCGACACGAGTTCCAGGATGTCGGTGAAGAGCTGGTTTTCCCCGGAGGTTTCGACCGTGATCTCGGCCCGGCGCCCGTCGGGCAGGAGGCGCGTGCCGTCGCTGTCGCGTTTGGAGAGACCTGCCTCGTCGAGCAGCGCATTTGCCTTGGCGAGATCGAATTCCGTGTAGTCGGTGGCGAAGCTCGGCTTGAAGAGGGGACTCTGCGGCAGCACCGTGTCGCCGCTCTCGCGGGCCAGGCCGAAGAAGATCACGTTGTTGATGTCGCGCCGGTTGATCCCGAGCGACAAGGCGCGGCGAAACCGGACATCGCGCATCAGACCCCGCCAGACCGGGTCTTTGGCCGTCAGGTTCGGGAACAGTGCCGCAAAGGCGCCCTGCGCCTGCTCCCAGAGCCGAGCCGAGTAATGATTCTTCCGCTCGCCGGCCTTGAGGAAGGTGTAATCCTCGAAGTTGAGATAGCGGGCCTGAAGGTCCGTCTCGCCGGCCGCCACCTTGGCCGGGATGAGGTTCGTCGTGCCGAGCGTCATCGTCGCATGGTCGAAATAGGGCAGTTGGTGCCCCGCCGTGTCGACGCGGTGAAAATAAGGGTTGCGGTCGAAACGGAACAGTTCGGCCGGTGGTGAGGTATGATTGACCCAGGGATCGAGCGTCGGCAGATCGGGGTTTTCCGGACGGTACTGGCGGGATTTCCGCTCGTGCAACGCGGCCCAGTTCGGCACTCTGGCAGCCTTGACCAATTGGGCCAGCTCGGCCTTGTCGGCGTAGGTGGCGTTGAACTGCTTCAGGTAATGCGCCGGCATGAAAATGAAGATCGGCTGGGCGGCGGCGATCGCCGCGATGAAGCCGGGGTTCGGTTGATCCCAGGTGTAGCGAACGGTCAGCGGATCCAGCACCTCGAATTTCGGTGGCTTTCCGGCGGCCAGCAGGGCGAGGTTCGGCCCCGAGGGCGACAGTTTCGCGTTGTTGGCGACGTCGTCCCAGTAATAGCGGAAGTCTTCGGCCGTGAACGGCTGGCCATCCGACCACTTGTGGCCCTCGCGCAGATGCAGGGTGAAGACCTTGTCGTCCTGATTGTCGAGACTCTGCAGGATATCCGGCACGAGATTGAGCTTGTCGTCGAACACGACGAGACGCGTGTAGGAATAGACCGTCATCATGCGCAGGTCGCGCTGGTCTCCCATGAGCATCCGCCAGGTCCCGCCGGGCTCCCCCGTCTCGCGTCCCATCGCTTGGAGGTCGATGACACGAGGCACCCTGGGCAAGCGGTCCGCCACGGGTGGCAGCTTGCCGGCCGCGACATCGGCTTCGAAGAAAGGCGTCTCGACGGCAGGCATCGCGGCGGCTCGTGCCGCGGCGGCAGGTGCCGCGGCGGCAGGCATTGCGGCGGCTGGGGCCGCGGCGGCAGGCATCGCGGCGGCCGGCGTGTCCGGTGGAACGGCAGGCGAGGTGTCGTCGGCGCGCACCTGCCCGACGGACAGCGCGGTCAAGAGACCGAGGAACGCGAGGACCCTGGTCACGCGATCAACTCCCTCCTGTCCACGGTGGGGCGGGCGAGGACGAAATGGCCGTCGCCGAGATCCAGCGGGACGAGACTGGCGGGGTCACCCTCGTCGCGGAAGCGCGGCGCCCAATGCTCGGGGTCGGACGCGCTGCCATGGGCGATGAGGTTGAGGTCGAGGGGGCGGTCGAGGTCCGGGTAGGGCACGGCGCGCATCAGCGATTGCGTGTAGGTATGCACCGGCTTGCTGAAGAGGAGATGGCGGGGGGCGATCTCGACGATCCGGCCGTGCGCCAGAACCGCGATCCGGTCCGCGATATAGTCGACCACGGCCAGGTTGTGCGAGATGAACAGGTAGGTGAGGCCGAGCTCCTTCTTGAGGTCCTTGAGCAGGTTCAGGACCTGGGCCTGGACCGAGACGTCGAGGGCCGAGACGGGCTCGTCGCAGATGATCAGGTCCGGGTTCATCGCCAGCGTCCGGGCGATGGAGATGCGCTGTCGCTGCCCACCCGAGAAACTATGCGGGTAGCGGTTGAGAAAACGCCGGTCGAGCCCGACGGCGGCCATCAGGTCGCCCACGCGTTTCAGCTGTTCGGCCGGGTCCCCGATCCCGTGGATTTCCAGCGGTTCGCGAATGATGTTGAGCACCGTCATGCGGGGCGACAGCGAACTCACGGGATCCTGGAAGATCATCTGCAACCGCGGCCGGAAGTCCCGCAAGGCCTGTCCCTTGAGGGCCAGGACGTCGATCTCGCGGATCCCGTCGTTGTAGATGATGGAGCCCCGGTCGGGCTTCATGGCGCGCATGATCAGCTTGCTCAGGCTGGTCTTCCCGCAGCCGCTTTCGCCGACGAGGCCGAGACATTCGCCCCGCTTGATGTCGAAGCTCACGTCGTCGACCGCCACGACGCTCTCCCGCCGCGTGCTGAGGAAGCCGCCTCGCTTGACCTTGTAGGACTTCCGCAGGTTCTGGAGACTGAGCAGGGGAGCGCTCTGCTGCATCGGTCCGCCGCGCCGCAGCGTGGCGAGGGCCGACAGGTTCTGCCCGCTGTCGCGCAACGCCACGAGCCGCTCGCCACGGCCCATGTCGAAATGGGGGAGCGCCTTCAGCAGCGCCTTGAGATAGGGGTGCTGCGGGCGCCGGAAGATGTCGGAGGCCGTGCCGGCTTCCGTGATCTCGCCGTGATAGACCACCACAACCTCGTCGGCCATGTTGGCCACCACGCCGAGGTCGTGGGTGATCATCAGGATCGCCATGCCGAGTTCCTGCTGGAGCTCGCGCATGAGGTTCAGCACCTGCGCCTGGATCGTGACGTCGAGGGCGGTCGTGGGCTCGTCGGCGATCAGCAGGGCCGGGCGGCAGATCAACGCCATCGCCAGCATGGCCCGCTGCCGCAAGCCGCCCGACAGTTCGAACGGGTACATCTTGTAGGCGCGCTTCGGGTTCTTGAAGCCGACGAGGCCGAGCATGTGCTCGACTTCGTCGTGCTGCTGGCCCTTGGTCACCTTGCGATGCAGCACCAGGGCTTCGCGGATCTGGTTGCCGATGCTGTGGACCGGAGAGAGCGAAGACATGGGCTCCTGGAAGATCATGCCGATGCGACCGCCGCGCAACGCCCTGATCTCCGGCCCGTCCCGCCGCAGGCTCGCGATGTCGACCGGTGCCTCGTGGGTCCGGGGATCCGCGAACATGATCCGCCCGCCCAGGACCAGCCCGTTGCGGGGCAGGAGGCCCATCACGCATTGGGAGATGACCGTCTTGCCGGAGCCGGATTCGCCGACCAGCGCCACCGTCTTTCCGGCGGGAACCCGAAAGCTGACACCCCTCACGACTTCCGCGGCGCCGCCCTGCATGGCGAAGCCGATGCGAAGGTCCTCGACACGCAGGATGTCGGGCGAGGCTGTCAGGGCAGGGGGTGTCGGAATGGAATGCTCCCGAGAACGAGGCGCCGCACAGACGCAGGAGAAGCTTAAAGGGGAAGCTGCCGTCGCGCTAACCAATTTTGAGCTTTTCGCCGCCTGGCCTGGAGCCCGACCAGGATCAGGGCGCGACCGCCCGTGCGGGCTTGGGACAAGCAGCGACGGCTCATGCCTCGGGCTCTGCCAGCTTCCGCTTGAGATCGCGCGCCGCCATCGCATAGCCGCCGGCCGCGCCGTCGACGAAGTGGATGTGGTCGGAGCGCAAGGCCGAGGGGACCATGCAGGTCACGAGCGCGGTGGATTGGCGGTGCAGGCCGTAGACCACCGATCCGGCGCGTTCCGCCTCGTCGAGGCGACGCGCGATGGCCTCGACCGTTTCGGGGGCGCAATCGATCGTCATCATCAGGCCGTCGTCGAATTTCTTGATGTCCGAGTTCTCGACGAGTTGCCGCCGGTAGGTCTCGGACGAGAAGCCACGGACCTTGATGCCGTTCCAGAAGACCAGGTCGGCCCAGAAGGTGAGGGCCGCCACCACCACCCGGCTGAGGAGGAGCGACTTGCCGGCCCGGCGTTGCAGGCGGGCTTCGAGGTCGAACCCTTGCGGCGGCCAATGCAGCTCCGGTCCGGCCGCCGGAAGGGGATGGCCGGCCCGCGGTTGCTGGCGTGCCATGGCCAGAACGTCGGCCACGGCGTCGGCGAAGGCCGGCTCGGAGCCTCCCCTGACCGGCTTGACGATCACCGACAGGATGCTGCCCTGGGCGGCCGGGATGTTCTTGAAGCGGCACGACAGGCCCGACAAATCCGGTCGCGCGCCGGCGGGCGCCGTGGGCAGGATCAGCCGCCCGGCCTTCATCTCGCGTTCGGCCCAGTCGCGGCCGCCGCCGGTGAACATGGCGTAGTCGACGTGGTCCGACGCCGCGTAACGCACGACCTTGAGGTCGACTCCCGCCGATCGGATGGCCCGGACCGGGACCACGGCACCCCGCAGGCCGAGGCCGAGTTCGGCCCCCACCCACGCGATGGTGGCGGCCAGCGCTTCGCTCGCCACCTCGGCGTCCTCCGGTCCGACCGCGAAACTCGCGCCATCGCCGGTGAAGACGAATGGGAAGTCGAGCGTGCCGAGCGCGTTCGAGACGGCCGATATGACGGCCGCACCGGCCGTGTTCACGGCCTTGTAGCGGCCGGCCTCGAGCGCTTCGGTCGAGGTGACGACGTCCGCGACCCCGAGCACCCAATCGTCCGGCAGAGCCGTGTAGCGGGAGGGTTCGACGGCCAGTTCGAAGTCGGCCACCACGGGGATCGTGGCATAGCGTGCCGCCGTCGCGCTGACCGCGGCGGCTCGGAGGTCGCCGGGTCCTTCGTGTCGCATCGCCTTGATCAGCTCCTGCATCGACGCGTGCCGGCGGACATCAACGGTACGGTCAACCGCTTCGCTTTTCGATAGATCCTACCGCGTCCGATGGCATAAGATATGCCAAGTCGGATGATGCATAGAGTCCGTGGAGTTGGTGAGTGCCTGTCGATACGAAATTCTTCGATGAGATGAGCGAGTCGACCGGCTCGCCACGACAGGTCTATGAGCGGCTTGCGCAATGGCTGGCCCAGGTGCCGGAGGGGCTTCTCGCTTCCCGGCGCTCGCAGGCGGACCTTCTGTTTCGCCGCATCGGGATCACCTTCGCGGTCTACGGTGACAAGGATGCGACGGAGCGCCTGATCCCCTTCGACATCGTGCCGCGCCTGCTCGGCCGCAGCGAGTGGAGCCGCCTCGAGACCGGCCTGTTGCAGCGGGTTAAGGCCTTGAACATGTTCCTCGCCGATCTCTACGGACCGCGGGAGGTTCTGAGGGCCGGGATCGTGCCG
This sequence comes from uncultured Lichenihabitans sp., assembly GCA_964252585.1. Taxonomy (GTDB): domain Bacteria; phylum Pseudomonadota; class Alphaproteobacteria; order Rhizobiales; family Beijerinckiaceae; genus Lichenihabitans. The sequence continues at coordinate 517 of CAXUOD010000195.1, read as the reverse complement.
CCCGAGCTCATCTACCAGAACCCGTATTTCCGGCCCGAGATGATCGGCGTGAAGGTCCCGCACGACGTCTACGTGCACATCGCCGGCATCGACGTGGTGCGCATCGACGATAACGACTTCTACGTCCTCGAGGACAACGCCCGGACGCCCTCGGGCGTGTCCTACATGCTCGAGAACCGCGAAGTCATGATGCGTCTGTTTCCGGAGGTCTTCGCGGCGCATCGGGTGGCGCCGGTCGAGAACTACCCCGACCAGCTCCTGGCGACACTCCGCTCCGTCACGCCGCGGACCGCGGACCGAGACCCCGTCGTGGTGCTGCTGACGCCGGGCCAGTTCAACTCGGCCTATTACGAACACTCCTTCCTGGCCGACAAGCTCGGCATAGAGCTCGTGGAAGGGCGCGACCTCTTCGTCGAGAACGACGTCGTCTACATGCGGACGACGGAAGGCCCGAAGCGCGTGGACGTGATCTACCGGCGCATCGACGACGACTTCATCGACCCGCTGGCCTTCCGTC
>CAXUOD010000194.1:0-9832 GCA_964252585.1 uncultured Lichenihabitans sp. | reverse complement strand
GATCCGACCCCGACCGCGAGCCTTCCGCCGCCCGCGGCGGCCCCGCCCGCGGCCGCCGCCGCACCTGCGGCCGTCGTCGCCGATGCGGGTGGGCCCGAGTTCCGCTGGCCGGCCCGTGGCCGCATCATCCAGGGCTTCAAAGGTGGCGCGGGTGGCAACGACGGCATCAACATCGCGGTGCCTGAAGGAACGGCGGTGAAAGCCGCCGAAGGTGGGGTCGTGGCCTATGCGGGCAGCGAGCTCAAGGGCTATGGCAATCTCGTGCTGATCCGGCATCCCAACGGCTACGTCACGGCCTACGCCAACAATGGCGAGATCGACGTGAAGCGCGGCGAGACCGTCAAGCGCGGGCAGATGATCGCCAAATCCGGCCAGAGCGGCAACGTCTCGTCGCCACAGCTGCATTTCGAGCTTCGCAAGGGATCCCAGCCCGTCGACCCGACGAGCTATCTGGCGGGGCTCTGACCCCGCCCCGACTTGGGGTCGGACCCGCACGGGCGTTCCCGCGTCAGCGGCGAGGCCCAGGAACATGACCGCCGCCCCTCGGCGCCGGTCCGGAAAGCCGCCCAACCGCGAGACACAGTCGGGCGTGCGATCGGAGACGGCGGGTCCAATGAAAGGCCCGCCGTCTCTCGATGTCGTCAGGCGTTCTCCGCTCTGGCGGACTGACGCCCTATCATCAGGGCGAATGCTGCTACAGGTCCAGCAAGAGAACTATGCCGTCTGTCATGTAGCGACCATCAGCATATTGTTCGCCAGGTGAATGGGACGGTGAGCAGTTACTGCGCATCATCTATTCATCCCTGAGCTACTGCTTGTGGATCGATCCTCTTCAGTGTCGACATCGACTGCCCTCGACGTGAGGCGCTGACTGAAGCCAATCAAGGAGCCGCAAAAGCCGCCACCCTTGACCGCTGTCTTGAATGCGACAAAGGGCAGGGCGCTGCCGGGAGTGTAGCCTGATGGCCGTGACCACCGTTCGAGCTAGATGGTCTGTGTCGGCCGAGCCATTAGCTTTCGTTCAGAACACGTAGCCGAGGCGCGCGCCCATGTTGGTGACACCCTCGTTGTGCAGGCAGAAGCCCGCATTGGAGATGTGCTCGGCCAAGGCCATCACGTTCCAATGCGCGGTCAGATGATAGCCGATCGAACCCGATTCCCGGAACATGACGTGGCAGCCGACCCGGTCGTCCGTGGTATTGGTGATGACGCGGTCGGCGTTGCCGTCGTTGGCGGAGCCGCCGAATGTCACTTCGCCGAAGATGCGCTCGTAGATCGGGAACTGCCAGGTGACGCCGCCATAGACGTCACTCGTGCCGCCGGCCGTATTGAGGTTGCCGCCGAGGTGGAAGCGCGGGATGAGGTAGTCCCAGGCCCCATCGAGATGCGTGGGTTTGACGGTCAGCACCTCGCCGTTCACGTCCACCGATCCGAACTCGTGTTCGTCGATGCTATGCGCCAGGAGACCGAAGCGAGCTTCGGACAGGATGCCGTAGGGGCTGGACGGCACGAGGGGGGCCGGCATCACGTAGTTGGGCGGCAGGGCGGGCGTCGGGAGATCCGCTGCAGCGGCCGGAAGCATGGACCCGCACAGCAGGAAGCCGGCCACGCGGGCACGACCGTAACGACGTCGCATCATTGATGATCCCCACTGCCGGTCTCGAAACACGTTCGATTCGTGGCGGGTTTGAGTTCTAAGTTTGTGACAATCGCTTGTCCAGGCGACCCGCGAGGTCCTGAATGAACTGCCACGCCGTTCGTCCGGACCGGCTCGCGCGCGTCGTCGCCCATTCGAGCGCTTCGGGCGCCAGTGTTTCACGCGTCCGACCGAGGCCGAAATAGGTCGCGTATCCCTCGACCATGTCGAGGTACTCGTCTTGCGAGCATTTGTGAAAGCCGAGCCACAGGCCGAAGCGATCGGACAAAGAGACTTTCTCCTCAATGGCTTCGCCGGGATTGATCGCGGTCGCGCGCTCGTTGTCCATCATGTCGCGCGGCAGGAGGTGCCGCCTGTTCGAGGTTGCATAGAACAGCACGTTGGGGGGGCGGCCTTCGATGCCGCCTTCGAGAACCGCTTTCAGGGATTTGTAGCTGGTGTCGTCCGCGTCGAAGGAGAGGTCGTCGCAGAACAGGAGAAACGGATGGGGAGCGTTGCGCAAAAGACCCATCAGGGCCGGCAACCCGTCGATGTCCTCGCGGTGGATCTCGATGAGCTTCAGGCGGTCCGACGCCGCCGGGTCGGCGTTGACGGCCGCGTGAGCCGCTTTGACCAGGGAGGATTTGCCCATGCCCCGCGCGCCCCAGAGCAGGGCGTTGTTGGCCGGCAGGCCCGAGGCGAAGCGTCTCGTATTGTCGAGCAACTGATCGCGCACCCGGTCGATGCCCTTGAGCAGGGCGATCTCCACGCGGTTGACGTGAGGCACCGGGGTCAGCGTGCCGGTCGGCGACCAGACGAAGGCGTCGGCGGCCTCGTAATCGGGTCGCGGCGCCGCCGCGGGCGCCAGCCGTTCGAGCGCCTGGGCGATGCGTTCGAGGACGTCCGGCGCGAAAGGTGGCGGGGGCTGGGTCACGACGAGGTCTCCGGGCCTGGATGGCGCCGGCCCGGCTTATCCCGGCGCCCGGCGAGAGGTGTCAAGCGAACCGCACCATGGCGGGGGCTCCGCCCGCGTGTCGGGGACGCTGTTCCGCGGCATTGCCTCACGGAACCTCTAGGGATAAGAGGCTGCTTGCCGCGGACCGGGACTGCCTGGGCGTCGGTTCGGGAGACTTGGATTGTTCACCCCAGCATTTGCACAGACGGCCGGTGGCATGGGCGTCAGCGCCGATACGATCATGCAATTGGCCCCGTTCGCGGCCATCCTGGTCATCATGTATTTCCTCTTGCTCCGGCCCCAGCAGAGGAAGGCAAAGGCCCATCAGGAGTTGATCGGAAACGTGCGCCGCGGCGATACGGTGGTGACCACCGGGGGCCTGATCGGCAAGGTCACCAAAGCCGTCGATCCGGCCGAGATCGAGCTCGAGATCGCGGCGAACGTCAGGGTGCGGCTCATCCGCGGCATGATCGCCGAAGTCCGGGCCAAGGGCGAGCCCGTCAAGGATGCCGTGCCGGTCGCCAAGGTCTGACACCCCCGCGGTCGACGGCTTCGGCCGACCGCCACCTTTCCGCCCATCCGTGATGGGACTGATGGATGGCCGGGTCCTTAGGATCGCGGCCTCCGCCTCGAATGCAGCGAAGTTCACAAAGCCATGATGCGATTCGCGACCTGGAAAGTCGTCACGATCATCCTCGGTCCCCTGATCGCGGCCTTGATCGTGCTGCCGAGCTTGCTGTCGCCGGATGCCCGCGCCACGCTCGATCGCATCCTGCCTTCGCCCGCCAAGACCATCGTGCTCGGGCTCGACCTCCAGGGCGGCGCGCATCTGCTGCTCGAAGTCGATACGGCCTCCGTTACCCGCACCCAGGTCGACAGTCTGCGTGACGACGCACGTCGGCTGATGCGCGAGAATGACGTCAAGATGACGGGTGGCGTCGGCGTCCAGGGGCGCGGCGTCCAGTTCCGTGTCCCGGACCCGACCCAGCGCGACAAGATCGTGCAGGCCCTTCGCACCCAATCCAACTCGCTCGGATCGACCCTGACGGGGGCCGTTCAGGACTACAGCGTCGCGACCACCGACGACGGCCTCGTGCAGGTCCAACTCACCGACGCCGGCATCGCCAATCGGGTGCATCGCGCGGTCGACCAATCGATCGAGGTGCTGCGCCGCCGCATCGACGCCTCGGGCACCAAGGAGCCGACGATCCAGCGGGAGGGCAACGACCGCATCCTGGTCGAGGTGCCCGGGCTGCAGGACACGCAACACTTGAAGGACCTGCTCGGCACGACGGCCAAGCTCGAGTTCCGCCTCGTCGGGGATCCGGGTGCCAACCCGTCCGAGGTCGAGCAACTGCCCTTCTACAAGAACAGCCGGCCCGGCACCGAGGCGGTCGAAAAGCGCGTCATGGTGCAGGGCGAGGACCTGACCGATGCCCAGCCCGGCTTCGATCAGCGCACGGGCGAGCCGGTCGTGAATTTCCGCTTCAACCTCCGCGGCGGACAGCAGTTCGGTCAGGTCACGGCCGAAAACGTCGGCAAGCCTTTCGCCATCGTGCTCGACAACCAGATCGTGTCCGACCCCCGCATCCTCGGCGCCATCACGGGCGGTTCCGGGCAGATCTCGGGCAACTTCACCGTCACGCAGGCCAACGATCTCTCGGTGCTGCTGCGCGCCGGTGCCCTTCCGGCCAAGCTGACGGTGGTCGAGGAACGGACCGTCGGACCCGGGCTCGGCCAGGACTCCATCAATGCCGGCGAGCGCGCCTCGCTGGTGGCGGCGGTGCTGGTGGTCGGCTACATGCTGGTCACCTACGGGACGTTCGGCATCTTCGCCGATATCGCGCTTGCGGTTCATATCCTTCTGATCTTTGCCGCCATGGTCATCCTCGGCGCCACGCTGACGCTGCCCGGGATCGCCGGGATCGTCCTCACGATCGGCATGGCGGTCGACGCCAACGTCCTGATCTACGAACGTATCCGGGAGGAGCACCACAACGGCCGCTCGATCATCGCGTCGCTCGATTCGGGGTTCAAGCGAGCCTTCGCCACGATCGTCGACTCCAACGTGACCCTGTTCGTGGCGGCCCTGATCCTCTATCTCTTCGGTTCCGGGCCGGTGCGCGGTTTCGCGGTGTCGCTGGGGCTCGGCATCCTGACCTCCATCGTGACGGCCGTGACCATGACCCGGATGATGATCGCCGTCTGGTACCGGGCCAAGCGGCCTCAGCAGTTGCCGATCTGAGCCGGGGAGAGAACCGACGATGCCGCTTCTTCGCCTCGCGCCGGAAAACACCAAGCTCGGCTTCATGCGCCTCAGGCGCTACAGCTATCCGTTCTCCGCCGTCCTTTCGATCATCTCGGTCCTGATGTTCGTCTTCGTCGGGATGAACTTCGGCATCGATTTCGCCGGCGGTACGCTGATGGAGCTGCGGGCCAAGTCCGGCGCGGCCGACCTCGTGCAACTCCGCGATCTCGGCGAGAAGACGGGCCTGGGCCATGTCGAAGTGCAGGGCTTCGGCAACCAGAGCGACGCGATCCTGCGTTTCGGGGTCCAGCCGGGCGGCGATGCGGCGCAGGAGGCCGCGGTGAAGCGTGTGCAATCGGCGCTCGACAACCAGTACGACTTCCGCCGCGTCGAAGTGGTCGGGCCGCGCGTCTCCGGCGAACTCGTCCAGTCGGGCACGCTCGGCGTCGTCGTGTCGATCTTCGCGGTGCTGCTCTATCTCTGGTTCCGCTTCGAATGGCAGTTCGCGGTCGGCGCCGTCATCGCCACGATGCACGACCTACTCCTGACGGTCGGCTTCTTTTCGGTCACGCATCTCGAATTCAACACGACCTCGATCGCCGCCATCCTGACCATCGTAGGCTATTCGCTGAACGAGGCCGTGATCGTGCTCGACCGTATCCGTGAAGTGATGCGCAAATATAAGCGCATCTCCACGGCCGAGATGATCGACATGTCGATCAACGCAGTCCTGCCGCGCACCATCATGACCGCCACGACCGTGTTCCTGGCGCTGCTGGCGCTGGTGCTGTTCGGCGGCGAGGTGATCAAGAGCTTCTCGCTGGCGATGATGTGGGGCATCTTCGTCGGGACCTACTCGTCGATCTTCATCTGCTCGCCCATCCTGATCTACCTCGGCGTGAGGACCGAGCAGCGGGCCGACGTTCAGGCCGGCACTCCGGGCGCCGGCGGCGCCAGGAAGGACGGCAGCGCCAAGGGCCGGCCGTCTCCGCAGGTCGCGGCCGAGTGACGACCGGCGAGAAGGGCTGACATCTTGGTCGAGAACGCCCCCGCGGCCGGTTTCGCGCCAGGCCTGCACACGATCGACGGTTATGGCGAGGGCGGGTTCCGCTTCGGCGGCATGTCGCACCGCGGCTCGATCATCGCGGTGCCGGACGGCGTCTATGCCTGGGCCGTGCTAAGCCCGTCCGAGATCACGGCCGACTCGCTCGACCGGGTCTTCTCGTCGCCGAAGGGCAGCATCGAACTCCTGCTGATCGGCACCGGAACGGATCTCGTTTCGGTCCCCGAGCCGCTTCGCCGCAAGCTGAAGGCCGCCGGGATCGTCGTCGATCCCATGGGGACCGGCGCCGCGGCCCGCACCTACAACATCCTGCTCGGCGAGCGTCGCCGGGTGGCGGTGGCGCTCATCGCCGTTGCGTGATCCTTCCCCGCGAAGCTGGGAGGCAGCGCGGATCCTAGGTCGTTTCGTGCGGGCGTCGTGACGTGAGAGACTGCGCGATGCTCGCGAGCGATCCTCCCTTTCGAAGCGGAGCAGGGTGGAGGGGGTTTCCGGGCTCCCGCACGGCTCGGAATAGAGGTTCTGACGACGTCTGTGATGCGCCCCGTCGTTCCCCCTGCACCACGCTGCGCGTGGTCCCCCTCCCCCGCTTCGCGAGGGAGGATAACCAGACCCCCGGTCGTTCGGCGTGGCGGCCGTGACCGGAGATCTGACCGCCTCCTATGCCCATTGCGAGGCCCAACTCAAGGGCGAGGATCACGACGCGTGGCTTGCCACCCTCTTCGCACCCGCAGCCCGACGACCGGGTCTCCACGCCATCGGCACCTTCGCGCTGGAACTCGGGCATGTGCGCGAGCGGGTTCGCCAGCCGATGGCGGGCGAGATCCGCCTGCAGTGGTGGCAGGACGTCGTCGATGGCAGCCGGGCGTCCGAGGCCGCGGCCCATCCGGTCGCGGCGGCGCTGCTCGACACGATGGCGCGGGCGGAGCTGTCGCCGGCGGTCATCGCCGACATGATCGACGCCTACCGGATCGCTCTCTACGACGAGCCGCCCGTCGATTTGGCGGCCCTGGAACGTCGGCTCGTTCTGGTCCGCGGGACCCCCATCCGCCTCGCCGCGCAGGTGCTTGGCGCAACCGGGGACGGCGTGGAAGCCGCTGCCGTCGACGCTGCGGTGGCGCTCGGCATCATGGACCTCTTCACGGCCCTGCCGCGGGCTGCCGGCCAGCACTCCGCACTGCTGCCGAGCGACGTTCTGTCGCGGCATGGCGCCACCCAGGGCGACATCGACGCGGGTCGCGTCACACCGGCCGTCGTATCCGCTCTGGCCGACCTCCGGGGCGTGGCACGGTCCCGCATGGCGGCGCTCCGGGCCCGGCGGAAACGGCTCGGCGCCGCCGGTCCTGCCGTTCTGACGGCGTCGCTGGTGGAGCCTCGGCTGACGCGCGCCGAGCGCCGGGAACCGTTCGCGGTCGAGGCCGATCTGCCGGCATGGCGGAGGCAGTGGATTCTCTGGCGCGCCGCGCGACGAGGCGGCGTGCGGTAGTCGCGGCTTTCCCTGAGGGCTAATCGGATGAAGGTGTCCGCTCCGCGTGGACCCTCACACCTCATCCCGCTCGACCGGCAGATCCGCCCGTCCACCCCATTCGGACCATGATCCGTCGTAGAGCTTGACGTCCGTCTTGCCGAGCCGTGCGAGGCCGAAGGCCAGGACCGCGGCCGTGACGCCGGAGCCGCAGCTGGTGATCACCGGCCGGTCGAGGTCGACGCCGGCGTCCCGCAGCACGGCGCGCATCTCGTCGTCGCTCTTGAAATGCGCCCCGTCGAGCAGGTCCGTGAAGGGGACGTTGAGGCTGCCCGGCATATGTCCCGATCTCAGGCCCGCCCGAGGCTCCGCCACGAGGCCGCGGTAGCGGGCAGATGCACGAACATCGACCACTTGTGCACTGCCGCTCCCGAGCGCCTCCGACACGCCTTTCGCGTCCGCGACGGCATCGAGGTTGGGGGCTGCGGCAAATACCGTGCCGAGCCGGGTCGATTCGCCGGTCTCGACCGGACGGTCGCCCGCGACCCAGGCCGGGTAGCCGCCCTCGAGGATCGCGACGTTTTCGGCCCCGAACAGCCGCAGCATCCACCAGACCCGCGGTGCCGTGAACAGGCCGACCCCGTCGTAGACGACGATCCGCTTGTCGGCCGCGAGCCCGAGCTTGCCGGCCGCCGATGCGAAAACCTCTGCCGACGGGAGCGTGTGGGGCAAGTCGCTCGCGGGATCGACGATGGCGTCGTGGTCGAAGAAGACCGCGCCGGGGATGTGGCCGGCGAGGAACTCGCCATGGGCGTTGCGGTTCTGGGTCGGCAGATACCACGACCCGTCCACCACGACGATGTCGGGCTTGTCGATCTCGCCTGCCAGCCAGTCCGCCGTCACCAGCTTGGCGTCGCTCGCATCGTTGGCACGCATCGCGTTCTCCTCTGGCGTGATTGCATCCTGCCCCCACCATAGAACATCGCCGCCCGAGCCGCGAACGACACGCCGTCTGTTCCGGTTGCGCCCTTCCCAACCGTCCTGGGCTCGCCTAAAACGTCGCGGTCGCTCAACCGAACCGCCTCGAGGCTCTCATGACCGCCATCGTCGACATCGTCGCCCGCGAAATCCTCGACAGCCGCGGCAACCCGACGATCGAAGTGGATGTCCTGCTGGAAAGCGGCGTCAAGGGCCGGGCCGCGGTTCCGTCGGGGGCGTCGACGGGCGCCCACGAAGCCGTCGAACTGCGCGACGGCGACAAGAGCCGGTTCGGCGGCAAGGGCGTGCAGAAGGCCATCGCCGCCATGGGGCCGATCCTCGGCGCCCTACGCTCGATCCCGGTCGAGAACCAGATGGCGATCGACAGCGCCATGATCGCGCTCGACGGCACGCCCGCGAAATCGAAGCTCGGGGCCAATGCCATCCTGGGCGTTTCGCTCGCCGCGGCCCGCGCCGCGGCAGAGGAGATCGGCCTGCCGCTCTACCGCTACGTCGGCGGGGTGGGCGCTCACGTCCTGCCGGTGCCGATGATGAACATCCTCAACGGCGGCGCCCATGCGGACAACCCGATCGACTTCCAGGAATTCATGATCATGCCGGTCGGCGCGTCGTCGCTGAAGGAAGCGGTGCGCTGGGGGTCGGAGATCTTCCAGACGCTGAAGTCCTCGCTCAAGAAGGCCGGCCACAACACCAATGTCGGCGACGAGGGCGGCTTCGCCCCGAACCTCCCCTCGGCGGAAGCGGCGCTCGATTTCTGCATGGATGCGGTCCGCAAGGCGGGTTTCAAGCCCGGCAGCGACATCGTTCTGGCGCTGGATTGCGCCGTGACGGACTGGTTCAAGGACGGCGCCTATCATTACGAAGGCGAGAAGACGGTCCGCTCGAGCGACCAGCAGGCGCGATACCTGGCGAAGCTCGCGGTCGACTACCCGATCGCCTCCATCGAGGATGGCATGGCCGAGGACGATTGGGCGGGTTGGAAGACCCTGACCGACCTCGTGGGCGACAAGTGCCAGGTGGTCGGCGACGACCTCTTCGTCACCAACACCGAACGCCTGGCAGAGGGCATCCGTCGTGGCGTCGCCAACTCGCTGCTCGTGAAGGTCAATCAGATCGGGACGCTCAGCGAGACCCTGGCCGCCGTCGATATGGCCAAGACCGCCGGCTACACCTCGGTCATGTCGCACCGTTCGGGCGAGACCGAGGACTCGATCATCGCCGACCTCGCGGTCGCGACGAATTGCGGGCAGATCAAGACGGGCTCGCTCGCCCGGTCCGATCGGCTCGCCAAGTATAACCAGCTGATCCGCATCGAAGAGGCGCTCGGCACCCAGGCGCTCTACGCCGGCCGTGGCGCCCTGAAGGCTCTCGCGCGACCGTAAGGCCGGACCGTGCGGTTCGGGTCAACACGCCGTTAACCTCGTTGCAGCATGGTCGCAGCATGGTTGTTCGCACCCGGCTCCGCGCAG
>CAXUOD010000193.1:1411-9882 GCA_964252585.1 uncultured Lichenihabitans sp. | reverse complement strand
TGGCCGAGCTGTTCCACGACAAAGCGGCGGACAGAATCGTTCGCGGCAGGTTCGGCGGCATCGCGGGTGTCCTCGACAGGCGTCACGTCATCGGGCCTGCACACACCACGAATGGCCGAAACATTTATGACGCGTCGCTCGGCTTCCGATCGACGGACGTCCCTGCTGCGAGCGGGGCACTCCCCAAGGCGCAGAGTCGCTCCCGGTCCAGCACGCCATAGGCCGAGAGTGTCTCGCCGATCGCCGCAACCACGTAGCCACGCCACTCCGAGGGTGCGTGCCCCGGGATGCCGCTCGACGCAAGACCGACGATGGTTCCGCGCTCGTTGGTCAGGAGGATACGGCGGACCTGGCGGCGTTCGGCACGGTTCCACGCTTGACCGGAAACCCGACCTCCATCGGTCCCGAGCCCGGGGTCGCCGACAGCGGTCGTGAGAGCGCCCGTGCAGGTGCCCGGCGCGGCGAGGACGCCTTTGAGACTGAGGGGCGCCCCGAACATACCCGCATCCGGACCGCCGAAGATGGAGAGTCCACGCTCGCGCAGCAGTGGCATGAGGTTTTGAACATCCACGTCGCTCCAGGCCGTGCGGCCGATCACGACCGGATCGTCGAGGCCGAGAAGCAGCAGGTTCGACGCGTCGTTCTCCAGGAAACCTTGGGTCCAGAGCGCCGGCTTCGCGGCCGATTGCGCTTCGCCGATGGCGGCCACGAGGAAGATGCCGAGTACGCCGACCGCGGCGCGGGAGGCCCACGCCCCATGCACTCTACCGGCTGGCCAGACCGGGGGATCCGTCCACCAGAAGCAGAGCTGCGCACACCAGAAGGTCACGCTGGCCGTGACATAGCGGCTCGAAAGAGCCTGTTGCAGGCTATAGTTGATCCGGCCCGACGCCGTGATGGCGGCCGATGCGCCGACGAAGAGCATGACGCCGACAAGCATCAGACTCGTTGGCCGCACCGGTCGCGCCATACCGACTCGGATCGTCGCCGCCCCGGCCCCGCCGCTACCCCCCCCGCCGCGCGCCCCCCCCCCGGTCGCCCCCCGGCCGGCGCCGAGGTAGATCGCGGCGTAGGACACGAAGACCACGGGCTGCGCCAAGGCGTCGACGGGGTGGGAATTTCCCTCGACGGGTTCGTAGCCATGCAGGTACACGATGGTGATCCCGACCGCCCAGACGGCACAGGCCAGAGTGACGCGCCACCCTTGCCGCGCCAACAGCGCCATGGCGACCAGGACGAAGGCGGCTGCGATGCCGTTGGCCATCGTGAAAGCGGAGACCAACACGGCAGCGAAGCTGAGCGCCAGCATCAAGCCCTGCTCCGCGGGCCGCGTCGCCGCCCGCGCGAAGAGCAGGAACGACGCCGTGGCAGCCGCGAAGACGCCGACGAATGTGAGTTGAAAACCCGACGAGAAGTTTTCGGCCTGCCCGAGGTCGAACATCAACGCCACGACGACGCCGGCCACGGCCCAGCGACCGCTGGCGACGGGACGTGCCGCGGCCAGAGCCCAGATGAAGAGGGCCGCATGCAGCATCTGAACCAGGAAGATCGCGATGAGCCCGATCTGGCCGAGGCCGTGAAACCCGAACACGTCCGCGAAGAACAGGAGCCTTGGCACCAGGATCCGGTGTTCGTTGTGCTGCGCGAAGAGAATCGCTAACGGCGACGCCGCGTGGTCGGTCCAGACCTTCAGAAGCTCGAAGGTTGCCCAGGCGTCGAACCACGGCAGCGGCGAGTAGATCCGCGCCACCGTCCGCACGCTATCGACCGCGATGAAGACCGCGAAGACGCAACTCACCACCGTGGCGAGGCCGATCAGGGCCAAGCGGACAAAGGGCTTCTCGATCATGCTCAATACGCACCGCGGCCTCCACGACGATGCCACTATGCACGGGTTTCAGCCACTGATCGACTGCAAGTGGCATGGAGCGGCCGGCCCCGGCCTGGACCGCGATCTTGCCGGGGACCTGCCCGGTCGGTCGTGGTCAGCCGACGGCGCGCAGCCCGGGCTGCCGCCGGAGAACGGATTCGAGCCGCGCGAACTCCAGGGGTTTCGTGATGACCGCGTCCATGCCGGCCCGCAGGCAACGGTCATGATCCTCCCGGAACGCGTGGGCCGTGAGCGCCACGATCCGTGTTGCGGGATGGTCGCCGAGGGCTTCGGCTTGCCGGAGCTGGCGCGTCGCCTCGATCCCGTCGATCACAGGCATCGAGACATCCATGAGGATGACGTCGAAGGTCGGGATATCACCGGCCAGGGCCGCCATGGCGAGGGCCAGAGCCGACTGACCGTCCGACGCATGGACGACCTGGGCGCCGAGTCGGCCGAGGAAATTCATGGCGACGAGCGTGTTGATCTCATTGTCTTCCGCCAGGAGGACGCGTGGCGCGCATGACGCATGGGACGTCGCGGACGTTCCGGTCTTGATGCTCCGGGTCGCCGTTTCCGGCAAGCGACGCGCCAACTGCACCGGCGGCCCGCCGGTCAGCCGCAGGGCCAGCGAGGTCGAGCGCACCGGCTTGACCAGCCAGCCTTCGTAGCCCGCAACGAGCTTTTGTCCAAAGGCGCGCCGCTCGAAAGGCGAGAACAGGAGGAAGGAGCGCTTGACGCCGGCCGCGCGAGCGGCGTCGGCCAGACGTCCCGCCGCCGTTTCGCCGAGCGCGCAATCGACGAAGAGCATCGTCGGAACGTCGCTGCCCTTGAACTCCGCGAGTGCCTGATCGGGTCGGCCGATCAGCTGCACGGATGCTCCGGCTGAAGCCAAGCGGGACGCCAGGAAAGGCGCCTGGAACGGCGAGGCCGCGGCGATCAGGACCCGATGCCCCTCGAGGTCGGGCCACGCTTGCCGCCGGACGGCAGTGGCGGCCGGCAAGACGACGTCGAAGCCGAAGATCGAGCCGCCGCCCTTCCGGTCCGCCAGGGTGAGCGTGCCGCCCATGAGGTCGACGATCCGCCGCGAGATCGCAAGCCCGAGACCGGTGCCGCCATGCTGGCGCGTGGTCGTGCCGTCGGCCTGTTCGAACTCTTCGAAGATCGCGTCGCGCCGGTCGGGCCGGACCCCGGGGCCGGTATCGCTGACCGCGAAGCGGATGCGGCCGTCGGGCGTCGGCTCGACCATGAGGCCGACGCCGCCCCGTGCCGTGAATTTGATCGCGTTTCCGGCCAGGTTGGTGAGAACCTGCCGCAGCCGGATGGGATCGCCCCTCACGCTTGCGGGAAGGTCGGGCGCCAACAGCGTCGCGATCTCCAGGCCCTTGTCCTGAGCGCGCGGCGCCAGGAGTTCGACGATCCCCTCGATCAGCGCGGCGAGATCGAAGATCTCGTCGGCGAGTTCGAGCTTCCCGGCCTCGATCCGGGAGAAATCGAGGATCTCGTCGATGAGCGTGGCAAGGGCTTGCCCGGAGGTCTTGACGGCCTCGACATAGGCCATCTGCTCGCGGTCGAGCGGCGTTCCGGCCAGAAGCTCGGCGATGCCGAGGATCCCGTTCAAGGGGGTCCGCACCTCGTGGCTGACGGTCGCGAGGAAGCGTGATTTCGCCTCGCTCGCCGCTTCGGCCTTCTGCCGCGCTTCCACGGCGTCCCGCACTTCCCAGATTTCGTCACCCAGCAACTCATGCCGGTGGCGCAGCCGCGCCACGTGTCGGCTCAGGCGGAAACGATCGATCGACGCGAGCCCCGCCACGGCAAGGGAGCCCGCGCCGATCATCCAGGACCAATCCAGCATCACGAAGTTCCGGCGACCGGAAGGGTCGATCTGCCCATGATGCCGGGGATCGCTTGACACGCCTTTGTCCCGACTCTGCGGAATGCGTTTATTTTCGTTAACCAGCGCCCGGAAGCGTTGCGTACCATCGCTGCATCTTCGGAAGGGCAGTTGCGCGACGTCTACGCAAAAGCCCGCCAGACACTGGTCTGACGGGCTTCTGCGAGCGTTGCTGGTTTGGATTCGAAACGGGCTGTCGACCAGATCACGATGCCTCGGATAGCACCGCACTCAGACCGAAGATTGGCCGCTGCCCTTGTGAGGGAGCGCGAAAGGGACAAACCCGTTCCACGCTCGAACATGCGCTCTAAAACTTATAGTTGAGACCGATGCGGGCGAGATTGCCATCGACCTTATATCGGGAAGAGTAACCACCCGTGCTACCGCTCACGACGGGGGTCGCCAACACAGTGGTGCTGCCTAGATCGTAGTACAGGTACTCAGCCTTGATGGTCACGGCGCTCGACTTGAAGAAGTTCAGGAACGAGCCGGTCGGCAGAGCGTATTCGATACCACCACCGGCGGCGTAGCCGGTCTGGGTTTTATCACTGCTGCCGAAAAAGCGAACCGTCGAGCTGTTGGGAGCGTAGAGCGTGTCTTTGTTGAAGACATCACCGTAGGCAAAGCCCCCTGTGCCGTAGATCAAGAACTGGTTGAACGCGTAACCAAGGCGACCACGAACCGTACCGAGGTAATCGAGACCCGACCTGAACGAGCTGTTATAGCCGTTGGCACCGGCGTAGGACGCCGTTTTGGCGAGATCGGTGTAATCCGCATCCGCCTCGACGCCGATGACGATGCCGCTTCCCGGAGCGCCGAACCCTTGGAACTCGTAGTTGTAGCCGATCTGGCCGCCGGCCGCGACGCCACTATCGTTGAGCTTCGCCGTTCCTGGCCGTTCACCGAGAGCGATGCCGTTATTCGTGGGGTTCAGACCCGCGTTCGTCGCGCGGCTTTCAAAATCGAACGCCCCGCCCGCATTGATCCCGAAATAGGCGCCCGTCCAGGTAAAGATGGGTAGAGGAGCGATGTAGGGAGCAGGGGCCATCCGGGCCGGAAGGTCGGCCGCCTTGGAAACACCAATGCAACCCAGCATTAGGGCAGCAACGGCTACGCTGATCTTAACAATCTTCATCGATTTGGCTCCAGAGCGACCCTCTGCAGCAACGATACTGCAACCGTCTTCGGCAACGCAATGAGCCATGGACAGATGCGGGGTAACAGTCTCCGTATGTTGCGATGGCACAACAACTTTGTGGCCGTCAACACATGAAAGTCATCTTTCCGACAATATCGAGGTCTGCACCTTCAACGGTCATTAATTAAAGGTGAACTTCGCTGCGCTGGTGCCTTGAAATGAACAGCAATCCGCAGAATGGCTAACAGATGCTGAAGGCTAGAAGGGACTGGTGAGGGCGTCGGACAAGCCACACATGTTCGACCCGGACGACCTTGCCCCCGCTTTGGAGGCCTTCCAGCGCCGTTAACCGCAGACGATCAGGTCAGGCAGAACTGCCGTTCTTCCGGACCCGCTGGATCAGGGCTGCGGCGCGCGGAGGCTCGCCGCAGCGCCCGCGAGACTAGAACTTATAGTTCAGGCCGATGCGGGCGATATTCCCCTCGTTCTTGACTTTCAGGCCCGCCGGCAGGTTGACCGTATTGACGTCGGTGCTGCGCAGGTTCGAGCTGTCGAGCTCGTAGCGGAGGTACTCAGCCTTGACCGTGACGGCGCTCGAGTGGAAGAAGTTGAGGAACGAACCCGTCGGCAGCGCATATTCGACGCCACCGCCGTAGGTGTAACCCGTGTTGAAGCCGCTCTCGTTGGCCACGGAGGTCGAGCCGTTCAGGACGCCGATGACGCGGCTGTTGACGTCGCCATAGGCGAAACCACCCGTGCCATAGACCAGGAATTGGTTGAACGCATAGCCGAGACGGCCACGGGCGGTGCCGAGGAAATCGAGGCCCGAGCGGAACGACGCGGTGCCGTCGTTGGTCGTCAGGTTGATCGACTTGTCGGTGTCCATATACATGGCGTCGGCCTCGAAGCCGATCACGATGCCGCTCCCAGGGCCACCCAGGCCACCACCGAAGCCGTTGAACTCGTAGTTATAGCCGATCTGGCCACCGGCCGAGAAGCCGCTGTCGCTGAAACGGGTATTACCGATGCCATCGGACCGGTCGGCCGTGGTGGTGAACTCCTGCTTGTTGTCGAAGGCGGCGCCGGCATTGATACCGAAGTAAGCGCCCGTCCAGGTGAAGATGGGCAGGGGCGCGATATAGGGCGCCGGAGCCACCCGGGCCGGAAGATCCGCGGCGTGCGCCGTTCCGGCCGCGGCTGCGACCACACCAGCTACGATTGCGAATTTCGTTGCAGACAACATCGACCAAAACTCCAGTTCAACTTCTGAGCCGTTTTAGGTCGCCCGGCCGCCTCTCGGCAACCCACTTTCGTCTTCCGCTTTTTGCTTTCGAAGATGTGTTGCCGCGCGAGCACGTCTTTAAGGCAAACACGACTAGAATTGACACACTTCAGTCTGATTACGGCGCACAAATGGGAAAACGACACGAAAAGACCTTTAATCACACGTCATCTTTTTGTTGCCCGCGTGGGAACTAATCGTCCCTCGCGCATCGGAGAGCTTCAAGCTTCGGCGTTTTGTCTGAAATCGGACGATGTCCGACAGGCAGAACAGCGGCCATGGACCGTCAAGGTTATCTCGTCCACCATCCCGTCGCGGGCTTCCACGGCCGTTCGGATTTCGCGGGCCGGGACGTCGCAATCGACATCCTCGATCCTGCCGCAGCTTCGGCAGACGAAGTGGGCATGGCCTGACCGGGCCTGCTCGTAGAGCGCGGCACTCATCCCGGGCACGTGGAGTTCGAGAACAAGGCCCATCCGGCATAGTCGATCGAGCGCGCGATAGACCGTCGAATAGCCGAGCGTCGGTTTCAGGCTCCTGGCGCGAGCGAAGATCTCGCCAGCCGGCGCATGTAGCCCCGGTTCCTGGGACCGCACGACATCGTAGACGAGCCGGTAGTTGGCCGGCAGCCTGTGGGAAGCATTCAGCGTCATCGACAGTCCAAGGTCCGGCCGGGCGGGGCCCCATTCCAGCCAAAAGCGGGATTGAAAATCATTGTCACTCTTGCTATCCCACACGGGACGGGACGGGAAGCACCAATCTGGCGGCAATGACCTTCGCGTCCCGAGCAGATGTTCGCACCTTGTGCACCGCCGTCCGGTCGGCCGCCATGATGGCCTGATCGGCGCAACCGGCATGTTTCGCTTTCCCTTCCCGACTTACGCCAATGCCGTCACGGAGAACCTCATGAGCGACGAGAACCAGATCCTTACGACCCGTCAAGGGCATCCGGTGCGGGACAACCAGTCGACCCGGACGGTCGGCGAGCGCGGCCCGGCGACGCTCGAGAACTATCAGTTCATCGAGAAGATCACGCATTTCGATCGCGAGCGGATACCCGAGCGCGTGGTGCACGCGCGGGGCGCCGGGGCGCACGGCTATTTCGAGGCCTATGGCAAGATCGGCAACGAGCCGGCGTCGAAATACACTCGCGCCCGCGTGCTCAACGAGACCGGCGTGAAGACACCGATGTTTGTGCGGTTCTCGACCGTTGCGGGCGCGAAGGAATCGCCCGAGACCGAGCGCGATCCTCGCGGCTTCGCGGTCAAGTTCAAGACGGTCGACGGCAACTGGGACCTCGTCGGCAACAACCTCAAAGTGTTCTTCATTCGGGACGCCATCAAGTTCCCCGACATGATCCATGCGTTCAAGCCGGATCCGATGACGAACCGGCAGGAGGCCTGGCGGTTCTTCGACTTCGTCGGCATGCACCCCGAGTCGTTGCACATGGTGACGCATCTGAAGTCGCCCTGGGGCATCCCGGCCAACTATCGCGAGATGGAAGGCTCGGGCGTCAACACCTACAAGCTCGTCAATGCCGAGGGCGTGGCGCACCTGTGCAAGTTCCACTGGATCCCCAAGCAGGGCGTGCGCAACCTGACCACCGCCCAGGCGCGCGAGATCCAGGCCAGGGACGTCGGCCATTCGACCCGTGACCTCTACGACAACATCGCCAAGGGCAACTTCCCCGAGTGGGAGTTCGCGGTTCAGATCATGCCGGATGGCCCCAACGACCATTTGAGCTTCGACCCCCTCGACGACACAAAATTGTGGCCTGTTGACCAGTTCCCGCTGCTGCCCTGCGGCCGCATGGTGCTGGATCGCGCCCCGTCCAACTTCTTCGCCGAGGTCGAGCAGTCGGCCTTCGGCACAGGTGTGCTGGTGGACGGCATCGACTTCTCTGACGACAAGATGCTGCAGGGCCGGACGCTCTCCTACTCGGATACCCAGCGCTACAGGGTCGGCGCCAACTACCTGCAACTGCCCATCAACGCACCGCAACCGGGCGTCCACCCGATGACGAACCAGCGCGACGGCCAGATGACCTATACGGTCGACGGCGGTCCGAACGCCAACGTCAACTACGAGCCGAGCGTCCTCGGCCAGAGCCTCAAGGAAGCCCCGAAGCCGGCCAAGGAATACCACCAGCCGGTCGAGGGCCACCTCGGGCGCTACCAGACCAGCCGCACGACGGACGACTACACGCAGGCAGGCGAGCGCTACCGCGCCTTCGAGGCGTGGGAGCGCGACGACCTGATCGCCAACCTCGTCGACGACATGAAGCAGT
>CAXUOD010000193.1:670-1401 GCA_964252585.1 uncultured Lichenihabitans sp. | reverse complement strand
GTGCTGAACCGCGTGCCGGACAACTTCTTCGCCGACGTCGAGCAGTCGGCGTTCGGCACCGGCGTGCTGGTCGACGGCGTCGACTTCTCCGACGACAAGATGCTGCAGGGCCGCACCCTGTCGTACTCCGACACGCAGCGCTACCGCGTCGGGCCGAACTACCTGCAGCTGCCGATCAACGCGCCGGCGCCCGGCGTGCGCATCCGCACCAACCAGCGCGACGGCCAGATGACGGCGATCGTCGACATGGGCGGCGAGAAGCACGTCAACTACGAGCCGAGCGTGCTCGGCCGCTCCGTCCAGGAGGCGCCGAAGACGACCGAGTACCACCAGCCGATCGAGGGCCGCCTCGGACGGTTCCAGACCAGCCGCTGCGAGGACGACTACAGCCAGGCCGGGCAGATCTACCGCGGCTTCGCGGCCTGGGAGCGCGACGACCTGATCGCCAACCTCGTCGACGACATGAAGGCCTGCCCCGAGGCGATCCAACTGCGGATGGTGTGGCACTTCTGGCATTGCGACCAGGACTACGGAACCCGCGTCGCCGACGGTGCCGGCATCGACCTCGCCAAGGCCAGGGCCCTGCCGCCGCTGCCAGGGCGCCCTGCTCCGGGCCAGCGCTTCGAGCACGAGACCTACGCCGACGGCCAGGTCGCCGAGCCGATGCGCACCGCCGCCGAGTGAGACGCGGCCCGCTGCCTGGCGGGCTCGACGAGAAAGGGGTGCGCGGC
>CAXUOD010000193.1:0-660 GCA_964252585.1 uncultured Lichenihabitans sp. | reverse complement strand
GGGCCCCGCGAGGCGGTGAGCTACTCCGGTCTGCTCGACCGCCTCGGCCACCGTTTCTCCCGGCCGAAGATGCGGGCGCTCTGCCGCACCCTCGACGCCATCGACGAGGCCTGCGCCGCCCGTGCCGAACCGGAACTGGCGGTGCTGGTCGTGCGCGAGAGCGACCGGCTTCCCGGCCAGGGCTGGTGGGTCGGCGGACGCCCGGTCAGGGAAGGATACGAGGGACCGTGGACCGGGCCGGAGGCCCTGGCCTTCGTGCACGGGCTGCAGCAGCGCGCCTTCGCGTACTGGGATCGATAGGGCCGGACATCGCCGACCCTTCAATGGATTAGCCCCGACGAGCTTCACGTGATCGAAGCCGTCAGGCACGCGGCGCAGGTTCTGGATGAGGTGGCGCACCGCGCGACAGCTTCCGCCGGCGATCGCGTTACCCGCCTCTCTCGCCGAGGCCGGACAGGCAGACGCGTGCGAGACGATTGCTGTCGTCGTACCGTCGATCCGATGTCGCGGGTCACCCAGCGCGCGACAAGGCCGGCCACCGCAGCGATGCAGCGGCCGAGCCTGGCGGCTTCGCTTTCGACGATCACGTGGAGGAAGAGCCTGCCGTAGGCCATCCACCCGTGGGCTGGAAGGGCATCGCAGCCGCGATCGCCGCAGCGG
>CAXUOD010000192.1:0-9981 GCA_964252585.1 uncultured Lichenihabitans sp. | reverse complement strand
CCGACGTTCTGGAAGCTGCGCTTCCATTCGCGCATGGCACCGACGAAGAGCGACGCCATGCCGATCGTCTGCCCTTGCGACAGGTTGGTATAGAGTTCCTCGAGCGATTGACCCGACCAGAACACCTGCTCGAACTTGTCCATGGCCTTGCGGGTCTTGGCGAACAGGATTGCCTTGTTGATGATGATGGCCCAGCACCACATCGACGACAGAAGCAGTCCCAGCATGATCACTTTCACCAGCACGCTGGCGTTCATGAACATGCCGAAGATCGTGATCTCCGAGACGGGGATGGCGGCGACATCTGCTGGGTTCATGCGGTCAAGGTCCCGGCGCTTCTTCGCGCTCCCCGCGTCCGAGCGCCGGGCGCGCTCGGGCGCCTGAAGCGCGGGGCGAATGCGCGTGTCGCGCAATCTTCTTCTGATCGTTCTTTGTCCTGCGGTGAGATTCCGTCAATTCTGCGACTTCACCGTCACACGCAAGCCTATTCGCTTGGCCCGGATAGAGGCAGTGCGACGGTTAACGTCGAGTTAAGACAGTGGCCTAGCGCATCCGATCGACGGGCGGGTTCAAGGCCTTCGGGATGTCACGCTTTCAATTTTGCCGCAATCGCCGGCGGCAGTCGCGCCGCGCGGCCTCGGGAGAGCGTCGCGATCCGCACCAAGGCTTCGACCAGCAATTCGGCGTCTCGGAACAGGCGCTGCCGCAGCCGCAGCGTCGCCCCACCGACCGAGAGGACCTCGGTTTCGACGTCGAGGATGTCGTCCATACGGGCCGGCCTGCGGAACGCGATCTCCATCCCAGCGACCGCGAAGCCGAAGCTCTCCCCTCCAGCGCCGGCAAAGAGGTCCGCCTGGCCGATCCCCCGGTCGCGCAGCATCTCGGTACGTCCACGTTCGAGGTAGCGCAGGTAGTTGGCGTGGTAGACGACGCCGGAGAAGTCCGTGTCTTCGTAATAGACCCGGACGGCGAAGCGATGCGGCTCGACGCTCATCCGTCTTCCGCCGCATCGTCGCCGAAGAGGCCGATCTGTTCGCCCAGGGTCTTGGGTTCCTTGAGCCCCAGATGGCGGAACGCGTGCGGCGTCAGGAGACGGCCGCGGGGTGTCCGTTGCAGGAAGCCCAACTGGATCAGATAGGGCTCGATGATGTCCTCGATGGCGTCGCGCGGCTCCGACAGGGCGGCCGCGATCGTCTCGACCCCCACCGGCCCACCGCCGAACGACAGGGCGATGATCTCGAGGTACCGCCGATCCATGCCGTCGAGGCCCATCTGGTCGACGTCGAGCAGTTTCAAGGCATTGTCCGCAATGGGTCGCGTGATGGTTTCGGCGCCGTCGACGAGCGCGAAGTCGCGCACCCGGCGCAGCAGCCGGCCGGCGATGCGCGGCGTCCCGCGCGCCCGGCGGGCGATCTCGTTGGCGCCGTCGGGCGCGATCCCGATGTCGAATACCCGCGCCCCGCGCCGCACGATCGCTTCGAGCTCCGGCACGGTGTAGAAGGCGAGCCGGATCGGGATGCCGAACCGATCGCGCAGCGGGGTGGTCAGCAGGCCCGCGCGGGTCGTGGCCCCGACCAGGGTGAAACGGGCGAGATCGATCTTGACCGAGCGGGCCGCGGGCCCCTGGCCGATGATGAGATCGAGCTGGAAGTCCTCCATCGCCGGGTAGAGGATCTCTTCGACGGCCGGGTTCAGGCGATGGATCTCGTCGATGAACAGCACGTCGCGTTCTTCGAGCCCGGTCAATTGCGCCGCGAGGTCGCCCGCTTTGGCGATGACGGGTCCAGAGGTCGAGCGGAAGTTGACCCCGAGTTCCCGCGCCACGATCTGCGCCAGGGTGGTCTTGCCGAGGCCCGGCGGCCCGACGAGCAGAACGTGGTCGAGCGCCTCGCCGCGCGTCCGCGCCGCCTCGATGAAGACCTTGAGGTTCTTTCGCGCTGCTTCCTGGCCCGTGAAGTCGCCGAGCGACAACGGGCGCACCGAGGCGTCGGGGTCGTCGGGACGCATGTCGGGGCTCGTCAGGCGGCGGGGCGGAGGGGGCAAGCTCGGGTCCGGGATGTCGCATTCGACGAGACAGTGCTATGCTGGAAAGCCGGCGAAAGCACCAGCGCTTCGCAGCCGAGAGCGATCCCGATGTCCCGCCTAGACGATCAATACGACTATATGGACCTCGATGATTTCGAGGAACTCCTGGCCGACAAGCCCCGCGACGAGAAGTGGGAACTGATCGGCGGCCGGGTGGTCAAAATGATGACGGGCGCGCGCTGGGAGCATCACTTCATCATTCAGAATCTCAACCTGCGCATCAGCAATCAGCTGCTAGCCAACGGCTCTTCGTGTCGAGTGTTCACGGAGTCGTTCAGATTGCAGGAGAAATCTTTCGACTCGTCCATGCTGCCGGACCTCATCGTCCGATGCGGGCCGATGCTGCCGGGAGCGACATCGTTGAACGATCCGACCGTGCTGGTGGAAGTGCTGTCCAACGGAAGCGTCGGCCGTGATCGCGTCGAGAAGTGGCGCGTCTACCAGAAGCTTCCATCGCTGCAGCATTACGTGCTGGTCGAGCGGGACAAGGCCTTGATCGAGGTGTTCGATCGCGCCGGCGATGCCTGGTTCAAGGAACGCATGATCGAAGGCCTCGGCGCCAGCCTTGACCTATCGGCGATCGATGTCAGCATTCCGCTTGCGGAGATCTATCGGGACGTGCTTTCCGCCTGAGCCATGAGTCCAACACCACGCGCTTTCGTCATCGGTCATCCGATCAATCATTCCCGCTCGCCCTTGATCCACGGCTACTGGCTGAGACAGCTCGGCATCGAAGGGTCATATGATAAGATCGACGTGCGGCCGGAGGCTCTGTCGGACTTCCTTGGGTCGCTGCGGGCCGAGCGCTTCGTGGGCGGAAACGTCACGGTGCCACATAAGACGGCCGTTCTCTCGCTCGTCGACGAGGTCGACGAAGCCGCCGCGGCGATCGGCGCTGCCAACACGCTCTGGTTTGCGGACGACCGCCTGATGGCCGGCAACACGGACGCGTTGGGCTTTGTCGGTAGCCTCGACGCGTCGGCACCGGGCTGGGACGCGCGGCCCCATCAGGCTGTGGTGCTCGGCGCCGGTGGGGCCGCGCGGGCCGTGGTCTATGCGCTGATCGGCCGAGGTTTCGAGGTCTGCATCGTCAATCGCACGCTGGCGAACGCAGTCGACCTCGCCGCGACCTTCGATGCCGGTGCCTGGGCGTATTCTTGGAGTGAACTGCCGGGCCTGTTGAAGACCGCTGCTTTGCTCGTCAACACGACCTGCCTAGGGATGGCGGGCCAGCCGTCGCTCGAAATCGACCTCGGGGAGCTCGGCTCCGGCGCCCTCGTGTGCGACATCGTCTACGTGCCTCTGGAAACCGATCTCCTGCGGCAGGCGCGCAGACGAGGCCACCGCACCGTCGACGGTCTCGGCATGCTGCTTCACCAGGCTGCGCCGGGGTTCAGTCGTTGGTTCGGTGTCGAGCCACGTGTCACGCCCGCGCTCCGCGCCGTCATCGAAGCCGATATCCGTGGGCCACGATAGAACGGTCGCGGATGCGGCGGTGCTCGCGGACCTCGAACGACAATTGTTGACCCGCACCTTCACATCGCTCGAAAGCGCTTTGAACCTTCTCGACGATGACTTCGTCGAGTTCGGACGATCGGGCGCCGTCCATACCAAAGCCGAGACGGCCGCGGCCCTCATCGCGGCAGATGAGGCTGCCCGGTGGGCTGCGGATCTGGCCGATCTCGCCACAAGTTTCCTGTCGGCCGACCTTGCGCTCGTTACCTACGTCAGCTTCCGGCGGTATGATGACGGTCGAACGGATCGGCGCAGTCTTCGGAGCTCAGTGTGGCGCAGGCGCGACGGACAGTGGCGGATGGTCTTCCATCAGGGCACTCCGACGCATTTGTCCGGTGGATGAGCGCGCAACCGCGCCAGAGCGCGACGGACTCTCGACGGGCCACAACAGCGATGTCGCTCATCGGAGTCCCAAGCCGGCCGCATCGTGCAGGGGAGGGTTGGTCGGCACCTTCTACTCCCGCCGCCGGACTACACCGTTCCCTTGCCGGCGTCCGACCCGAAGCGATTCTGGCGCGCGCGGAGGAGCGCGATCCCCAGCAGTGCCGTCGCGATGACCATGAAGGAAACGCCCGTCGTGGTCGTCCCCAGGGCATAGATCTGGGGCGTCGTCACGGTCGTGGTCAGGGCCTGCAATTGCAGCGGCAACGTCGTGTCGCCGCCGAGCACCTGGCTCGAACGGGCGATCTCGTCCCACGACAGCGTGAAGCCGAAGAGACCGACGCCTACGAGGGCCGGCAGGATCAGCGGCAGCACGACATGCCGGAACGTCTGCCACGGCGTTGCCCCGAGGTCGCGCGCCGCCTCCTCCAAACGCCCGTCGAACCTGTTGAAGATCGCGAACATGATGAGGAGCCCGAAGGGCAGCGTCCAGGTGAGATGCGCCCCAAGGCCCGAGGTGAAGAGTCCGAGCGCCGTCGCGTACCCGTCACTCATCCAGTCCGGCCCGCTTTTCACCCCCTCATCGATCAGCCGGAACATCAAACCGATGCCCATCGAGGTCACGATCGAGGGGACGATCAGGCTCGCGACCGCCACATAGAACAGGATGCCCGAACCCCTGAACTTCCGGCGATAGGCGAGGCCCGCAAGCGTCGAGAAGATGACCGTCAGGACCATAACGATGAGGCCGAGTTCGAGCGACCGGTCGAACGCCGAACCGATATCGACGATGCCCCCACCTTCCCAGAGCTTCTCGAACCAATGGAACGACAGCCCCCGCATCGGGAACGTCATGCCGCCGTCCGGTCCTTGGAACGACAGCACGAAGATGACGATCATCGGCCCGTAGAGAAACAGGACGTAGAGGCCGAAGAAGACGGAAAGGAGATAGAAGGTGAGCGACCGACCCTCGCGCATCTCAGAGCTCCTTCCTGATATCGACGACTTTGGTGAGTGCCGTGATGATCAGCAGCGTCGCAGCAAGGAGGATGACCGCGTTCGCGGCTGCGGGCGGGAACTGCAGAGCGTCGAGACGGGTCTCGATGATCTTGCCGGCCGATGCAATCTGCTGGCCGCCCATGACGCCGACGGTGATGAAGTCGCCCATCACGATCGTGACGACGAAGATCGAACCGATGACGATGCCGGGCTTGGCCAGCGGTATCACGATGTTCCAGATGATCTGCCAGCCCGTCGCCCCGGCGTCGAAAGCGGCCTCCACCAGGCGCTTGTCGATGCGCACCATCGAGTTGAAGATCGGGATGACCATAAAGAACGTGAACAGGTGGACGAAGGCCAGGATCACAGAAAAACGCGAGTAGAGAAGCCATTCGATCGGCGCCCGCACCACGCCCGTGGAGACGAGCACGTTGTTGACGACCCCGTTACGGCCCAGCAGGGGGATCCACGAGATCATCCGAATGACGTTCGAGGTCCAGAACGGAATGGTACACAGGAGAGCCAATGTCATCTGCACGGTGAGCGAGCGGATGTGGAACGCCAGGTAATAGGAGATCGTGAAACCGATCACGAGCGTGATAGCCCACACGATCGCGCAGAACTCCACCGTCGACACATAAGTCTTCAGGATGGTGCAGAGATCGGGAAGCTGGATGTAACAGCCTTCAAATGTTTCGACATAGGACCGAAACGTGAAACCGGGCAGGATTTCGAAGTCGTTGTAGTCCCAGAAGCTCACCATGACGACGAGCAGCAGGGGGATGACGAGAAAGACCGCGAACACCAGCGCCATCGGTGCCGCCTGCAGCCAGGCGGGAACGCCCCGCCTGAACCAGGGCTCTCGAACGCTCACAGCCTGAGGGATCACGCTGGCCGAGGCGCTTTGCGGGATCCCCGCGTCTTCCGACGCGGTTCCCAGGCTGCGAACGGTGTTCGTCATGCGGCGATGAACTCGTTCCACTTGGTGACCATGTAGTTGTTCTCGTCCATGATCGAGTTCCAGCAAGCAACGGCACCCATCCGGTCGTCGTAGGAGCCGCCGTCACGCACGGCGCCGGCCTTTTCCAAGAGGCTGCCATCGGGACCCATGATGTCCTTCTCGGCCGGCTTGCCTTCCATCCAGAACGCCCACTCGTAGGGTTCCATATTGGCCTTGGCGGTCGACAGGACGGCGGAGTAGTAGCCCTGCCGGTTGAGGTAGGCCCCCGCCCAGCCGGACAGGAACCAGTTCACGAACTCATAGGCCACGTCGGCTTTCTTGCCCGTGACGCTCTTCGACAGAGCGAAGCCCGACGCCCACGAGCGATAGCCCTCCTTCAGCGGCTGGAAGGTGCAGGGGATGCCTTTGGCCCGCACGGCCGTCACGGCCGGCGACCACATCGACTGGATCACGGTTTCGCCCTGCGCCATCAGGTTGACGCTCTCGTTGAAGTCTTTCCAGAAGGCGCGAAACTGACCGGACTTCTTGGCGTCGGTCATGATCTTCATGGTGAGATCGATCTCAGCCTTGGTCATGTTGCCCTTGTCGGCATATTTATGCTGACCGGTAGCCTCGACCACCATGGCGCAGTCCATGATGCCGATCGACGGGATGTTGAGAAGAGCGGCCTTGCCCTTGAACTCTGGGTTCAGCAGTTCGGCCCAACTCGTGATCGGCCGCTTGATCAGGTCCGGACGGATCCCCAGCGTATCCGCATTGTAGGTCGTCGGGATCAAGGTTGCCCATTCGGTGGGGGTCTTGGAGAACTTCGTCGAATGCTGGCCTTCCAGGAACATGACCTTCTTGGGTGCGGTGCCCTGATCGCCGATCACCTTGCCGTTGGGCAGCTCGCCCTTGGTGAACACCGGCGTGATCTGATCGAAATACTTGATCTTCTTGGTGTCCATCGCCTGCAGGCTGCCCGACGGCACGATCTTCCTCAACGAGAAGTATTCGGTGTCGGCGAGGTCGTAGGTGTTGGACTGCGTGATGATCTGCTTCGTCACGTCGTCGGTGTCGGCAGCGATGTACTTCACCGTTATGCCGGTATCTTCCTTGCACTTCTTGGCGATGTCGGCCGATTGATTCACGGCGGTGCCGAAATAGCGAAGTTCCTTGGCTTCCTGCGACCAGACGGCGGGGAAACCCGTGATGGCGCCCGAGCCGGCCGCGGCACCCGCCAGGGCACCCGCCCCCTGCAGAAGCGTCCGGCGCGACAGTTTCACGGTCGGTTTGATGTCCTGAGTCAATGGTCGTCTCCCTTGTGATGCCGTCAGCCGACGGTGGTCAGCCGATGGATGTCGTTTCTGCTCCAGGAGACGGCGACGGGATCGCCGGGCTGGAGCGGCATGGCGTCGAAGGTCGGCTCGTCGAGCGTCGCGGTGATCTCGCTCCCCCGGCCGTCGAGGAGCAACTGGATGAACGTCCCCTGGTATTCGACGCTGCGCACGACCGCATCGAGCCGATCGTCGGGACCCTGGTTCGCTGCCGTGGGCGGCGCCAGCGTCTGCGGACGCGTCAGCCGGAGCCGATCCGCCCGCACGGCGAAGGTGCCGCCATCGCCCGTCATGACGTTGTGGCCGCCGATGAAGCGCGCCACGAAGGCCGTCTTGGGCGCATTGAAGAGCTCGCGCGGCGTTCCGGCCTGCTCGATCTTGCCGTTGTTCATGATCACGGCGAGATCGGCCAGGGCCATTGCTTCGTCCTGGCTATGCGTGACATGCACGAAGATGATCCCGAGCCGACGCTGCAGGGCCCGCAGCTCCACCCGCATCTTGTTGCGGAGGAACGGGTCCAGCGCCGACAGAGGTTCGTCGAGCAGCACGATCTGCGGTTCGGTGATCAAGGCCCGGGCGAGGGCCACGCGCTGCTGCTGGCCACCCGAAAGCTGGCCCGGGAGACGCTCGCCGTAACGCTCCATCGCCACGAGTTCGAGCATCTCGCTGGCCCGGGCTCGTCGCTTCGCCTTGTCCACACCCTTCATCTTGAGAGAGAAAGCGACATTGTCGATGCAGCTCAGATGCGGGAACAGGGCGTAGCTCTGGAACATCATAGCGGTGCCGCGCTTGGCGGGAGGCAGGTCGGTGATGTTGGTCGAGCCGAAAACGATGTCGCCGGAACTCGCCAGCTCATGGCCTGCGATCATCCGCAACGTCGATGTCTTGCCGCAGCCCGAGGGTCCCAGCAGACAGCAATAGGATCCGGCTTCGATCTTGAGATCGATCGAATCGACCGCCACGGTGTTGCCGTAGCGCTTGGTCACGTGGATCAGCTCGAGATCCGGCTTTCGCATGGGTGTGTTCCAACTGTCTCGTCGACAATTCTTAGCAACCCGCGTGCCATTCCGGTTTCCCGTTCAGCGTCGGGGCCGGTCACGCAGAAACAGCGCGCTCGTGCCGCCGTGCCGCATCGAAAAGCCCGCCGCGCCGAGGTCGCCTGCGCTGCAGAACCTCTCCAGGACGGACCGTGAGGAAATACGCTCGCTTTGCGGACAAACTGCTTCCGAGAGCAGATTGTGCTCAAACTACGAGCAAGATTGTACACGATCTGCGGCTCGCCTGTGTACGGCCTGGAAACTGCTAGGATCGCGCGTCGACTTGGCTGCTGGTCGTCTCGCGCGCCTCGGGAGGCCGCCGACCGAGGTTAGGCTCGATCTGACGATGCAGCCGAAACGCCGTGTGGACACGATCGGAGGGAAGGGTGGGATTCGAACGGCAAGGCGTTGTGGTTCCCGAAGGGCGCGAGGATGCCGTCGCGGACGAAGACGGCCGGCACGGTGCCGCAGACCGCGTGACGGCGATCCACGACGCCATCCTCGGTGCCGTCGTCGAGCAGCGCCTCCCACCCGGCACCAAACTGCCGGAAGACCAGTTGGCGACCCTTTTCTCCGTCAGTCGGACGTTGGTTCGCGGAGCGCTTCGTTCGTTGGCTCAGGACGGCATCGTGGTTTTGGCCCGCAACCGCGGCGCATCCGTGGCCTCGCCGAGCCCGGCCGACGCGCGGGAACTCTTCGATGCGCGTCGGGTGGTCGAGGCGGTCACCACCTTACGTGCCGCCGCGCAGGCGACCGAATCCGATTTCCTCGACCTCGAGGCGCTTCTCCGCGAGGGCCGCGATGCCTTGGCGGCTGACGATCGCGGCCGAGCCATCAGGCTCAGCGGCACCTTTCACGTCAAGATCGCCGGGGTCGCCCGTCAGGCGGTTCTGGAAGGTTTCCTCAAGGAACTGGTCGCCCGCTCGTCCCTCGTGATCGCGCTCTACGGCCATCGCGGGCGCTCAGATTGCGGCGATGCCGAACATGCCGAACTGATCGAAGCTCTCCGGCGGCGTGACGGCCCCCGCGCCGTCGCTTTGATGACCGAGCACCTTCATCACCTCGAAGACGACCTCGACCTCGACCGTCAGGCTCGCGCGGCGCTTCCCCTGGCGAAGCTGCTCGCGGGAGGCTGATGACGGCGGTCCTCAATCGTCGGTCTGGCTCGAAATCACGAAGGTGTGGTCGGCCTGCGTCCAGATGAGGCCGAGATCGAGCTGGTCGGCCTGATGGTACTCGACCTTGCCGGAATCGTAGAGATCGCCACGCTGGATCGAGGCGCGCAGGTATTCGCCGGCATCCTGGCTCATGGCTTTCTCGACCGTCTGGGCCTTGGCACGATCCCAGTGGAAAACCCCCATGAGGGCCGCCTGTTCGACTGCCACGAAGTCGTTGAGCGTCTTGTCCTTCGCCGGGATGGTGATGCGAGCCTCGAAGCGCAGGAACTCGTCGCCCTTGCACTTCAGGGTGCCGTCGACGTCGGTATTGCTCGCCAGGATATGGACCTCGACGCCGCTCACGAGATCGCCGAAGCCGCGACTGATGGTGAGAGGCCGCTCGAAGGTGGCATGAAAGCCCGTCGCGTTCGCGGAGAAGTCTCGGATGAACGAGGCGCAGCCGGTCGGCGGAGTCTTGATGGTCGTGGCGACCTCCACGTTCGCGGCGACCATCGAGGTCGCGGCGCCCT
>CAXUOD010000191.1:0-10072 GCA_964252585.1 uncultured Lichenihabitans sp. | reverse complement strand
ATATCGGCCTCGCTCTCCACGATCGTGCCCATGTGGTGATGGTAGCAGAGCTTCAGGCCCTCCGCGGCCAGGAGCTCGGCGAGTTCGGTGATCTTCGCACCATAAGCGGCCCAGTCATGGGCCGCGAGCGTGGGGCGTTGCGATAGCGGAAGATCGCGCCGACCGTGGATGGCGTTCGACGTCTCGGCCACGATGAAGACGTCGGTGCCCATGGCGATCAACAGGTCGCGATGGGGCTTGGCGAGGTCGAACTCCTCGCGCGCCGAGCGCTTAAGCAGTTCGACCGAGTGCCAACCGCCGACGCAGGCGAGGCCGAAAGGCGCAAGGGCGGCTTTCAGCGCCTCGGGCCGACGCGGGAACTTGTTGCCGAGTTCCATGCCCTCGATGCCGGCCTGCTTGGCGTCGGCGAGGCAGGTTTCGAGCGGCGTATCGCCCCCGATCTCCTGGAGGTCGTCGTTGGACCAGCCGATGGGGTTGGCACCGATGCGGATCGCCATGGTTCGTAGGTCCCTTTCGAAACGTCCAATCCTGCAGACGCGGCTTCAGTTCACGCTTCTTTGAAGGCTGCGCTTCTGCTCGTAGCCCTTGTAGGCCTCGCGCACCTGTGGACGCACCGATACCTGCGGGACCGCGACATCCCACCAGAAGCCGCCCGCATCGGTCGAAGGTCCGGCATCGGTGTCGATCAGGATCAGTTGCGTCGTGCTGCGCGTGCGGGCCGCCGTCACGGCGTCTTCGAGTTCGGCAAGGCTTGCCACCTTCCGGGCGTCGGCGCCGAGGCTCCGGGCATGGGCCACGAAATCGATCGCCGGCAAGGTCACGTGGCGCGTATCGACCAGCATGTTGTTGAAGGGCGCGCCGCCGCATTCGCCCTGCAGGCGATTGATACAGCCGTAGCCGCCGTTGTCGAGCAGCACGATCGTGAGCTTCAGCCCCAGCATCACCGACGTCGCGATCTCGGAATTGAGCATGAGATAGGAGCCGTCGCCTACCATCACGATCACCTCGCGGTCCGGCAAGGCCATCTTGACCCCGAGGCCGCCGGCGATCTCGTAGCCCATGCAGGAATAGCCGTATTCGAGATGATAGCCGAGGGCGTCCCCTGCCTTCCACAGTTTATGGAGTTCGCCCGGCAGGCCCCCGGCCGCGCAGACCACGACGTCGGAGGGCTTGCCGACCCGTTGCACGGCGCCGATCACCTGGGCGTCGGTCGGCCGCTCGACGTTGGACGGCGCCGTGTAGCCGGCCGCGGTCTCCCTCCAGCGGGCCTTCTCGGCAGACGCCCTCTCGGCCCAGGACGACGGGGCCCGGTAGCTGCCGAGGCCCTCGCTCAACCCCGCGATGCCCACGGCCGCATCGGCCACGAGCGGCACGGCGCCGAACTTGCCGGCATCGAAGGCCTGGACGTTCAGCATCACGATCCGGGTCGCGGCACGGCCGACCAGCGCCGCCGAGCCGGTCGTGAAATCGGCAAGCCGGGTGCCGACCGCGAGCAGGACGTCGGCCTCGGCCACGAGCGCATTCGAGGCGCCCGTGCCCGTGACCCCGACCGCGCCCATCGCCAGCGAATGCTCGTGCGGCAGGCTCGACTTGCCGGCCTGGGTCTCGACCACGGGAATGCCGTGGCGCTCGGCGAATGTCTTGAGCCGGTCTTCGGCACCGGCGTAGAGCACCCCGCCGCCCGCCACGATGACGGGCTTCGCGGCACCGCGCAAAACCGCGGTCGCGGCCGCGAGCTCGTCGGCGTCCGGAGCCGGCCGGCGGATCCGGCGCAGCCGCTCGACGAAGAAGCTCTCGGGGTAGTCGTAGGCTTCGGCCTGCACGTCCTGGCAGAAGCCCAGGGTCACGGGTCCGCAATCGGCCGGATCGGTCAGGACGGCCAGCGCCCGCTCCAGCGCCGGCATGAGCTGTTCGGGTCGGGTGATGCGGTCGAAGTAGCGCGACACGGGCCGGAAGCAGTCGTTGGCCGAAACCGTGCCGTCGCCCCAATCCTCCACCTGCTGAAGTACCGGGTCGGGCCGCCGGTTGGCGAAGACGTCGCCGGGAATGAACAGCACCGGCAGACGGTTCACATGGGCGATGCCGGCCGACGTCACCATGTTAGTGGCACCGGGACCGATGGAGGACGTGCAGGCCATCATGCGACGGCGCCGGCTCGCTTTGGCGAAGGCGACGGCCGCATTGGCCATGCCTTGCTCGTTGTGCGCCCGGAAGGTCGGCAGGCTGTCCTGTGCCCCCTGCAGGGCCTCGCCCATCCCCGAGACGTTGCCATGGCCGAAGATCGCCCAGATGCCGGCGAACAGCGGCACGCGGGCACCGTCGATCTCCGTCATCTGCCGACCGAGGTAGCGCACCAGCGCCTGCGCGGCGGTCAAGCGAAGCGTAGCCATGCCGGTTTCCCCCTAGTGTCTCTGGTTTGTGCCGAAGGGTTCAGTGCGCCGGACGCAGCCGGCTCCAACTCTCGACGAGCGTGCCGAACCGTTCCGCCATCTGGTCCACGACCTGCTGGTCCGAAACGCGCCTCTCGAGCCAGGCGCGGGCGGGTTCGCCGAAGATCGTCCGGCCGACCGCGAAGCCCTTGACGAGGTCGCAATCGGCGGCCGAGCGGAACGCCTCCGACAGGGCCTCGGAGGGCGCATCGAGACCGAGCAGCATGATGCCGCGGCAGCGCGGATCGTTCTCGCGGATGGTCGCGGCGATGCCGGCCCAGGCGGCGCCGGAGGGCTGGCGTTCGAGCTTCCACCAATCGGGCCTGATGCCGATCCCGTAGAGCCGGGCCACGACGCGCGCCACGGTGTCGTCGCGCAACGTGCCGTGCTTGCCCGCGATGATCTCGACCAGGAGTTCCCGACCGACCAGGCGGGCGGCGTCCTGCAGGCGCAGCAGTTCTCGCTCTTGTCTGTCCCGCAGATCCGCCGGATCGTCCGGATGCATGAAGCAGAGGCACTTGATCGTCTGGTCGATCGGCCATTCGACGAGCTTGGCGGCCAGCGAGCCGCCGCCCTCGAAGTCGAGGGGGCGCGAACCCGGCAGTTCCACCGGACGGCCGATCCAGAACGGCAGTTCTGACGCCCGGAACAAGGCCTCGCGGCCGTAGGTGCCGTCGATCAGCATGCCGAAGCCGGGGCGGCCGGCCGCGATCCGGTTCGCGGCTTCGACCGCGAGGAGCTTCAGGTCGCAGATGCGCTCGCGCGGCGTGCCGGCCTCGTCGGCCATCGCTTCGAGCTGCATGCGATGATCGATGGCGAAGGCCATGATGCTGTCGGGATGGGCCGAGACGGGGCTCCGGGCATCGCGGGTCGTGGCCCAGTGCAGCGCGTTGAGGCTCGTGTCGTGGCGCAGCGCGCGCGAGCTCGCGCCACGCTCCAGGAAGTGCTGCAGTTCCGCCCAGGTGGCATATTCCGCCGAACAGAGCAGCCGCGACACCGCAAAGGCTCCGCAGGCATTGGCATAGGCGCAGCAGGTCGAGACCGGCTCCTGGCGCAGGTAGCCTCTGAGGAAGCCGGACATGAAGGCGTCGCCGGCCCCGAGCACGTTGTACACTTCGACCGGAAAGCCAGGCCCCTTGATGCCGTCATCGATGTTCGACGGGATCGCCGCATCGAACACCACGCAGCCCATCGGGCCGCGCTTGCACACGATCAGCGCCGTCGGCGAGAGCGCGCGGATCGCCCGGATCGCGGCCAGCGGTTCCTCGACTCCGCCCGCGATCATCAGCTCCTCTTCCGTCCCGACGATCACATCGCAATCGCCGAGAATGGGCGCCAGATGGGCGCTGACCTTGTCCGAGGCGATGAACCGCTCCTCGCCGGCGCCATGGCCCGCGAGACCCCAGAGGTTGGGCCGATAGTCGACGTCGAACACGATCCTGCGGCCATGCGCCTTGGCGTAGCGCATGGCGAGTTTCTGCGCCGCTGCCGTGTTGGGCTTGGCGAAGTGCGTTCCCGTCACCACGATGGCGGCCGCACTCGCGATGAAGGCCTCGTCGATATCGGCTTCGTCAAGCGCGCTATCGGCGCAGTTGTCCCGGTAGAAGATCAGCGGAAACTGCTTCGAATTGCGGATCCCGAGCAGAACCAGCGAGGTCAGGCGTTCGGGATCGGTGTGGACGCCGGCGGTATCGACGCCCTCCCGGTCGAGCTGTTCCCGGATGAAGCGACCCATGTGTTCGTCGCCGACCCGGGTGACGAGGCCGCTCTTCAGTCCCAGCCGGGCCGTGCCGACCGCAATGTTGGTCGGGCAGCCGCCGACCGCCTTCGAAAAGCTCGCCATGTCCTCGAGCCGGCCACCAACCTGAACGCCGTAGAGGTCGACCGAGGAGCGGCCTATGGTGATGACGTCGAGCGTCGGCGAGGAGGTCACGAGGAGAGGCCCGCGGCTGCGTAGGTTGCAGCGCAGCCGAGACGGCGCATCCGGACGATGCTGGGCATGGTCATCTCCCTGAGCTCGACGGCTTGGGAAAGGCCCTGCGCCTCGCCGCCGTTCACGAGAGAATGAAACAGTATTTCCGTTTTTCGGTCAAGACGGAACGAACGTATCGCTCACCGCCGTGGTGGCTTTCGACGGGGACCAGCGGGTCGAAGGACGTCACCGAAAGGCACGACCTATGTCGACAGCGTCTTCAAGCCGTGCCGAATCAGCGCCGCGGTCGCGGCCTCGGCCCCGAGGGCAGCCGCAGCCGCCGTGACGGCGGAGGCCGCCTGAGGTCGGCCATAGCCGAGATTGACCAGGGCCGAGGCGGCGTCCTCGACGTTGCGCGGCAGAGGGGACGCCGGGTCGTGTCCGGGGATCACCGGGACGTCGACCGCGCCGCCGGGCCCCTTGTCCTTCAACTCCGCGACGATGCGGGCGGCGAGCTTCGGGCCGACCCCGGGGGCCCGAGCCACGGCCGTCTTGTCGCCTCCCGACACCGCGAGGGCGAGGTCCCGGGTCGCGAGGATGCCGAGGATGGCGAGAGCCACCTTGGCGCCCACCCCCTGGACGCTCTGCAGCAGGCGGAACCATTCGCGTTCCGCCTCGGTGGCAAAGCCATAGAGCCGGATCATGTCCTCGCGGACATGCGTGTCGATCTGGAGTGAGAAGCGCTCCCCCGCCGATGGCAGCGCCGACAAGGTTCGGGACGAGCAATGTACCAGGTAGCCGACGCCGCCGACGTCGAGGATGACGAAATCGATGCCCTGGCTGTCGACGGTTCCGCTGAGCTTACCGATCATCGCGCGCGACCCGTCACGAGGCCGAGCGCGTCGCGGCGGCGCGGATCAGCGCGGCCTGCACGGTCGCGGGGCGGCGATGGTTGGCATGCGTGATGGCGACCGCCAGCGCATCGGCGGCGTCCGGCGAAGCCGCGGCACTCTTCGGCAGCAGGATCTTCAGCATGGCGGCCACCTGGATCTTCTCGGCGTGGCCGGTGCCGGTGACGCTCTTCTTGACGAGGTTGGCCGAATATTCGGCGACCGGCAGGCCGGCCAGGGCCGGCACCACGAGCGCGATGCCGCGCGCCTGGCCGAGCTTCAGTGCCGATTGCGGATCGCGGTTGACGAAGGTTTCCTCGACCGCGGCCTCGTCGGGCCATTCCGCCTCGATCACCTGCGACAGGCCGACATGGAGGAGTCGCAGGCGCTCGCTGAGCGGGAGGCCGGACTCGGTGTGGATGGCCCCCGACGCCACATAGGAGAGGCGCGAGCCTTCGGCCAGGATCACGCCCCATCCGGTATGGCGCAGGCCAGGATCGATTCCGAGGATCTTGACGGCGCGGGTCATCGCGATCCTGATAGCCGGCTTCGGTGCCGAAGGCTACGAAACGCAAAGGCTTCGCGGTTCGGCGTGAAACGTCAGGCGTTCATCTTGGCCACGAGTGCGTCCGAGATCTCGAAATTGGCGTAGACGTTCTGGACATCGTCATTGTCTTCGAGGGCGCCGACGAGCTTCAGGATCTTCTCGCCGGCCTCGTCGTCGACCGGGACGGACGTCTGAGGACGCCAGATCAGGCTGGCGCGGCGCGGTTCGCCGAACTTGGCTTCGAGCGCCTTCGACACGTCGCGGAGCCCCTCGAGAGAGGTCAAGACCTCGAAACCCTCCTCGGTCGATACGACGTCGTCGGCGCCGGCCTCGATGGCGGCTTCCATCATCGCATCCTCGGTCCCGGCCTTGCCGTCGTATTCGACGCGTCCGATGTGGTCGAACATGAAGGCCACCGCACCGGTCTCGGCCATCGCGCCGCCCGATTTCGTGAAATAGGATCGGATTTCCCCGGCCGTGCGGTTCCGGTTGTCGGTCAGGGCCTCGATGATGATGGCGACACCCCCGGGTGCGTAACCCTCGTAGCGCACCTCGTCGTAGGTCTCGGCATCGGCCCCGCTGGCCTTCTTGATGGCGCGTTCGATGTTGTCTTTGGGCATGTTTTCCTGCCGGGCCGCGATCACGGCGGCCCGCAGACGCGCGTTCATGGCGGGATCCGGCAGGCCCATCTTGGCCGAGACCGTGATCTCCCGGGCGAGTTTCGAGAAGAGCTTGGACCGCACGGCGTCCTGCTTGCCCTTCTTGTGCATGATGTTCTTGAACTGGCTATGGCCGGCCATGCTCGGGGTCTCTCGTCATCGGGCTCGGGTTCGGGCACCTGCTCGGATAGGCGAGCACGGCGCTCGGTGGCGAGCGAAAATCGGGCTTCGTGCTTACAGCCAATGGCTTGCGGAAGGAACAGCGGATTCCGGTCCGCCCGATGTCAGTGCCGCCCGCGGGCCCGCCCGCGCGACGCCTTTGCGTCAGCCGGCGTCAGCGGTTCGTTCCGGTGCGGTCCGCGGCGCTTCGGATTCAGCCCATGCATCATCTTTTCGGCATGGACCCTGAATTCCGCCTTGGCCTTCTCGGCCTTGAGCCGGATGCCCAGTTTCAGCTTGTCGCCCTGCTCGCGCAATTCCTCGCCGAGCAACTCGGGGCCGGTCTTCAGCTTGAGGTAAGTGCCGTTGCGCCTCCGGACGATGGCCGGCGTTTCGGCGGCACGGTAGATCCAGACGCGCGCCGGCGGGAGGTTCAGCCAAACGGGGGGCGAGACCTCGGCCTCGAAGCAGGGCCGATGGGCTGCCCGCAGCGGCATGGGCGATGCGATACCGTAGGTGAACTGAACGAAGCTGCCGCCCGCTTGAAGCACATCGAAGGCCTGTTCGAGCAGGACGAGGCGCTGGCGTTCCGGGCGCGTCCGCAACGGCAAGCTCGACACCACCGTCGCTGCCGGCGCATCGAGGGCACCCCGCAGCGTCTCGACCAGAGAATAGGCATCCCCTTGGATCACGGTTGCCCGCGGGTAACGGCGGGCCAGGAGCTTGCAAAACTGCGCGTCGAACTCCACCAGGACGAGGCGCTCGGGAGCCACACCGCGCGAGATCAGCGCTTCGGTGACGGGGCCGGTGCCGGGCCCGAGTTCTATGACAGGGCCGGTGCTGTTGGGATCGACATAGCGCGCCATGGCGCGGGCCAGGAAGCGGCCGGACGGGGAGACGGCGCCGGTGCCGAGCGGGTTCTCGAACCAGGTCTTGATGAAACGCGCTTCGTCGGCCAGACGCTCGTCGAACGGTTGCCTTGGGTGAGCCGACCGGCCGCTTCGGAGTTCAGCGCGCAATTTCACCCTCGGACATGATCCCGCCCCGTTTTAAAAAATCACCCTCTCCAGGGGTGGGTCGGGCCGCGGCAACGGCTGCCTTGTCGGTCATCCAACCTTCATAATCAAGCCGGCGGCCAGCCCTGCCGGCGACAGAACACCACTTTCACGTGCTGAGATTATCGAAGAAATCGCGCATCTTGGTGAAGAAGCCGTCGGCCTCGGGATGGGTCTTCTGCGACGAGATCGAGTCGAATTCCATCAGCAACTCGCGCTGCCGCTTTGTCAGGTTCTGCGGCGTTTCGACCACGGCCTGGATGTAGAGGTCGCCGACGTCGCGCGACCGGAGGACCGGCATGCCCTTGGCCTTGATGCGGAACTGCTTGCCCGATTGCGTCCCGTCCGGGATCCGTACCTTGGCCTCGCTGCCGTCGAGCGTGGGCACGCTGAAGTCGCCGCCGAGCGCCGCCTGGATGAAGGAGATCGGCACGCGGCAATAGAGGTCAGCCCCATCGCGCTGGAAGAACGGATGCGGCTTCACGGCGAGGAAGATGTAGAGGTCGCCCGCCGGTCCGCCGCGCAAACCGGCTTCTCCTTCACCCGCGAGGCGGATGCGGGTCCCGTCCTCGACCCCGGCCGGAACGTTGACCGACAGGGCGCGTTCGCGCGTGACGCGACCGGTCCCGGCGCAAGCCGGGCAGGGATTGTCGATCACCTCGCCACGCCCGCCGCAAGCCGGGCAGGTCCGCTCGATCGCGAAGAAGCCTTGCTGGGCCCGCACCCTGCCGTGTCCGGCGCAGGTCGTGCAGGTCCGCGGCTTCGAGCCCGGCTTCGCACCGGACCCGGTGCAATTGTCGCAAGCGACCGAGATCGGCATCTTCACCGTCGCGGTCTTGCCCTTGAAGGCATCCTCGAGCGTGATTTCGAGGTTGTAGCGGAGATCGGAGCCGCGTTCCCGCCCGCCGGACCGCCCCCCGCGCGACCGTCCCATCATGTCGCCGAAAAGGTCGTCGAAGATGTCGGCCATCGAAGACGAGAAACCGTCCCCCATGCCGCCTCCGCCGCCTCCGCCTTCCACCGCAGCGGCCCCGAACCTGTCATAGGCGGCACGTTTCTGCGCGTCGGACAGCCACTGGTAGGCTTCGTTGATGTCCTTGAACTTTGCCTCGGCGTCCTTGTCGCCCGGATGGCGGTCGGGATGGCACTGCAGCGCGGCCTTGCGGAAGGCCGACTTCAGTTCCGCGTCGGTCGCCGTCCTGGTGACGCCGAGCAGGTCGTAGAAATCGCGTTTGGCCATCGAAGCCGGGTCCAGATCCGTTGTGAGGCGACATCGGCGATACCCGAGGCATCACGTTCCGACGCAAGGTGGACGATCATTTCACGACGGGCGGCAAAGGCCGCTCATCCCCTTGTCTCTGGTGACATGCGCTCGGAAAGGGAACAAGGGCCGGAACTGCGGAAGTTGCATCTTCCAGCGTCACGCTCGACCGGCGTGCCGTTCCGAACACTCAAATGCGTGGATCGCAAAAAGGGGAGGGCAGAGCCCACCCCTTTTTTTGCGCGGTCGCACGCTATCGGATCAGGCGCGGCGCTTCTTCTCGTCCTCGCCGACTTCCTTGAAGTCCGCATCGATGACGTCGTCCTGCGCGGCATGGGTTTCGCCCTCCGGCGCCTCGCCGCCGGTCGCGCCGGCCTTGTACATCGCCTCGCCAAGCTTCATCGAAGCCTGCATTAGGTCGTTGGTGCGGGCCTTGATGGCTTCCACGTCTTCGCCCTCGAGGACGGGACGCAGAGCCGCGATGGCGGCTTCGACGGTGCTCCGATCCGCCGCCGAGACCTTGTCGCCGTAATCCTTCATCGACTTCTCGGTCGAGTGGATCATGGCTTCGCCCTGGTTCTTGGCATCGATCGTCTCACGCCGCTTCTTGTCGTCGGCGGCATGGAGTTCGGCGTCCTTCACCATCTTGTCGATGTCGGTGTCGCTGAGGCCGCCCGAAGCCTGGATGCGGATCTGCTGTTCCTTGTTGGTCGCCTTGTCCTTCGCCGTCACGTTGACGATGCCGTTGGCGTCGATGTCGAAGGTGACCTCGATCTGCGGTACGCCGCGTGGCGCCGAGGGAAGCCCCACGAGGTCGAACTGGCCGAGGATCTTGTTGTCGGCGGCCATCTCGCGTTCGCCCTGGAAGACCCGGATCGTCACGGCGGTCTGGTTGTCCTCGGCGGTCGAGAAGACCTGACTCTTCTTGGTCGGGATCGTGGTGTTGCGCTCGATGAGGCGCGTGAACACGCCGCCGAGCGTCTCGATGCCGAGCGACAGCGGCGTCACGTCGAGCAGCAGCACGTCCTTGACGTCGCCCTGCAGCACGCCCGCCTGGACCGCCGCGCCGATCGCAACGACCTCGTCCGGGTTGACGCCCTTGTGGGGCTCCTTGCCGAAGAACTGCTTCACGATTTCCTGGACCTTCGGCATGCGGGTCA
>CAXUOD010000190.1:0-10119 GCA_964252585.1 uncultured Lichenihabitans sp. | reverse complement strand
GGGGGACGGCCGCTTGCCTTCACTGTCGCGCATGGTTCTGGTCATCGGCACGCTGGCCGCGGCTTCCGTCTCGCTGGCGCAAGCAGGCGATAAAGCCGCCTTCAATGCTCCCCTCCGCGACGCCATGCCCGACATCACCCCGATCATCGTCAAAGCGCCGGAGGCACCGGTCGACGTGACGGCAGCCGTCGCCCCTGCGCTCGAGACGAAGTCGCAGAAAAGCAAGCATGCCAACCGCCTGGCCAGAACCAAGGCGCAGAAACACGACGCCGTTGCTCGTACCGACTCGACCACTCCGGCCGCGAAGGTCGCAGCTGAAGCGCCCGTGCCATCGTCGACCAAGCTCACCGCGGCTTCCTCCGCCGACCAGGTCGCGCAGCTCGAGTCCAAATCCGCGGGAATGGGATCGAACATCACGCCTTCGACCGACAAGGCAACCCCGGTCGCTCAGGCGCCCAATCCCACCCCGACGGTCGCGCCTGCCGGTGCGAACACCGAAGCCGCGTCCCGGACACCGGGGCCGCCGCCTGCCGCTAAGCCGGACGGGCCGCGGGAACACGGTTCCGAGACGATGGCTGAACTCGTGGCCAAACACGCAGCGGCCAACGGGGTGCCGGTCAAGCTCGCCCAGGCCGTCGTGAGGATCGAGAGCCGCGGCAACGTCCACGCATCGAACTCGGGCGCGCTCGGCCTGATGCAGATCAAGTTCGGCACGGCTCGCGCGGCCGGTTTCAGCGGCCCCGCGGTCGGCCTCTTCGTCGCCGACACGAACTTGCGCTTCGGAATGAAGATCCTGGGTGACGCCTACAGGGCCGCGGGCGGCGATACCTGCGGGGCCTTGATGCGCTACCAGTCGGGACATTACGCGACCCATATGAGCCGCGCCAACGTCCTCTACTGCTCGCGGGCCCGGGCCATCATGGCCGGTGCCTGATTGGCGGACTGGGACCCGGCGCTCTACCGGCGTTTCGAGGACGAGCGAACCCGGCCGGCCGTAGACCTCCTCGGCCGTGTGCCGCTGACGCAGGGCCGCAGCATCTACGATCTCGGCTGCGGTCCCGGCAATTCGACGGCGCTCCTCGTCGACCGTTTCGGCGCCGATGCCGTGACGGGCCTCGACAGCTCGGAGGCCATGCTGGCTAGCGCGCGGCTGCGCCTTCCGCGATTACCTTTCCGCCTCGCCGATGCCACGACCTGGCGCCCGGCCGAGGCGGCCGACCTGATCTACGCGAATGCGGTCCTGCAATGGGTACCGGACCACCGCACCCTGCTGCCGCGCCTCTACGGACTCCTGGCGCCCGGCGGCGTGCTGGCGATCCAGATGCCGGACAACCTCGACGAGCCGTCGCACCGTGCCATGCGCGACGTCGCGGCCGACGGCCCTTGGCGCTCGCTCGTGGGCAACGCGGGCGCCGGCAGAGCCGATCGGATGCTCACGGCCTCGGGCTACTACGACCTGTTGGCCGGCCTCGGCGCCGAATGCGACGTCTGGCGAACCACCTACCACCATCCGCTGGAATCACCCGAAGCCATCGTGTCCTGGGTCCGGTCGACCGGGCTGAAGCCCTTCGTCGACCCGCTGCCGCCCGACTTGCAGGCGCGCTTCCTCGCAGCCTACGAGGCGCGGATCGACCGGGCGTATCCGATCCGCTCGGACGGCAGGCGTCTTCTCGCCTTTCCGCGCCTGTTCATCGTGGCCCGTCGAACCACCTGACGCCGGGCTCGATCGCCGCGGCATCGAACCCGATCCGATCCGCAGGTGTTTCGTCCGACAGGAAACACCGGGGGAGGCCCGTCATGGCAGAGCAACAGAAAGAGCCCGACTTCATCGATGGCGTTGCGCTCGATGCGATTCCGGACGGCGGGTTGCTCGCAGGCAGGATCGGAGACCGGAAGGGGCTGCTGGTCCGCACGGGCGACACGGTCCGCGCGATCGGCGGGACGTGCTCTCATCTCGGGGCACCTCTGGCGCAAGGGCTCGTCGTGGCGGGCGAGATCCGCTGCCCCTGGCACCACGCCTGTTTCGAAATCGCGACCGGCCGCGCCCTCAAGGCGCCCGCGTTCGATCCCCTGCCGACGTGGCCCGTCGCGGTCGAGGGTGGCCGCGTGCGGGTCACGGCCAGAGAGCCCCAAACGCCCGCCCCGCGGACCGTCG
The DNA here is from genome assembly GCA_964252585.1 of uncultured Lichenihabitans sp. Taxonomy (GTDB): domain Bacteria; phylum Pseudomonadota; class Alphaproteobacteria; order Rhizobiales; family Beijerinckiaceae; genus Lichenihabitans. Next base: position 7,964 of record CAXUOD010000190.1, on the reverse strand, counting down.
CGGCGGCAGCCGGACCTTTCGTCGTGATCGGAGGTGGTGCCGCCGGTTACGCGGCTGCCCTCGCGCTGAAGACCTCGGCGCCCGGCGCGGCCTGTTCCCTCGTTTCGGAGGACGACCACGCGCCCTATGACCGCACGCTGCTGACCAAGGACTATCTCGACGGAAAGTTCGGAGACGACCACCTGCCCATCAGCCAGCAGGACCTGAAGGCACTCGGCGTCGCGCTGCGACTGTCGACGGCGGTGACCCGGATCGACCGCGCGGCCCACACGGTCGTTCTGGCGTCCGGGGAGGTGCTTCCCTATGCCAAGCTCCTCGTCGCGACGGGCGCAGAGCCGAAGCGGCCCGGTATCGTGGGCATCGACAAGGATCACGTGACGACGCTGCGCAGCCTCGCGGATTGCCGGCGCATCCTGGCCCGGGTCGGCTCGGCCCGCCACGTGGTCGTCCTCGGCAGCAGCTTCATCGGGCTCGAAGCCGCCGCGTCACTGGTCAGCCGGGGTGTCGCGGTCACGGTCGTCTCGCAAGGGCACGCACCCATGGCCGAGACGTTCGGATCCGACCTCGCGGCTGCGGTCCTGGACGTCCATCGACGGAACGGCACGACTTTCCTCTTCGGCCGCGAGATCTCGAGCATCGAGGATCGGGAAGTTCGACTGGACGACGGGACACGGCTCGGCGCCGACCTCGTGATCATCGGTGTCGGGGTCACGCCACGGACGAGGCTCGCCGAAGAGGCCGGCCTCGATGTCGGCAACGGCGTCACGGTGGACCGCTTCCTCAGAACCAGCGACCCCGACATCCACGCCGCGGGCGACATCGCCTGCTGGCCCGATCCGCATTCGGGCCGGTCCATCCGGGTCGAGCACTGGCTCGTGGCACAGCGTCAAGGACAGGTGGCGGCGGCCAACATGCTGGGCCACGCCCTGCCTTACGTCGACGTCCCGTTCTTCTGGACCAAGCATTTCGACCTTTCGATCCGATACCTGGGGCATGCCGAGAAGAACGAGACGATCACGGTCGACGGCAACCCGGCCGCACGAGACGCGACGGTGCTGTTCCAGGACGCCGGGCGAACCCTGGCGGCGGCAACGATCGGACGTGACCTCGAAGCCCTGGACATAGAACGCGCTATGGAGACTGGCTCATCGGCGACCTGAGCGAGGCTGTCACTGCCGGGCCGGGCCATTCTTCTGCGGCGGCTTCGGCGGCCAGGACCCAGCCGGTCGGTCGAGGCTCTGTTCATGGCTGATCGCACGTTCGACGACATCGATGAATTGTTGCAGGTTCATGAAGTCGCCGGCGGCCTCGCCGGACGAATGCGGATCCGCCGCGATAGATGTCACGAGGTTCCGCCGATCTTCGACGAGGTAGTCTCTCAGGGCGCGTAGGCTATCGATATGCTGTTTCATCGTCTCTCAACCAATGGACCTGCGGCGGTACGTGCTGCGCACGGGCGTGAGCGGCCTTGCTGGCCCTTATCCTGAAATCCTGGTCGAAGTCACTCGCGACGGCGGAAAAGCTGGCGTTCGTAGAGATCGCGAAGGGTGAGGTCGGTCGTGTCGACCCGGTGCGCGCAACCCGTGTCGCGGCATGCGATCCAGCGCGTTCAACGAGCGTTCACCGGCATTGTGCTCTCGTCCACTCTGCCGATCCACCACATTAGACGCGAGGCCCCCCGACCTTGACGGTCGGCATCATCCGTCCGATGTAACGCGATGTGCACGTGAGGTAGAAAGGTCAGAATGGCGGAGATCGATGCCATCCCGCTGTTCGGCGGAGGTTTCATGGCGGTCGCGCAAGTCGCGGGCCAGCATGGCATTCTGGCGTCCCCCGCTCAGCTTTCCCGTCATGCCGCCCTCGACAATGATCCGCCTACCGCGCGGGAACTCGCTCGCACGGCAGTCAGTCTCGGCCTCAAGGCCAAGGTGGTCCGCGACCCGGACGCCAAGCGGCTGAAAGCCTTGCCGGTGCCGGCCATCATCAAGATCAAGGACGGAACCTGGGCGGTTTTCGGCGTGGAAACCTCTCCGGGTCTATATCGCGTGATCGATCCCGCCAGTCGCCGTAACGAACATCTCTCGCTCGACGAAGTCTTGGCCCGGATCGACCATGACGTCATCGTGATCAGCAAAGGCGTCGAACTCTCTGTCAACCATCTGAGGTTCGGTCTCAGCTGGTTTATGCCGGCCCTGAAGCGATATCGCACGCCGTTGTTCCACGTGGTGCTGACGTCGTTCTTCATCAACCTGCTTGGTCTCGCGACGCCGCTGGTGTTCCAGCTCGTGGTCGACAAGGCGCTGCTCTCGAAGAGCTATTCCACTCTGGTCGTGGTGATCTGCGCGATGGTGCTGATTGCCATATGTTCTGCGATCCTGAAGTACCTTCGGACCTACATCCTCAATCACACGTCCAATCGCATCGACGTGGAACTCGGGGCCAAGCTCTATGCCCACCTGATCCGTCTACCGATCTCCTACTTCGAGCGCCGGCCCGCCGGCATCGTCGTCACGCGCGCCCGTGAGATCGAAACGGTGCGGCGTTTCATGACCGACAACGGCCTGACTTCCTTCGTCGACCTGTTCTTTCTCTTCATCTACATCGGCGTGCTGCTGCTTTACTCGGCGCGACTGACCGCCATCATCCTGGTGCTGTGCCCGCTTTACCTGCTCATCGGCATCGTGATGAAGCCGGTCTACCGGCGCAAGATCAAGGACAAGTTCCGCCGTTGGTCCAAGGGCCAGCAACTCATCGTCGAGACCATCGTCGGGATCCAGACCATCAAGGCGTCGGCCGTCGAGCCGCTTTTTCAGAAGCTTTGGGAGGAGCGGCTCTCCACCTACGTCAAGGCCAGTTTCGAAGCCATCATGCTGGGCACTCTGACCCAGACCGGCATCCAGCTGGTGGTCAACATGCAGACCGCGATGATCCTGTTTTTCGGCGCCCAGCAGGTGATCGCCGGTACGATGTCGGTCGGCAGCCTGATCGCCTTCAGCATGATCGGCCAGCGCTTGACCCAGCCGATCCTGCGCAGCGCTCAATTGTACCAGGGTTTCCAAGAGGTGCAGGAGTCGCTGGAGCACCTGGCCGACATCCTGGATGCTCCCGTCGAGAAGCAGAGCCCGTCGTTCCAGACCCTACCCGCGCCACAGGGCGCCATCCGGTTGCGCGACGTCTCGTTCCGCTACCGGCCCGAACTGCCGGAGGCGTTGAGAAACGTCAGCCTCGATATCGCGCCCGGCGAAGTGATCGGGATCGTCGGCCCGTCGGGCTCCGGAAAATCGACGCTGACCAAACTCGTCCAGCGCTTCCATGGCCCGACGACCGGAGACATTCTGCTCGACGGGGTCGACATCGCGGATGTCGATCCCACCTGGCTTCGGCGCCAGCTCGGTGTCGTGCTGCAGGAAAACTTCCTGTTCAACCAGACCGTCCATGACAACATCGCGCTCGCCTATCCGACGATGTCCCGCGCCCAGGTCGTGCGTGTCGCCCGGTTGGCCGGAGCAGAGGAGTTCATCACCAAGCTGCCGCAGGGCTACGACACTCTGATCGAGGAAAGAGGGGCCAACCTCTCCGGCGGCCAGCGCCAAAGGATCGCGATCGCCCGGGCACTGGCCACGGACCCGAGGATTCTCATCCTGGACGAGGCGACGAGTGCCCTCGACTACGAGAGCGAGCGAATCATCAGGACCAACATGGGCATGATCTCGCGCGGCCGTACCGTGATCATCATCGCACACCGGCTCGCCGCGGTCCGGCATTGCGATCGGATCGTCGGCATGATCAAAGGCGAGATTACGGAGATCGGGACCCATGACGAGCTGCTACGCCGCCGCAACGGCCTCTACGCCCGGCTTTGGTCGCTCCAGACCGATCAGGTGAGCGCATGACGGGAAGGCGTGGACGCGTCGGGCATGAAACACTGACGGTGGTCGCGGATACGACGACGCCACCCGATGCTGCGGGTCCGATCGCAACGGCCGCCACCGGTCATGCGATCGCCGTTTCGCAGCGCCAGGCGCCGGCGCGGCAGGGACAAGGGCGGGCAGTTCGTCGCGAAGGTGCGCCAGGCGCCGTCCTCAAGCCGCGTCTGAAAAGTGCGGGCCGGCCGACCATCGACCTCGACGAACTCTGGGCGCCCGTCAGGCCGGAGCGCCGCGTCGAGGATCGGGAGTTCCTGCCCGGGGCTCTGGAGATCCTGGAGGCGCCGGCGTCGCCGATCCGCGTGGCATTCATGTACGCGCTCTGCGGTCTGATCGCGGCACTGTTGATCTGGTCGTGGTTCGGGCATCTCGACGTCTACGCCGACGCGACCGGCAAAGTGCAGGCCTCCGGCCGGACGAAGGTCGTTCAGCCGATCGATTCGGGAAAGGTGATCGCGATCAAGGCCGCCGATGGCGACGACGTCAGGGCGGGGGACGTGCTGATCGAGCTCGATCCGACGGCGGCGATCGCAACCCGCAACGTCATTCGCGACAATCTGTTCAATGCGCGCGCCGAGGTCGTGCGCCATCAGGTCGAGATCAAGGCTCTCGACGCAGACGTTGTCGAAACCAAGCCGGCCGTGACGTGGCCGCAGGACCTTCCGGTCGTCGTGCGAGATCGCGAGGAACAGGCGCTCCGGAGCGAGCTGTCCAGCCTTGGCGCTACGCTCTCGAACCTCGCGGCCGAGAAAGCGTCCAAACAGTCGCAGGTCGACAAGTACCAGGCCAATATCGGTCCCCAGAAGACCGTCATCGATCTGATCAACGAGCACCTCGGGATGCGCAATGCGCTGTTCAAGGATGGTTGGAACAGCCGCGCGACGGTGCTGGAACAGGAGCAGCAGCTGCAAACCGCGCAACTCCAGCTGGTCAACCTCGAGGGTAGCCTGGCCGAGGCGAAGGCAGCCATTCCGGTGATCGAGAGCCAGATCGCACTGGCCCGGCAGACGTTCGTCACGACAAACACAAAGGCTGTCGTCGAGGCGCAGCAACAGGTCGATCAGCTGGCGCAGGAGCTCGCCAAAGCGAACGACACGGTCGATCACATGACCCTGTCGGCCCCGATCGCCGGCACTGTCCAGGCCACGGCCGTCACGACGATCGGCCAGGTCGTCACGACCGGCCAGCAGCTCATGCAGATCGTTCCCAAAGGGACACCGGTCGAGATCGAAGCCTATATCCTCAACAGCGATGCCGGTTTCGTCAAAGTCGGGCAGGACGTCACCATCAAGGTGGATACGTTCCCCTACACGCGGTACGGGACGATCTCGGGCAAGGTCGAGAAGGTTGCGACCGACGCCCTTACCGGCAAGGAGGCGGCATCTCAGCAGAACAATCCTTCGACGCCGACCAGCGCCGACGGCGCCATGTCGATGACGAGTGCCGCACAGCAAACGTCCGATCTGGTGTTCCCCGTGATCGTTCGGCCCCTGGTACCGGGTCTGAAAGTCGGGGGGCGCCTGCTGCCATTGACCTCGGGCATGACCGTCACGGTCGAGATCCAGACCGAAAGCCGTCGCGCTATCGATTACATCCTTTCTCCACTGCAATCCTTGCTCGAGCAATCGGCACAGGAACGATGATGGAGTCTCGAACGTTCCGCTGCGCAGGAGTTGCAAACACGGTTGCGGAATCTAGGAATCGACGAGGTTGGGATTACCAAGCTTGAACGCAGTACGGTCGTTTCGGGCGAACCGAGCGACCTTGTTGTGTTGAGGAGCGCTCCCCAGCAAAAGCCGGTGGGGCAGTGTGGGGGTGGCAATGCGATTGTCGAGCCGGCTGAGATAAAGGGAAAACGGAATGTCTGGCTATTACTCTTCCTATGGTGCTGGCTACGGCAGCTATGGAAGCAGCTATGGAAGCTACGGCAGCTATGGCAGTTACTACGGCAGCTTCGGCAGCTACGGCAGCTATGGCTACTACGGCAGCTATGGCTACTACGGCAGCTATGGCTACTACGGTAGCTACGGCTACTACGGTAGCTACGGCTACTACGGTAGCTACGGCTACACCGGCGGCTATGGCTACACCGGCGGTTACGGCTACACCGGCGGTTACGGCTACACCGGCGGTTACGGCTACACCGGCGGTTACGGCTACACCGGTGGAACGACCTATGGATATGGCGCAACCGGTTAGCCGGCTCGGTTGACCGCGTTACGAGACCAGGTGCCGGCCTTCGGGCCGGCACTTTTTTGACTACACGACTTGCAGTGAGGCCTTATCGCTTGTCGGATGCGATCTGCACCAACCAGTTTCTAAATAATGCGATCGAGGTCTTCATCCAAAGTTGGATTTGAGCGGGTCGGACCGACCATCCTGGGAGCATGGCTGAGCACTGTGGGCCGTCGTGCGCTTGCGATGCCCATCCCGCAAATCCCTCGATGCGGCGCTCCGATTCGGCATCGAAGTAATCATGCGGCAGCATCGGCATTTCCCGCCGCTCACCTTTGAGGAAGCGTTGTGCATCCCTGCGGTACTCGCGGAACAGCGTATCCGTCTCATACTCCGGATGACCTTGCAGGAAGACGAACCGGCTGCCCCATTGCTTGGTGAAAGCATCGATGCCCGCTTCAAGCGAGCGCGACGCGATCTGATAGCCGTGGGATCGCAGATCGCCCTCGGCGATGTCGTTCCAGCGCGAGTGTGGCACACGAAGTTCCGCGGGGGCGCCTTTGAACAACCCGTCGGACGCGACCTTCGAACATTCGAACAGGCCGAAGCGCTTTCGGGGAAGGCGCCGTCGTTGGATGCCGTCGAGGTGAAGCACGGCGGCATGCGCGGCCAAGCACGACCATAGAGTCGATACCGTGTTGTGTTCGGCCCAGTCGATCACCCGTGTCAGAGCGCTCCAATAGGGCTCGTCGGCAAGGGCTTCCGCCACGGGTTCCGCCCCCGTCACGATGAGCGCGTCGAGCCGGCTCGCCTGCAGCCGCCCCAAGTCGCCGTAGCCTTGGCTGATCCGGCCGAAGGAGGCGGGATCGCGCGGGATCTCGGCCAGAGAGAAGAGGTGCAGGCGAATGTCGGTGCGACCGGAGGCCTCGGCCAGGAGCCGCGCGAACTGACGCTCGGTGGCCTTGAAGGCGCCGGTCGGCATGTTGTTGACGAGACCGATGTCGAGATGGCCACGAAAACCGTCGAACTCTGTCTCGTGAGCCTGTGCCCGCGCCGGCCCGGGCGAGAGAATCGTCTGCTCGCCACGTCCATCGAACGAGAGAGGCATGCTGGTCTCCATAGGCGATCGTGCGCTATTCGGCCGCGATGGCCGGCCGGCTCAGCCGAGCCGCGGCGTCCAGGGCCTGATCGAGGTCATCGCGAATGTCGTCGATATGCTCGATGCCGACGCTGAGGCGGATCATTTCCGGTCTCACGCCGGCTCTCTCCTGATCTCCGGGCGACATCTGGCGATGAGTGGTAGAGGCAGGATGACAGGCGAGCGATTTGGCGTCGCCGATGTTGACGAGGCGCTTGACCAGGCGCAGCGCGTCGTAGAAGGCCTTGCCGCCGTCGAGGCCGCCTCGCGTGCCGAAGGTGAGCAGCGAAGGGGGCCTGCCGCCGAGGTATTTGAGGCCGAGATCGTAATAGGGCGAGTCGGCGAAACCGGCGTAGTTGACCCATGCGACCCGCGGATCCGATCGGAGATATTCGGCGACCTGACGGGCGTTTTCCACATGCCGCTCGACCCGGAGCGCGACGGTTTCGATCCCTTGCAGAAGCAGGAAGGCGCTCATCGCGGGAAGGACGGCGCCTGTCGTGCGCTGATAGACGCTGCGCGCGCGCGCCGCATAGGCCGCGCGGCCGAAACGCTCCGTGTAGACCAGACCGTGATAGGAAAGGTCCGGCGCCGTGAACATGGGAAAGCGCTCGGCATGGTCGGCCCAGGGAAACGTTCCGCCATCCACGATGGCCCCACCCAGCGTCGTGCCGTGCCCGCCCATGAATTTGGTCAGCGACTCGACGACGATGTCGGCCCCGTAG
>CAXUOD010000189.1:0-10138 GCA_964252585.1 uncultured Lichenihabitans sp. | reverse complement strand
CGTCGGTCGCGGTGACGACGGCGCCCAGGCGCCGCGCGGTCGCGATGGCCTGCAGCCCCGCCACGCCCACGCCCATGACGAAGACCTTGGCGGCCGGCACGGTGCCGGCCGCCGTCATCATCATCGGAAAGGCGCGGCCATACTGCTCGGCGGCGTCGATGACGGCGCGGTAGCCCGCGAGATTGGCCTGGCTCGAGAGCACGTCCATGACCTGCGCCCGGGTGATGCGGGGCATCAGTTCCATGGCGAATGCATCTATGCCGGCGTCGGCCAGAGCTTTCAGCGCCTCGGTCTGGCCGTAGGGATCCATGATGGCCAGCACGAGGGCGCCGCGGCCGTAATGCAGCAGGTCCTGCGGCTCGGGCCGCCGGACCTTGAGCACGACCTCGGCCTCCTTGAGGGTCTCGGCGAGGTCGGGCGCCACCGTGGCGCCGGCGGCCGCGAAGGCCTCGTCGGTCAGGCCCGCCGCCGTCCCGGCGCCCGTCTCGACCACAACCGTGCCGCCAAGGGCGACGAGCTTCTTCACCGTTTCCGGCGTCGCCGCGACCCGGGGCTCGTTGCTGGCTTCGGCCGGCACGGCGATGCGCATGTCGTTTCCTCTCGGGCGGATGGGTCTGCCTTGGGCAGGTCTCTTATTCGGGAAGCGCTCCCGGTCCGGCCTGATGCGCGGAAAGCCGAGAAACGAGGCGGGGCCCACGGCAGCGCGCGAGCCCGCGCCGGGTCACGTCAAACGAGGAAATAGGCCAGCACGATGAGGAGGCCCGCCACCACGACGACCCCCCATTTCGTGAAGAAGATGAAGCCGCGATAGGTGCGCTCATGCTCCGCGTAATCCATGTATTCCGGATTCATCGGCACATCGTCGTTCGTGACCATCATGGCCTCATGCTCGTGGCGGACGCGAGCCCAACCGGGGCTTGCCGAGCGCGCACGGGCGTCGGCGGTCCTCGAAATCCCTCTAGCGGAAACGTGGCGGTGGGGCAAACGATGTGATGGAGCGGGAACCTCCGGCGCATCGCTGCCACGCGACGGCAGCGCTTCGGCGCCTCACGGGACTTCTACGATGTGCTACCGACCGAGCAGCGGACCGACCAGGGACCCAGCGCCCCCGAGGCATCGCCGGCACCCTCCGTCCAGACGACGAAGCCGTCGACGGGTGCGAACCCGTTCTGCTCCTCGGCTTTCAGGTTGACGTCGAGACGAAGCGTGACGCCGTCGGTCGCCTGCCATCTCACGCTGACCGCGAGAGAGCCGATCGTCACATATGTCCCTCCGTGCATGATTTTCGCAGTCAGTGGCGCGATGCGGTGTTTCCGGACGCCGAGAATGCGCCTGTACCAATCGAACGTGGTGCGATGCGGCGCCTCTTCCATCTCCGCCCAATCGAGCTTGGCCGACGCGAACGTCGTCTCCGCCTGTGGGTCCGGGATCTCGGCTCGGCCCTCGACGGCCAGCAAGGCCGGATCGTGCTTGAACTCTTCGCGCCGGCCCTTGCGGACCGCCTCGCCGAGTTCGCCGGAGAAGTCGCAGAAGAAGGGAAACGGCTTCGCCGTCCCCCACTCCTCGCCCATGAACAGCATCGGGATCTGCGGCAGGAGAAGCAGGGCCGCCGTCACGGCCCGCAAGGCGGCGTCGGACGTCACCGAGACGAGGCGATCGCCGAAGGCGCGGTTTCCGATCTGGTCGTGGTTCTGGACGAAGCCGACGAAAGCATCGGGAGGCAGGCTTCCGCTCGGCTCGCCGCGGGCCGAGCCTCGGAACGCCATGTGTTCCCCCTGAAAGGCGAACCCCTCAGCGAGAGCACGGCCGAGCTTGTCCGTATCGCCGAGGTAATCCGCGTAATAGCCGGTGCCCTCGCCCGTTGCGGCGGTATGGAGCACGTGGTGGACGTCGTCGTTCCACTGCGCCGTATAGCGGTTCGGGGTGCCGGCCACGCGCGCGAGATCCACGGCTTCGTTGTCCTCGTTCTCGACCAGGATGGGGACGGTCCGACTGAGGTCGAGCGCCCGCACCCGCTCGGCCAGTTCGATCACCAGGGGCGTGTCGCTCGTATCGATGATGGCGTGGATGGCGTCGAGGCGCAGCCCGTCGACGTGGAACTCCTCGAGCCAATAGAGCGCATTGTGGACGACGAAGTCGCGAACGGTTTTCGAGCCCGGCCCGTCGTAGTTGATGGCGTCGCCCCAGGGCGTCTTGTGGCGATCCGTGAAGAACTGTGGCGCGTAGGTCGACAGGTAGTTTCCTTCGGGGCCGAAGTGATTGTAGACGACGTCGAGAAGCACGGCCATGCCGTGCGCATGCGCCGCGTCGACCAGCCGTCGCAGGTCGTCCGGCGTGCCGTAGGACGCATCGGGCGCGAACAGGTAGGCACCGTCGTAACCCCAATCGCGGCGTCCGGGAAAGTCCGCGATGGGCATCAGTTCGATCACGGTCACGCCAAGAGCGACGAGATGGCCGAGCTTGCCGATGACGGCTTCGAAAGTGCCCTCCGGGGTGAACGTCCCGACATGCAATTCGTAGAGAACGGTTTCGGCCCAGGGACGCGGTTTCCAGCCCGCATCCGACCATCGGAAGGCCGTAGGGTCGACGACCTCGCTCGAACCGTGCACATCGTCGGGCTGATAGCGGGACGCGGGATCGGGTACGGTCAATCCGTTGGGAAGCTCGAAACTGTAGCGCGATCCGACACCGGCCCGCGACGTGACGAGTTCGTGCCATCCGTCCGGCAACGCCTCGAGCCGCAGCGGTTCGGCGCCATTCTCGAGTTTCAGCATGATCGCTTCGCAGGCCGGAGCCCAAAGGCGAAAGCGGACCCGCCCGTCGGCAAGGATTTCCGCGCCGAACGGCATCATGTGCCGGACGGGCGCAACTTCGGATAAGCCGGAAGCGACGGCTAACTCTGGATTGTACATAAGCGAGGTGGTCCGGTTGCTGGAGCAGTTCCAGAGACCCTAGTATAGGACGACTCCAGCGATTCGGGTCGCGCTTCGATCGGAGCGAATAGTCGCATGCCGCCAGACTTATGATTTTGCCTGGAGTCGAGGACCCTCGAATGCTTGTTTATTGAACAGAGCTGCTCATACAGGAAACAGCTTCGACCGGATGCAAGCGCCCTGCGAGCAAATTCTGGATCCGTCAATACTAGGCCAGGACTGGTCGATGCTTGCGACACATGAACAACGACGGTTCAGCTCGGTCTTGTGCATCGCTCATGAGCGACGACGTCCGAGTCCGGAACCGCACTCCGATCGCAGCTCTTCAGGGTGTCGTCGGCGGCACACCTTGAAGAGTCGATCCGTGTCCGGAATGAAGTCGCATGACTGAAGAGGGCAGCACCCTCAGGCCGACGAAGCCGGCGCCCTCAGAACGATGGTGGCCAAAGGCGGGATCGTCAGGCTGAGCGACACCCCTTCGTCGTGCACGGCCGGTTCCGTCATCACACCCCCGCCGTTGCCGACACCGCTGCCGCCGTAGACACCCGCATCGGTGTTGAGCACCTCATGCCAGGTGCCCGGTTTCGGCACGCGGATCCGGTAGTCATGGCGAGGCACCGGCGTCATGTTGCTCACGACGAGAAGGTGCGACCCTTGGTCGGCGGTCTGCCGGATGAAGGCGAAGATCGAGTTCCGCGTATCGTCCCCCACGGCCCAACGGAAGCCTGCCGGGTCGGCGTCGGTCGCGTGGAGCGCCGGTTCTCCGCCATAGAGCCGGTTGAGGTCGGCCGTCAGGGTCTGGATCCCCTTGTGGGCCGGCGCGTCGAGAAGGGCCCAGTCCAACGACACGTCGTTGTTCCATTCGGACCATTGCGCGATCTCATCGCCCATGAAAAGAAGCTTCTTCCCCGGGAACGTCCACATCCAGCCGTAGTACGCGCGAAGGTTGGCGAACTTCTGCCAGTCGTCCCCGGGCATCTTGCTGATCATCGATCCCTTGCCGTGCACCACCTCGTCGTGGCTCAGCGGCAGCATGAAGCGCTCGGTGTAAGCGTAGACCATCCCGAACGTCATGAGGTCATGGGAGTAGCTGCGGTAGATCGGCTCCTTTTCCATGTAGCGGAGCGTGTCGTTCATCCACCCCATGTTCCATTTGAGGTCGAAGCCCAGCCCACCCCGATCGACGGGCGTCGTGACACCGGGCCAAGCCGTCGACTCCTCGGCGATCATCAAGGCACCCGGCTCGCGGTTGGCCACCATACTGTTGAGATGCTTGAAGAACTCGACGGCTTCGAGGTTTTCCCGACCGCCATACTGGTTGGGCACCCATTCTCCGGCCTTGCGGCTGTAGTCCCGGTACAGCATCGAGGCGACCGCATCGACGCGCAGGGCGTCGACGTGGTAACGCTCGAGCCACTCCATCGCGCTGGCGATGAGGAACCCCTTCACCTCGCTGCGTCCGAGATTGAAGATCAACGTGTTCCAATCCTGGTGGAACCCCTCGCGCGGGTCCTGGTGCTCGTAGAGCGCCGTCCCGTCGAAGTTCGCCAGTCCCCAAACGTCCGTCGGGAAGTGGGCCGGGACCCAGTCGACGATCACCCCGATGCCGCGCGCGTGGCAGCGGTCGACGAAATAGGCGAAATCTTCCGGCGCTCCGTAGCGACCCGTGGGGGCGAAGAAGCCCAAGGGCTGGTAGCCCCAGGACCCGCCGAACGGATGCTCCATGATCGGAAGGAACTCGACGTGCGTGAATCCGAGTTCCTCGACGTAGGGCACGAGCCGGTCGGCCAACTCACGCCACGTCAGGCTGCGATCGCCCTCGTCCCGCATGCGGAACCACGAGCCGGCATGGACCTCGTAGACCGACAGGGGAGCATCGATCGCCTGGCGGGCCGCCCGTTTCGCCTTCCAGTCGCCGTCGGTCCAGTCGAAGGGGTCGGAGCGGGCGACGATCGAGGCGGTGCCGGGCGCGGCCTCGGAAGCGCGCGCCACCGGGTCGGCCTTCTGCGGCAACAGGCCGCCGTGAGGCCCGATGATCTCGTATTTATAGCGAGTACCCGGCCCGGCGCCGGGCACGAAAAGCTCCCAGACGCCTGCCTCCCGGCGCAGACGCATCGGGTGGCGGCGCCCGTCCCAGCTGTTGAACTCGCCCACCACCGAGACGCGCCGCGCATTCGGTGCCCAGACGGCGAAGCGCACGCCGGGCACGCCCTCGACCGCCATGGCGACCGCCCCGAGGCAGCGACTCAGTTCGTAGTGGGTGCCTTCGCGAAGGAGGTGAAGATCGAGGTCACCGAGCAGGAGGCCGAAGCTGTAGGGATCGTCGGTCTCCTGGACCGCCTCGGGCCACCGGATCCTCAACCGGTAGGGACCGCTCGCCTGGACGAGACCGGCGAACAGACCGGCGGGGTGGACCCGATCCAGCGTGCCGAGGCGGCTACCGTCCTCGCGGGCCACGACTTCGACCCTTGTCGCACCGGGCAGGAAGGCCCGGATAGCCCGCCCGCCGCCGACCGCGTGGGGGCCGAGGATCGAGAACGGATCGCCGTGCTGCCCGTGCATCAGCGCATCGACCGCTTCGGGCGCAACTCCCGACATCGCGTCACGGACCGGCATCACGCGCGACCCTCCCTTCCGGTCAGTCGATCGACGAGCGCGTGGAAGCCGCGCAGCGGGATCGGCAGCCACTTCGGCCGGTTCGCGACCTCGTAGCCGATCTCGTAAGCGGCCTTCTCGAGCAACATGAGGTCGAGCAGGGATCCGCGCCCGCGGCCGGATCCGGCTCTCGACTCCTCGCCCGAAACCGCGCGGTAGCTCTGCAGGAAGGCCTCGCCGGCCTCGCGGCGGAAAGCATCCAGAAGCGTCTGCCGCCGCTCGCGAACGGGCTGGGGTCCGGCGTCGTCCTCAATGCCCGCGACGGCGGCCGCCGCATAATCGAGGGAGCGGAGCAGCCCTGCCACGTCGCGAAGCGGACTGCCCTTGGCCCGCCGTTCGTCGAGACCCCGGACCGGCTCGCCTTCGAAATCGATGAGATAGGCGTCGCTCTGGGACACGAGGACCTGCCCCAGGTGGAAGTCGCCGTGGACGCGCGTCATCTGCGTTCCGAGCCCCGCCTCCGCAAGCCGCTCGACGACGTCCAGCACCGCCTTGCGTCGACCGAGCACCGCGTCGGCCAGCGCCCGAGAGCCGGGATCGAGCGCCTCGCGCTGCCCGGCAAGAGCGTCGAGCGCGGCCGCCACCTGGTCGCCGACGCTCCGCCGCCAGCCCGCGACGGCTTCGTCGTCGGCCTCGACCGGTCGGAAATCGGCATCGTCGGTCGGGCTGGCCAGCGCCTGGTGCAGTTCGGCGAGCCGCTGGCCGATGGTCCCGACGAACGTCGTCAGGACCTGGTAATCGGGACTGGCTTCGCCGTCGATGAGGGCCGCGTCTTCGACGGCGCGTCGGAGGTTGTCGAGAACCCAGGTCCACGCGTCGCCCTGGTTCTGGATGACACCCTGGACGATCGCGAGCGTGTGCGGCGTCCCGTCCTTGGCGAAGCGCACGACCTCGCCTAGGAGCGGCGCCGTGTTGGCATAGCCGACGGCGGTCAGGTAACGCGTCATCTCGGCTTCGGGATGGATCCCGGGTACGATGCGGCGGATCAGCTTGACGATCGCGAGATTGCCGACGAGCACCGACGAGTTCGATTGTTCGGCCGTCAGCCAGCGGATGCGCGCTTCGTCGATGTCCTCGAGGCCGTCGACGGCCTCCGTCCCGAGACAGCGGATTTCTCCGTCCGGGACCGGCAGCCGACCCCGATTCTTCAGCCCTCGCAGGATGGCCCGCGGCAGGGCTTCGAGCGCAAAGGCGTCCGTGAGGTAGCCGACCTGTCGGCCGCGGCGGACGCGTGCCAGCGCGGTCTGCTGCGCGAAGGCCGACAGACCGGGCCGCTCCCAGGCGATCCCGGCCGGCATCAGGTAGCGATCGGAGCGCCCGGCGGTCTCGACCTCGACCTCGATGATCAGGATCTCCTGGATGGAGGCCAGCGGCACCGCATAGGCGATGCGGGCCTTCGTGATCCTCTCGTTCTTCGCCGCGAACCAGCGCCGGCGGGACAGGTAGTCGGGCAGCAGTTCGCGAAGGATCTTCGCCGTGTGCTGCTCGCCGAGCAGTTCCTTCAGGCTCTCGCGAACCACGAGGGTCTGGAAATCCGGGAGCTGCTCGCCGCCGACCTGATGCCACGACGGCGCCTTTTCCCGGACCGGCAGCCCGAGCCAATAGAACCCGTAGGGCGGCAAGGTCAGGAGATAGGTCATCCGGCCGATCGGCGGAAACGGCGACGGACCCGTCAGTTCGACCGGCACCCGGCCCTCGAAATCAGAAAGATCGAGTTCCACCGCCTGAGGCGTGCGCGAGAGATTGGCGACGCACAGGATAATGTCGCCCTCGTATTCGCGCAGATAGGCGAGCACGCGCCGATTGCCGGGGTAGAGGAACCGCAACGTGCCGCGGCCGAAGGCGCGATGGTTGCGCCGCAGCGACAGCATCCGGCGCATCCAGTTGAGCAGCGAATGCGGGTCCCGGGCCTGAGCCTCGACGTTGACGGCCTCGAAGCCGTAGAGCGGGTCCATGATGGGCGGCAGCACCGTGCTGGCCGGGTCGGCGCGCGAGAAACCACCGTTGCGGTCTTCGGACCATTGCATCGGCGTTCGGACACCGTCGCGATCACCGAGGTGGATGTTGTCCCCCATGCCGATCTCGTCGCCGTAGTAGATCACCGGCGTGCCGGGCATGGACAGCAGCAACCCGTTCATCAGTTCGATGCGGCGCCGGTCGCGTTGCAGGAGCGGCGCAAGGCGTCGGCGGATCCCGAGATTGATGCGCGCCCGTCGGTCGGACGCATAGGTGTTCCAGAGGTAGTCGCGCTCCTCGTCCGTCACCATCTCGAGCGTCAACTCGTCGTGGTTGCGCAGGAAGATCGCCCATTGCGCGTTCTCCGGAATGGCCGGTGTCTGGCGCATGATGTCGGTGATGGGAAAACGGTCTTCCTTGGCGATCGCCATATACATGCGCGGCATGAGCGGGAAGTGGAATGCCATGTGGCATTCGTCGCCGTCGCCGAAGTAGAGTTGGGTGTCCTCGGGCCACTGGTTGGCCTCGGCCAAGAGCATGCGGTTCTGGTAGGAGGCGTCGAGCGCGGCGCGGATCTGCTTCAAGATGTCGTGCGTCTCGGGCAGGTTCTCGTTGTTGGTGCCCTCCCGTTCGATGAGGTACGGGATCGCGTCGAGACGCAACCCGTCGACGCCCATGTCGAGCCAGAACCGCATAACGCTGAGCACTTCCTTCAGCACGCGCGGATTGTCGAAGTTCAGATCCGGCTGATGCGAGTAGAAGCGGTGCCAGAAATACTGGCCCGCCACCGGATCCCATGTCCAGTTCGACTTTTCGGTGTCGATGAAGATGATTCTCGTCTCCGGAAACTTCTGGTCGTCGTCCGACCACACGTAGAAATCGCGGGCCGGCGAACCGCGCTTGGCGGTTCGCGCCTTCTGGAACCACGGATGCTGGTCGGACGTGTGGTTGATCACGAGTTCGGTGATGACCCGGATGCCGCGGTCATGCGCGGCGCGCACGAATTCCTTGAACTCGCCCAGTGTCCCGTAGTCCTTACTGACGTCGCGGTACCCGGCGATGTCATAGCCGTCGTCCTTGCGCGGAGACGGATAGAACGGCAACAACCAAACGGTATTGACGCCTAGACTCGCGATGTAGTCGAGCTTGGCATGCAGCCCCGCAAAGTCTCCTATACCATCGTTGTTGGCGTCGAAGAAGGATTTGACGTGAAGTTGATAAATAACAGCGTCTTTGTACCACAACGGATCATCGATAAGCTGAACATTGGGCTTACGCGCCATATGAAAGGTCCTTTTACGCGTTGAGGCGCCAGACGGAGAAGGGAAGCTGACCGGGATCGAGGCGGATGCGCTGTCGCTTGCCGGTCCAGGTGAAACGGTGATCGTCCATCAGGTCTTGCACGCCGATCGTGCCGTGGTCCGGCAGGCCCCACTCCCAGAGCGGGACCTCGATGTCGGCCTCCTGGACCGCATAGGGATCGAGGCTCACGGCGATGAGCAGGACGTTGTCACGCGCCTGCGTCGCCTTCTCGAACAGCAGCACGTTGTCGTTGAAGGCCTGCCGGAACGTGATGCCGAGATGCGAGTGCAGGGCCGGGTTGTCGCGCCGGATGCG
This sequence comes from uncultured Lichenihabitans sp., assembly GCA_964252585.1. Lineage (GTDB taxonomy): Bacteria > Pseudomonadota > Alphaproteobacteria > Rhizobiales > Beijerinckiaceae > Lichenihabitans. The sequence goes on along the minus strand of CAXUOD010000189.1, from coordinate 977 downwards.
GTTGAGGCGCGTGATCTCCCGGATGATGTTGCCGGGCCGGTCCCAATCCCAGACATAGAGCTGGTATTTCTCGCTGTCGGCGTATTCCTTCTTCTTCTGGTCGGGGCGGCCTTCGCAGAGCTCGAACCCGTTATACATGCCCCAGAGACCCGACAGCATCGTGGCCAGGGCGGCACGGATCAGGAACGCCGGCCGCGGGGCGTCCTGCAGGAAATCCGGGTTGATGTCGTGCGTATTGACGAAGAAGTGCGGGCGGAAGAAGTCCTTGGGCGCCTGCGTCGACAACTCGGTCAAGTATTCCTGCAGCTCCCATTTCGTGTTGCGCCACGTGAAGTATGTGTAGGATTGCGAGAAACCGATCTTGGCCAATCGGTACATGACCTTGGGCTTGGTGAACGCTTCCGACAGGAAGACCACGTCGGGGTGCTCGCGGCGCACGTCCTCGATCACCCATTCCCAGAACGGGAAGGGCTTGGTATGCGGGTTGTCGACGCGGAACAGCTTCACGCCGTGCTCGACCCAGAGCTTGATCGTATCGCGCAAGGTGACCCACAGCGACGGTTTGGCACCCTCGGCATAGAAATCGACGTTGACGATGTCCTCGTATTTCTTCGGCGGGTTCTCGGCGTAGCGGATCGTGCCGTCGGGACGCCAGTTGAACCAATCCGGATGATCCTTGAGCCATGGGTGGTCGGGCGAGGCCTGGATGGCGAGATCGAGCGCGAGTTCCAACCCGTGCTCCGCCGCCGCGGCGACGAGGAGGTGCAGATCGTCGAACGTCCCGAGCTCGGGATGGATCGCGTCGTGGCCTCCTTCCGCGGAGCCGATCGCATAGGGGCTGCCAGGATCGTCGGGGCCGGCCGTGAGGCTGTTGTTGCGGCCCTTTCGGTTCGTCCGACCGATCGGGTGGATCGGAGGGAAGTAGAGCACGTCGAAACCCATGGCATGGATGGCCGGCAGTCGCCGGATCACGTCGT
>CAXUOD010000188.1:0-10171 GCA_964252585.1 uncultured Lichenihabitans sp. | reverse complement strand
AACCCCGCCGTCACGCCGGGTGGGTCGTCGGGAGGCGCCGCGGCCGCGGCCGCCACGGGGGCCGGCGTCTTCCATCTCGGCACCGACGGGGGCGGCTCCATCCGGGTCCCGTCGTCGTTCACGGGCCTCGTCGGCCTGAAGCCGAGCTATGGCCGCGTGCCCGCCTACCCCGCGAGCGCGTTCGGCACCGTGGCGCATCTCGGCCCGATGACCCGGCGCGTCGACGATGCCGCGGCCATGCTCGAGGCGATGTCGGGACGGGACCCGCAGGACTGGCTGCAGGGGCCGTTCCGGCTGCCGCCGCTCGACCGGGAGCCTCGCGGGTTCAGGGGCGCCAAGGTGGGCGTCTGGTCTCGGCCGCCCTGCGGCGCGGTCGATCCGGAGATCGCGGCACGGTTCGCGGCCGTGGTCGACGATCTCCGCGATCTTGGAGCCGAGGTCGTACCGGTCGACCTGCCGGACGGCGACCATCTCGCGACCTTCACGGTGCTCTGGTCCTGCGGCGCCGCCACGCGAGCCGCTTCCCTTTCCGCCGAGGCCCGCGCCCGCCTCGACCCCGGGCTTCGCGAGGTCGTCGCGGCCGGCGACGCCTCGGGTGCGGTACGCTACGTCGAGGCCATGGCGGCCCGTGCCGATTTCGGCCGCCGGATGGACGCACTGCTGGACCGGTTCGACATCCTGGTGTCGCCCGCGACCGCCATCCCGGCGTTCGAGGCCGGGCACGAGGTCCCGCCGGGCAGCGGCATGACGCGCTGGTTCGAGTGGGCCGGCTTCAGCTTTCCGATCAACCTGTCGCAGCAGCCGGCCGCCTCCGTACCCTGCGGCATGACGGCGTCCGGCTTGCCGATCGGACTGCAGATCGTCGGGCCACGTGGCGAGGACTCGCGCGTTCTCGGCTTCGCCAAGGCCTTCGAGACCGCCTTCCCGTCCTTCTTCCTGTGATGGCGGGCCCCAACGACCGATAGAGAGGATCACCATGCTTGACAGACGATCGTTGCTGCGCGGCTCGGCCGGGGCTGGCGCCGCCGGCATGGCGGCTCTCGCGAGCTTCGGCACCGCGCCGGCTTCGGCCCAGGACAGCGCCGTCATCCCGGTCGGCGCCGCCCTCCCGATGTCGGGCCTCGCGGCCGCCGACGGCATCGAGTTCAAGAACGGCCTCGACCTCGCAGCGGCCGAGATCAACGCGGCCGGCGGTATCCTGGGGCGCAAGGTCGAGATCCACGTCGAGGACACGAAGGACATGGGGGCCGACATCGTCAGCCAGGCGATGCAGCGCCTGGTCGACCGGTTCTCGGTGCCGGCCATCATCAACGGCTACAACGTCGGCACCAACATGGTCGAGATGGATGTCGCGGCCGACAACGACGTCATCATGATGCACGCCAACACGCTCATCTCCCACAACGAGAAGTTCAAGACCGACCCGGCCCGCTTCTACGGCAGCTTCCAGATCGATCCGCCCGAGTACTATTACGGGCCCGGATGCCTGAATTTCCTGAACGACCTCATCAAGGCCGGCAAGTGGAAGCCGGCCAACAAGAAGATCGCCATCATCCCGTCGGCGGTCGAATATGCGGTCGTGATCGCCAACGCGATCAAGACCAAGGCGGCCGACTACGGTTTCGAGGTCGGCCTCTTCGAGACCGTGGCGTTCCCCACGACGCAATGGGGCCCGACGCTGGCGAAGCTCCGGCAGGACCCGCCGGCCGCGATCCTCGTCACGCACTTCCTCCCCCAGGACCTGGCGCAGTTCATGCTGCAGTTCACCCCGCAGCCGACGCAGAGCCTCATCTACATGCAATACGGGCCGTCGCTGCCGGCGTTCCGCGAGATTGGCGGCCAGGCCGTCAACGGCGTGATCTATTCAACGGTCATCGGCTGCCTGCCGGACGATTTCTCGGCTCCGTTCCGCAAGAGCTACCGCGAGAAGTTCGGCCCCACCGCGGCCTTCATCACGGGCTCGCAGACCTACGACGCCCTATGGAAATGGGCCCTCGCTTCCGCCATCGCGGGCGGCCCCGGCAAGCCGTTCGACAAGGACCAGGTCCACAAGGTCTCGACCGCCATCAAGGAGCTGGTCTATCGCGGGGTCAACGGCGTGCAGCGCACGGATCCGGCCGGCCAGTCGTCCTACTGCTACCCGACCCAGGTCTCCGACCCGTCACTCGGCATGCCGCATCAGTTCCTGCAGCACCAGGACTACAAGACCGATCCGAAACTGATCGCGCCCGCGCTCTATGCGACGGACAGTTTCGTCATGCCGCCCTGGATGGGCTGACGCGGCGCGACCGCGATGACGCCCGGTTCTTCGCTTTTCACCTGCGACGGCATCAGCCGGCACTTCGGCTCGTTGAAGGCTGTCGACGGCGTGTCGTTCTTCGTGGGCGAGGGCGAAGTGCTTGGCATCGGCGGCCCGAATGGCGCCGGCAAGACGACGCTGTTCGACGTCGTGACGGGCCTCACCCCCGCCACCTCCGGCCGGGTCTTCTTCGGCGACCGCGACATTACGGAGCTCGGCGCCGACCGCATCTGCCAGGCCGGCCTGGCCCGCACGTTCCAGCTCAACGCCGCCTTCGATACCATGACGGTGCTGGAGAATGCCGAGATCGCGGCCTATTTCGGCCGCAAGCCGCGCCGGCTGCCCGGGTTTCGGCTGGACCGGGCAAGCCGGGAGGCCGCCTGGGCGGCGCTCGAGTTCGTCGGCATGGGCGACAAGGCCGGCGTGACGGTCGGCCAATTGCCCGTCCTCGACCGCAAGCTCCTGATGATCGCCGGCGCGGTCGCGACCGCGCCGCGCATCGTCTTCCTCGACGAGCCCGTCGGCGGCCTCACCGCCGATGAAATCGATGTCGTCATGGCACTGGTGCGCAAGCTCAATGCGGCCGGGACCACCATCGTGTTGATCGAGCACGTGATGCGCTTCCTGCTGCAGCTCTCGCACCGCGTCCTCATCATGCATCACGGCCAGCTGATCTTTCAGGGGCGGCCCGAACAGGTGGCCGACGACCCCGTGGTGGTCGACACCTATCTCGGGGCCGGCGCGACCGGCCGCTTGAAGCGCTTCTTCGAGGAGCGACGCGCCGATGCCTGACGCAGCGGCGCTGACTCTCGCGGGTGTCTGGGCCGGGTACCAGGCCTTGCCGGTCCTCAAGGGCATATCGATCGAAGTCGGCCAGGGGCGGCTCGTGACCGTGGTGGGTCCGAATGGCCACGGCAAGACCACCCTGCTCAAGACCATCTCGGGCCTCGTGAAACCGCATCGCGGCACGATCGCGCTCGACGGCGCCTCGATCGGCGGCCTGCCGCCCGAAGTCGTCGCGGCCCTCGGCGTCGCCCACGTGCCCCAGGGCGACATGCTTTTCCCACAGATGACCGTGGAGGAGAACCTGCGCATGGGCGCCTATGTCGAGCCGCGCCCGCACATCGTGACGCAGCGGCTCCACGAGGTGTTCGCGCTTCTGCCGCGCCTCGCCGAGCGCCGACGCCAGCTCGCCTCGACCCTGTCGGGCGGAGAGCGGCGCATGGTGGGGATCGGCCGCGGCCTCATGATGGCGGCTCGCGTCCTGCTGATCGACGAACCCTCGCTCGGCCTCGCGCCGCTGATCATCGAGCAGATCTACGGCGTCATCGCGGACCTCAAGGCCTCCGGTCGGTCGATCCTGCTCGTCGAAGAGAACCCGGCGCGCGTCACGGGGCTCGCCGACGTCATCCATCTGCTCGACGACGGCGAGATCGTCTGGTCCGGCCTGCCGGACGAGCTCATGGCGCGCGACGAGCTCCTCGCCACCTATCTCGGAGGGTGACCATGAGCATCGCGACGAACGGAGGCTGGATCCGGATCAGGGAGCGTGGTGGCGCCCTCGACCGGATGCACCTCGAGGTGATCGCGTGAGCGCCAGCACGCTCGTCGCGATCCTGACGGCCGGCCTCACCAACGGCGCCATCACGGCGCTCGCTACGGTCGGGCTCGCGCTCGTCTGGGGCTCCATGGGCATGCTCAACATGGCCCACGGCGCCCTGCTGGCGCTCGGCGGCTACGCCGCCTACACGACCGTCACGACGCTTGGTTTGCCGGCGCCTCTGGGCCTGATCGGCGCGATGCTGGCGGGCGCCGCCGCGGGTGCCATCCTCTATGCTACGGTCGTGCGCCAGCTGCTGCGCCACCCGGTCCAGGTCTTCGAGACCAACGTCCTGATCGCCACCGTCGGGGTCGGCATCGCGCTCGAGAATACCATTCTGAAAGTCTACGGAGGCCAGCCGCTGCGGCAGCCCGTGACGGTTCCGGGCCTCGTCCGTCTCGGCGCGTCCGAAGTGCCGATCCAGAATATCGCGATCGTGATCATGGCGCTGGCCATCATGGGCGGCATCGCCTGGCTGCTGGGCCGCACCCGCATGGGCCGGGCGATCCGGGCCACGGCGCAGAACCGCGAAGCCGCGCAGCTCATGGGTGTGCCGGTCAACCGCGTCTATTTCGAGGTCCTGACCCTGTCGGGGATCCTCGCCGGCCTCTGCGGCGTGCTCGTCAGCTCCATCACCGAACTGAGCCCGCCGCTCGGCGGCGACCCCATGCTCAAGGCCTTCATCATGTGCGTCGTGGCGGGGCTCGGCAATCTTCCGGGTGCCGTCGCCTCGGCTTTCGTCCTGTCGCTGGTCGAGGCCTTCGTCCAGTTCGGTGCCGGCGCCCGCTGGGGGTTCCCGGCCCTGTTGCTGATCGTCATCGTCGTCTTGATCTGGCGTCCCGCGGGCCTCTTCGGCCGCGCCCAGGTCCGCCGTCTCTAGGTTTACCTCGCATGGCACCTTCCACCCGCACCGGAGGCGTTTCGGCACGATGGCCGGTCGGCGACCTCGTCACGGCCGCCCTCGTGCTGGCCGCCATTGTGGCGATCCCGTTCTTCGTCGAGAGCCGCTACGTCCTGGGGCAGGTCATCTTGGCATTGTTCCTGTCCACCATCGCGTCGCAATGGAACCTGCTGTTCGGCTATTCGGGCATCTTCTCGCTGGGTCAGATGGCGATCTTTGGCATCGGCGGCTACGCGACGGCGATGCTCTGCGTCTATTTCGGCCTCGGCGTCTGGGCCGCCATGCCGCTCGGTGCCGTGGCGGCGGTTCTGTTCAGCCTGGTGATCGGCGCGGCCTGCCTGCGGCTCTCGGGCGTCTACGTGGCTCTGCTGACCCTGGCGATCGCCCAGGCGCTCTACGTGCTGATCGTCACCGACACGGAATGTTTCCGCATGGTCGGGTCCGCCTGCCGGCAGTTCACCGGAGGCGCGGTCGGCTTCGCCCGGTTCGGCGACCTCGGCATGCGGGCGTGGTTGCGGGCCAAGTGGCTCGTCGGCGATTACGCGGTCGTGGCGGCCCTGTTCGGCGTCACGATGCTGTGCACCTATGCGATCATCAACAGCCCGATCGGCCTGGCGTTCCGCGCCATCAAGGACAATCCGGGCTATGCGGTGGCGCGCGGCGTAAACCGCTTCGGAGCGCAATTGCTCGTGTTCGGCCTTTCGGCCTTCTTCACCGGCCTCGCGGGCGGGCTTTATGCGGCGCATTTCCAGGCCATCAGCCCCGGCATCTTGTCACTGTCGCAACTGCTCTTCATCATCGCGGCCACGGTGGTCGGCGGCGTCGGCAGCTTCTGGGGGCCGTTCCTCGGAACGGTCGTCCTGATGCTGGCCGACGAGGCGATGCGCGAGGCCGGCGAGTTCCGCACGCTCGGGCTTGGCTTGATCATCGTGGTGTCGATCGTCCTGATGCCGCAAGGCCTGCTCGGCCGGTTCAAGGACCTCCGCGGATGGGCGAGCGGACGGCGGCGCGCCATGACGCCCACAGCGACGGCCCGGACCTGAACGCGAGACAAGAGGACGCTCCCCATGTACGACACGATCATCCTAGGTGCAGGATCTTCGGGTTGCGTGTTGGCCAACCGGCTCAGCGCCGATCCCGCCCGCAAGGTCCTGGTGCTGGAAGCGGGCGGCGCCGCTCCCGTGGCGTCCGACGTGCCCTCGGACTGGGTCACGATGTTCAACACCTCGGCCGATTGGGGCTTCCATACGGAGCCGCAGGCGGGCTGCCGCGGCCGGCGCATCTTCTGGCCCCGGGGCAGGATGGTGGGCGGGTCGGGCGCGTTGAACGCCATGATCTACATGCGCGGGCTCCCGTCCGACTATGACGGATGGGCCGCGCTCGGCTGCCCGAACTGGGCCTGGGCCGACGTCCTGCCGGTCTTCAAGATGTCGGAAGACAACGGGCGCCTCGGCAACGACGCGTTGCACGGGGTCGGTGGCCCGCTGCATGTCAGCGACCCTGCCTATATCGACCGCGGCGAACATCTCTGGCTCGAAGCCGCGCAGGCCGCCGGCCATCGCCTCAACACCGATTTCAACGGCGTGGAGCAGGAAGGCGCAGGTTTCTTCCAGTTCACGATCCGCAACGGCGAACGCTGGGGGACCGGCAAGGCCTATCTCCGGCCGGCCTTGGAACGGCCCAATCTCACGGTGAAGACCGGGGTGCGGATCACCCGGATCCTCATCGATAAAGGACGCGCCGTCGGGGTGGAATATCTCGACAAGGCCCGCCTCCAGACCGCGCATGCGGCGTCCGAGGTGGTGCTGACATCGGGTGCCATCGGGTCATGCCACCTCTTGCTGCTCTCGGGCATCGGGCCGGCCGACGAGCTCAAGGCCGCCGAGGTCGAGCCGGTGCATGATCTCCCCGGCGTCGGCAAGGACCTGCAGGACCACATCAACATCCCGATCTCCTTCGGGGCCAAGGAGCCGATCGGCATCGGCGCCCTGACCGACGAGGATTGGAGCACGTCATTCACGGCCTGGCAGGATCAGCGCACGGGGCTGCGCACCTCGGCCTGGGTGGCGGCCGGCGCCCACGTGAAGAGCCGGCCCGACGTCGAACCGGACCTCCAACTCTACGGCGCCTTGAGTCCCCACCGCGACTACGCCCGGTTCCTGCATTCGGGGTCCGGGGTGACGCTCCACTCCACCCTGCAACGCCCGCTGAGCCGTGGCGAGATCCGGCTACGCTCGGCCGACCCGGTCGAAGCGCCGGCGATCGACCCGCGCTATTTCGTGAGCGACCCCTCGGGCCAGGATCTCGCGACCCTGGTCGCGGGCGTGCGGATCAACCGTCATATCGCGGCGCAGTCCCCCTTGGCCGACATCCTGACCGGCGAATTGCCCCCGAGTGCCGAGGCCGACAGCGACGAAGCCATCGTCCATTACATCCGAGGCCATTGCACGACGCTCTATCATCCGTCGAGCACCTGCCGCATGGGGACGGACGCCATGGCGGTCGTGGACCCGTCGAGCATGAAGGTGCATGGGCTCGATGGCCTGCGCATCGCCGATGCTTCGGTGATCCCCCGGATGGTGTCGAGCAACATCAACGCTCCCACCATCATGATCGCCGAGCGCGCGGCCCAGATGATCATCGGCTGAGACTGAATTTGGGAGAAGCACGATGGCGACGGGTTGGAACTTCCACGAACTCTACCTGTGGCACGACACCGGCCATGCGGCCTCGATCTTCCCGGCCGGGCTCACGATCGAGCCCGGGGAGCATGCCGAGAATGCCTCGACCAAGCGCCGCTTCCGCAACCTCCTCGACGTGTCGGGCCTGCTCGACCGCCTGACGCCCCTGCCCTCGATGCCGATCGGCGACGACGACCTGGCTTTATTCCACGACCGGGACTACATCGCGCGGATCAAGGCGCAGAGCGCCGATCGCGGCGGCGACGCCAGCCATCTCACGCCCTTCGGGCCGGGCAGCTACGAGATCGCCTGCCTCGCGGTCGGCGGCACGACGGCGCTGCTCGACGCGGTGGCGTCGGGGCGGGTCACCAACGGCTACGCGCTGGTGCGCCCGCCCGGCCACCATGCCGAGCGCCAGCGCGGCCTCGGTTTCTGCCTCTTCGGCAACGTGCCGGTCGCGATCATGAAGACGCGCGCCGCCCGTGGGATCGGAAAGGTCGCGGTGGTCGACTGGGACGTGCACCACGGCAACGGCACCCAGCAGGCCTTCTACGACGACCCCGAAACGCTGACGATCTCGCTCCACCAGGACGGATTGTTTCCGCTCGGATCGGGGACGCTCGGCGAACGCGGCGAGGGCGCGGGCCAGGGCTTCAATATCAACGTTCCGCTGCCGCCGGGCACCGGCACCGGCGGCTATCTCGCGGCCTTCGACCGGATCGTGCTGCCGGCGCTGCGACGCTTCAAGCCCGAGATGATCGTGGTCTGTTCGGGCTTCGATGCCTCGGCGCTGGACCCGCTCGGGCGCATGATGCTCCATAGCGAAGCCTTTCGGGCCTTGACCCGGCGGCTCATGGCGGCGGCCGACGACCTCTGCGGCGGGCGCCTCGCGCTCTCGCACGAGGGCGGCTACTCGGCCAGCTACGTGCCCTATTGCGGGCTCGCCGTGATGGAGGAACTGAGCGGCATCCGCACCGCGATCGACGACCCGTTCATCACCAACTTCTCCGGCTATCCGGGCCAGGAGCTCATGCCGCACCAGGACGCCGCCATCGCGGCGGCGGAAGCCGGGAGCTTGGAGTTCTGAAGCGTTTCGGATCGCGTGACGCTGAGCTTCGTCGATGACGGTTGATGATCTCCATTGCCCCAACGCGAGCCGGCACATCCCTGGTGCGCAGGTTGACGTCGTCCCACGCCGAAAGTAGCCCTGGTCTTCCACTGAGGATGCGTCGAGCTCAGGCCACTTGCAACCAACCAAGTCGAGACCGGAGAACTCATGACAGAACCCTCGCACAGGCTCCGCCTCGCGCTGCTCTTCGGTGGCCGCTCGGCCGAGCATGACGTGTCGGTGCTGTCGGCGACCAACGTCATGCGCGCGCTGGACCCGATGCGATACGATGCCGTTCCGATCTTCGTCACGCGCGACGGACGCTGGCTTTCCAGCAGCTTCGTGGAAGGGTCGCTCGCACAACCCGCCTCCGGCACGGAACTCTGCCTGCTTCCCGGCGGCATGGGACGCATGGTGGCGGTGCCGCGCGAGGGCTCACCGCTCGAATTACCGAAGGTCGACATCCTGTTCCCCGTCCTGCACGGACTCTACGGCGAAGACGGGTCGGTCCAGGGCTTGGCCGAGGTCGCCCGCGTGCCTCTCGCGGGCTGCGGCATCCTGGGTTCGGCCATCGCACTCGACAAGGACATGGCCAAACGCCTGTTGCGCGCCGCGGGTGTTCCCGTCGCCCGCGCGGTGACCATCCACGAAGGGGTGGAACACTCGCTGGCGGCTCTGAATGCCGAACTCGGCTCGCCCCTGTTCATCAAGCCGGCCCGTCAAGGCTCCTCGGTCGGGGTAGGCAAAGTGTCGGGCACTCAAGAGTTCGCCCCGGCCCTGAAGGAAGCCTTCCGTCACGACCGCAAGCTGCTGGCCGAGGAGTGCGTCGTCGGCCGTGAAATCGAGTTCGCCGTCCTGGAAAATGTCGACGGCGAACTCTTCGTCTCGCGAGCCGGCGAGATCGTGCCGAGCGACCACCACGGGTTCTACAGCTACGATGCCAAATACGTCGATGAGAACGGGGCGGCCCTGAAGGTGCCCGCGGAGCTTCCGCCCGACATCGAACTCGCCATGCAGGAGGTCGCCGCCAAGGCGTTCAGGGCGCTCGGCTGCGACGGCATGGCACGCGTCGACTTCTTCCTGACATCGGACATGCGCTTCCTGGTCAATGAGGCGAACACGATCCCGGGCTTCACCGATATCAGCATGTATTCCAAGATCATGAACGCGAGCGGCGTCGGCTACCCGCAGATCATCGACCGTTTGGTGGCGCATGGGATGGCGCGCGCAGGCAGGCCGACTTCGGGCTGATACCAACGGTCGAAAGTATCGCCTCGTCTTGTGCAAGCGCCTCGTCCTGAGCGGAGCCGGCTTGGGGCTCCGCGCACCACACATTGATGGGACATCATTCTCATCGACTCCGGAAGGAACATCATGACGACACCCATCGCGATCGTGGGAGCGGGTCTCGGCGGCCTCACCCTCGCGCGCGTCCTCCACCTCCACGGCATCCCGGCGACGATCTACGAGGCGGACGCCTCGGAGGCGGCCCGCACGCAGGGCGGCCAGCTTGATATTCACGAGCAGGACGGGCAGCGCGCGCTCGAAGCGGCCGGCCTCACCGACGCGTTCCGCGCCATCA
>CAXUOD010000187.1:0-10275 GCA_964252585.1 uncultured Lichenihabitans sp. | reverse complement strand
CATCGCGACGATGGAACGTCAAGGACTCGACCCGCATTCCGCCTGCGACCTGCTCTCCAAGCTCATGCGGCGGGACGAGGAACTCCGGCATCGCTCGAACGGCCCTCACTGCGCGGCGTCGCTCGCCGGAGCGGCTTGTCCGTCACAGCCTTGCGAGATGCGCTTCGTCCCCGACGGGGCTTCCCCGAGCCGCTGCAAGCCCGTCACGCCTGCGGTGTGAAAACCGCCGCGGATCCATATATGGAGGGCGATCGCTCCAATCAGGTTGCCCCATGACCAAGCCGCTCGTCGTTTCCATTCCCCATCAGCTCGGCGCCGCTGAGGCTCAGCGCCGGCTGCAGGCCGGGATCGAGCAGTTGAAGGAGCAGTATGCCGGCAAGCTCATGGTTCTGGAGAACCGTTGGACCGGCAACCATCTCGACTTTCGCGTCAGCGCCGTCGGACAGACGATCTCGGGCCTGCTCGATGTCGGGGAGGAGAGCGTGACCCTGGCGTTGCAGTTGCCATGGGTCCTGGCCATGATCGCGAAGAAGGCTCAGAGCATGATCGAAAGCAAGGGCCACCTGCTCCTCGATAAGAAATAGACATCCTGCTTTCAGAAGGCGGAAGGCCTGTCTAGCACGGCGGAAAGTTCTCACCGATCCTCATGCTGAGCCGGCCCGCAGGGCCGTGTCGAAGCACGCAGGCCGGCCGCGAGGGGCGCTGGAGCATCCTTCGACACGACCGCCTTCCGCGGCCGGCTTTGGCTGAGGACGTGTAAAGACGCGTCGATCCTTTCCGCCATTGGCAGCTGGCATTCTGGTTGCGCGCAAGCTCCTCGAAGCGATGCTCGAGGAGCCGACTGGCATGGATTGGCACACCGAATGGACCAGAACGCAACAGGAGCTCTCCGCCGCGTCCCGCAATGAATATTGGTGGAAGACTCTGCCCGAAGAGCGGCGCTCCATTCTGGGACGTCCCGAGTACCGCAAGCAATGCCGCCTGGCGCGTCAGCGGCTCAAACTCGCGGACGAACGCTGTCGCGCGCTGATCCGGGTCCGGCGCACCGCCGAGGTTTCGTCGGAGACCCACACTCCACCTTGAGCGGCACGGGCCATGCACCGTCAGGCGGTCGCCACGGCCGCGAGGCCGAGCTTCCGCTCCATCGCCTCCCGCATCAGGTATTTCTGCATCTTGCCCGTGACCGTCATGGGGAAACTGTCCACGAACTCGACATAGCGCGGCACCTTCTGGTGCGCGATCTGCCCGGAGCAGAAGGCCCTCACCGCGTCGGGCGTGAGCCGGCTGCCCTCGCGGAGCTTGATCCAGGCGCAGACCTCCTCGCCGTAGCGCTCGTCGGCTACGCCGAACACCTGCACGTCCTGGACCTCGGGGTGGCGGTAGAGGTAGTCCTCGACCTCGCGCGGCGACACGTTCTCGCCGCCCCGGATGATGAGATCCTTGATCCGCCCCACGATATTGCCGAAACCCTGCGGGTCCACGGTTCCGAGGTCACCGGTGTGCATCCAGCCGTCGGGGTCGAGCACCTCGGCGGTCTTTTGCGGCTCGTCCCAATATCCCAGCATGACGGCATAGCCGCGCGTGCAGATCTCGCCGGCTTCGCCGCGCGGGACCGTGCGGCCTTCGGCGTCCACGATCTTGACTTCGAGATGCGGATGCACCCGACCGACCGTCGAGACGCGCCGCTCCAGCGGGTCGTCGACGGCGCTCTGAAACGACACCGGGCTCGTTTCCGTCATGCCGTAGCAGATGGTGAGTTCGGCGAGATGCATGCGATCGACCACCCGCCGCATGATGGCGATGGGACAGGGCGAGCCCGCCATGATGCCGGTGCGGAGGCTCGACAGGTCGAAGCTCGCGAAATCGGGATGGTCGAGCTCGGCGATGAACATCGTCGGCACCCCGTAGAGCGCCGTGCAGCGCTCCTCGACGACGGCCTTCATGGTCGCCACGGGGTCGAAGCCGCGGCCCGGATAGACCATCGCGGCGCCGAGCGCGAGGCTCGCGAGATTGCCCATCACCATGCCGAAGCAATGATAGAGCGGCACCGGGATGCAGATCCGGTCGTCGACCGATAGCCGCATCGCCCGACCCACGAAGTAGCCGTTGTTGAGGATGTTGCGGTGGGTCAACGTCACGCCCTTGGGAGACCCCGTGGTGCCGCTGGTGAACTGGATGTTGGCCGGGTCGTCGGGCGAGATCGAACCCCCGAGTTCCGCCACGCGCGCCGTCTCGGCCGGCCCGGCGAGGCCGGCCACGGTGTCGAATGCGATCGTTCCGGCCACCGTGGCGCCGCCGAACAGGATGGCGCTGCGCAGCGCCGGGAGCCGAGCTGCCGCGAGCCGCCCGGGTTCGGCGTCCGCGAGTTCGGGTGCCAGGGCCTGCAGCAGGCCGGGATAGTCGGTGCCCTTGAACGGTGGCCCGAGCACCAGGGCAGCGCAACCGACCTTGTTCAAGGCGAATTCGAGTTCGACGAGACGATAGGCCGGGTTGACCGTCACCAGGATCAGCCCCGCCTTGGCGGCCGCGAACTGCGTCAAGGCCCATTCTGCGGTGTTCAGCGACCAGATGCCGATCCGGTCGCCGGGAACCAGCCCCAAGGCGAACAAACCCGCCGCAAAAGCCTCCGCGTGACGGTCGAGCTCGGCCCAGCTCCAGCGGATGGTCCTGTCGCCCGATCCATCGGGAGCGATCAGGGCCGGGCGCGCGGGCCAGCGCCGGGCGGCATCGCTGAGCGCCTGTCCGATGGAGACGTCGAGCAACGGCAGGTCGCGCGGGCCCACGACATGGCTCTCGTCATGCGGCTCCATGATGTCCTCCCGGATGGCTCGCCGGCGCTTCGCGCTCGTGCTGCCATAGTGGAGCGAGTCACGCGAAGCCGCACGCAAAATCGGCGACGGCCCGGAATTTCAATCACGCCTTCATTTCGATCTCGACGAAGCTCATCGCCGCGTCGCCGTCGTTCCTGACGTCGTGCCGGATGCCGCGCGGCCGCGAGTAAGCGTGGCCGGCCGTCTGGCGATGCGCGTGACCTCGCCGTCGACGTCGACCGCCATGGTGCCGTCGGTCACCATCACCACGGCATAGTTCATGGCGTGTTCGTGCCAGCCCGTCGTGGCGCCCGGCATGAAATCCCATCGCGTGATCCGCACGCGGTCGTCGTCGGCGAGGACGGTCGGAACCGCAGGAATCGTGCAGGTGAACGCCATGCCTTGCCTCCTCGTGCAACCTCGATCGAACCGCCTACCCCGAACCATGTGCCTTCGCGAGATCGTCGACCCGCCGCAGCGCCGGGAAGAGCTGCGACCACGCCACGGCCACGACGATCGTGCCGATGCCGCCCAGCACCACGGCCGGGACGGTCCCGAAGAGCGAGGCCGTGAGACCGGACTCGAATTCGCCCAGCTGGTTCGACGTGCCGATGAACATGGAATTGACCGCGGAGACGCGGCCCCGCATCGCGTCCGGCGTCTCGAGCTGAACCAGCGAGCCGCGCACCACGACACTGACGACGTCGCTGGCACCGAGCACGGTCAGAGCCGCGAGCGAGAGTGGAAACGAGGTCGACAGGCCGAAGACCGTCGTCGCGACACCGAACAGCATCACGGCACCGAACATCTTCAGGCCCGCGCGGCTGGTCAACGGCCGAGTGGAGAGCAGCATCGAGGTGGCGAGTGCACCGGCGGCCGGCGCGGCCCTGAGCAGGCCGAGACCGACCGGCGAGACGTGCAGGATGTCGCGCGCATAGACCGGCAGCAGGGCCGTGGCGCCCCCGAGCAGCACGGCGAAGAGGTCGAGCGATATGGCGCCAAGCACGATCGAATGGTCGCGGATATAAACGAAGCCCGAGAGCAGCGAGGTGAGGGTCGGCGGCTCGCGCGGTGGCGGGACGCGCTCCAGTGCGATGCCGGCGACGAACAGGCTCGCGAGCAGGAACATGGCTGCGACCACCGCATAGGCGAGACTCGGCCCGACGATATAGAGGGCGCCGCCCAGCGCCGGACCCACGATGATCGCGGTCTGCATCGCGGAGGCCGAGAGTGCCAGGGCACGGGGCAGATCGGCCGCCTTTACGACGCCGGGCAGCAGTGCCGAAACCGTCGGGCTCTCGAACGTCCGGGCTGCGCCCAGGACCATGATGGCCGCGAAGACCGCAGGGGTCGAGAGCCAGCCCTCATGGCTGCCGATCGCCAGGACCGCGGCGGCCGCCGCTTCGGCAATCTGGCATATTCGGACGATGGTCCGGCGGTCGTATTGGTCCGCCAGATGGCCGGCCGGGATGGTCAGCACCAGCATGGGCAGGAACTGCATCAGGCCGATGAGGCCGAGCTCGAGAGTACTGCCGGTCAGGGCATAGATCTGCCAGCCTACCACCACGGCCGTGATCTGGACTCCCGCCGTTGAAAGCGTCCGGGCCAACATGAAACGGATGAAGGCCGGCTGTCTGAGCAGCTGCGGCTCGGCAGGTGCCGCGGAGGCATCGAGCAAGAAACGGATCCTCCAAAGGTGGGAAGGGCCGTTATGCACGCCGCGACGGCCGCGACGCGAGCCCTAAATCGCCGGGGGCGGCGCTGTCGCGCGTCGAAAGGGCTCGGCTGAGAAAGCGGCAACCGGCGAGCCCGAAGCGCCAGGGGACCTCGACCGCACGCGTGAGGCCGATGCGCGGGCCGCTCACGATCTCGGGCACCTCCGCGCGCGGCCACAGCGCGAAGGGCGGCTCGTCGAGGGGCAACCCGTTCTGCGAGACGGAGAGACCGAGGGCCTGACAGAGACGCCCCGGGCCGCTGCACAAGGATCTCGTGGCGTCGACCCCGCGGCGCACCCGCATGAGGTCGAGCCCGTGGCGTGGCTCGACCGCCCGGATCAGCACGGCGCATCCCGGCACGCTCCCGCAGACGATGTTGAAGCACCAGTGGATGCCGTAGGACCGGTAGACATAGGCGCGGCCCGACGGACCGAACATCGCGGCATTGCGGGGCGTCGGCCCTCTGAAACTGTGGGACGCCGGATCGTCCCGGGCGTAGGCTTCGGTTTCGACGATGATCCCGCCGACCCCCGCGACGAGGAACGTCGTGCCGATCAGGGCGCGTGCGACGTCGACGACCGGCTGCTCGAAGAAGGCGCTCGGAGGACCGCCGCCGATGCCGTCGCTCATGCCGCGATGCCCAGAAACGCACAACATCGAGAACCCGTTCTAAGCCGAACCGGCCGTCCCCCGTGTCGCCTGCGAGCGATAGAAGGCCGCCGCCTGCGCGAAGGCCTCCCGGGCCGCCGCGAGGCGCAGCGTCATCTGCATGAAGCCGTGATGGACACCGGGGGTGACCGCGAGTTCATGTGCCACTCCGGCCTCCGCGAGCCGGTCGCGGAACGCCAGCGTATCGGAGAGCAGCGGGTCGAGCCCGGCGGCATTGAGGAAGGTGGGCGGCAGGGCGCGCAGGGCCTCGTCCGAGGCGTCGAGCGGCGACACCAGGGGATCGCGCCGCCGGTCGGGTTCGGTCGGCGGCACATACCAGTCCCAGAACCGGCCCATCGTGGCCCGGGTCAGGCCGAAACCCTCGGCGAAACGGCGGTAGGATGCGCTCTCGGTCCCGGCCCTGAAGGCGCCGTAGAACGACAGGATCAGGTCCGGCCCGCGCATCTTCGTCGCCCCGGCGTCGAGCGCCAGCGCAACGGCCAGGTTGGCCCCGGCGCTGTCTCCCGCAACCGCGAGAGGACCATCGAGACCGGGAGAGTTCCCGACCTGCCCGAGCAGCCAGCGCCACGCCGCCCGGCTGTCGTCGAGCGGGGCCGGATAAGGATGTTCGGGCGCCAGCCTGTAGTCGACAGCCAGGACCCGCGAACCGGTCGTCTCGGCCAGGAGCCGGGCGAAACGGGCGTGGCTCTTGAGGTTGCCGAACGCCCACCCGCCGCCGTGGAGGAACAGCATGCAGCCGGGTTCCGCGAAGTGCGGCACGATCATCTCCGCCGCCACGCTTGGCGTGGCCCCGATATCGACCGGCTCCACGCCGGCTACGTCCGGCAGTTGGGCGTTCCATCGTTCCGTCGTTGCGTCGAAAACCCGGCGGGCTTCGGCGGCCGAGAGATCGAGCGGGTTCGGCAGGCCCGCATCCTGCGCTCGGATCCACTGCCACAGCGCTTCCATCTCGGCCGAGCGTCCGGCGTCCGGGCCGAGAAGAGCCGCCTCGTCGGTCCGATCGGCCAAGTCCGCCATGACTTTGGCCGCCATGACTATGGCCGCCACGCCGTCAGGGCCGCAGGCCGTACGGCCGCGGATGGCGGGATCGGGATCCGATGCTGTGCCACCGGGATCATGGCCCGTACTTTGTCGACCCTGGCCGGATCGATGCGGGCCGAAACCGTGCCGACCCCGTCGGAGGCCCGGGCCGTTACATGGCCCCACGGGTCGACCACCAGCGAGTGGCCATAGGTCGTCCTCACCTGGTTGCCCTGCGTGAAGGCCCCGGTCTGAGCCGCGGCGCAGAAATAGGTCTCGGTCTCGATCGCGCGGGCGCGGCACAGCACCTCCCAATGGTCCTTGCCGGTCGCCATGGTGAAGGCGGCCGGCAACGCGATCATGGCGGCACCGCGGTCCATCAGCGCCTGGAACAGGAAGGGAAACCGCAAGTCGTAGCAGATCGAGCAACCGACCGTGACACCCTCGCAGTCGTAGGTCACCACGGCATCGCCGGGTTTGAACGACGCGCTTTCCTTATATTCCGTCCCGTCCGGCGTCGTGATGTCGAAGAGGTGGATCTTGCGATAGCGCGCGACCTCGGCCCCGTCGCGGCCGAACACCACCGTGGTGTTCCCGATCCGCTCCTCCCCCGGAATGCGCTCGAGCAGCGAGCCCGCGTGGATGAAGATGCCGTGCCGCCGCGCGAGGTCGCGGACCAGGGTATAGGCCGGGCCGCAGGGGGCGGCCGGCCCGTCCGGCAGCACTTCGGCGGCCGCGCGCTTGGTGTCGCCCGATCCTCCCAGGAAGTCGAAACACTCGGGCAGCAGCACCCAATCGGGACGGTCCTCGGCCACGGCCTGCTCGATCAGGGCCGCGGCCTGGGCGAGGTTGGCCGGCTTGTCGTCGACCGAGTTCATCTGGATGAGCGAGATCTTCATGGGGTCCCCGGCGTTCGACCTGTCCCATTCGAGCACGACCGGCCTCGCCTCAGCAAGTCCGCAGCGGCCCGTCGCCCCGCTTCGGCACATAATCCACCCCTGCGCGAAGGCACATGGGTTGCAATCCGAGCGGGACCCCCGATGCGGACCGGCTCAGCCGGACAGCTTCGGGTGGATCCGTCTCGTCGAGGGATTTGCCAGTGTCGCCCAGCACCACGCTCCACGGCCCCCCACTTCGTCAGCGTCGCGCCCGCCGGGCCTTGGGCCTGACGGCCGTACGCGGCAAGACCCACACGATCCGGGTGCGGATCGCTTTCCTGCTCGGGGCGGCGGGGCTCGACGGGGCCACCATTCTCGCGACGGCCTCCCTGATGGGAGGGATCTTCGGGCACGGTTTCGGCGCCGTCAACGATCTCGTCTTCGGAACGATGGCGGCGACGCTGTTCATCGTTCCCGGGGTGGTGCGGCACGACTACGCCATCACGCGATACCTGTCGCACAAGGGCCATGCCAAACGATCGCTCGGCCTCTGGGCCATCGCGGTCCTCGGGGCGCTCGTGCTGGCCTTCATGACCAAGACGACGGACATCTTCTCGCGCGGTGCTTCGGTCGGCATCTTCTGCGTCGGCTACGTGGGCCTGCTCGCGATCAGGGCCGCCCTGGTGCAGGTGATGTCGAGCGGCGCCGCAGCGGGGCTGGTCGCGTCGCGCCACATCTTCCTCGTGGGTGACGAGGACATGATCCGGGCCTTCACGGCGCGCCACGTGCCCCACGAGAAGGGGCTGCGGATCGTCGGTGCCGCGGTGCTGCGGCCCGAGGCGGAGAGTCGAGACGACGACCTGACTTTGGCCGCGGCCTCGGCCCGGGTCCTGAGGCCGGACGACATCTACATCCTGGTGCCGTGGGGCGATTACGACAAGCTCGAAGCCTGTATCGACACCTTCATGGGCCTCCCGGCGACGATCCAGCTGGCGCCGGAGCGGTTCTTCGACCAGTTCGACGACTTCCACGTGGTGCGCAACGGCACCATCGCGTCCATCCACCTCATCCGGCGCCCGTTGTCGTCGATCGAAGTGTTCGCCAAGCGCGTGGTGGACATCGCACTGTCGTCCATCGCGCTCGGGCTGCTGGCTCCGGTCTTCGCGGCCGTGGCGGTCGCCATCAAGCTCGACAGCGAGGGGCCGGTCTTCTTCGTGCAGCGCCGCTATGGCTTCAACCAGGAACCGTTCCGGATCCTCAAGTTCCGCTCGATGACCACCATGGAGGACGATTGCAAGCTCCAGCAGGTCAAGGCCGGCGACCGCCGCGTGACCAAGATCGGCCGCTTCCTCCGGCGCTCCAACGTCGACGAGTTGCCGCAGCTCCTGAACGTCCTCCGGGGTGACATGTCGCTCGTTGGTCCCCGCCCGCATGCCCTGGCGCATGATCAGGCCTTGGAACGCGAGGTGGCGCTCTATGCCCGTCGCCACAATGTCCGTCCCGGCATCACGGGCTGGGCTCAGGTCAACGGCTGGCGCGGCGAAACCGACACGCCCGAAAAGGTGCTGGGCCGCGTCGAACACGACCTCTTCTACATCGACAACTGGTCGCTGCTGCTCGACGTCTCGATCATGGTCCGCACCGTCTTTTCGAAGAAGGCCTACAGGAACGCGCAGTAGCGCAGCGACTGCGGGCGCCTTATCCGGCCGGAAACCTGGGTTGCTTCGTCGCGAAGCTCCTCGCAATGACGGACATTGAGTAAACTTGCCGAACATGTTGCCGCCGTTGCGCCAACACATCACGCGGCCGCGCGCTGGTAGTCCTTGATGTCCGAGAACGTCACCTGCGGCCAACGCTCCTGCTCGTAGCGCAGCGTGAACGCCGAGGATGCGAGGAAGACCGGCGCTCCGTCGAGGTCGACCGCCGTCGATGACGGATAGGCGTCGAGGAACTTCCGCAGTTCGAGCGGATCCGCCGTGACCCAGCGGGCGATCTCGAAACGGCTGCCCTCGAAGGCCACCGGCAGGCCGTATTCGACCATGAGCCGCTCCACGAGCACGTCGAGCTGCAGCGCGCCCACGACGCCGACGATGGCACCCGAACCGTCGTAGGGCACGAAGGTCTGGACCACGCCTTCCTCGGCCATCTGCTGGAGCGCTTCGCGCAGCTTCTTGGCCTTCATCGCGTCGTTGAGCTTCACGCGGCGCAGGATCTCGGGCGCAAAGCTCGGCACGCCGCGGAACACGAGGTCCTCGCCCTCGGTCAGCGTGTCGCCGATCCGCAGGGTCCCGTGGTTCGGGATGCCTACGACGTCGCCCGCATAGGCTTGCTCGGCCAAAGCCCGCTCCTGGGCGAAGAAGAACTGCGGTGCGTTCAGCGCCATCTGCTTGCCGGTGCGCACGAGCTTGGCCTTCATGCCGCGGGTCAGCCGGCCCGACGAGACGCGCATGAAGGCGATGCGGTCGCGATGGTTGGGGTCCATATTGGCTTGGATCTTGAACACGAAGCCGCTCATCTTCGGCTCGTGGGCGTCGACATAGCGGCTCTCCGCCTGAAGCCCCTTGGGCGGGGGCGCGAAATCCGCCAAGGCGTTGATGAGGTCCGCGACCCCGAAGGTGCGCAGCGCCGAGCCGAAGAACACCGGCGTCAGGTGGCCTTCCAGGAAGGACGCGCGGTCGAAGGGCTTGCAGGCGTCGCGAGCGAGTTCGATCTCGTCGAGCGCCGCCTCGGCTTCGGCATCGTTCTCGGGCAGCATGGCCCGGATCAGGGGGTCGCGCGGACCCGCGACCGGCAGCATCGGGGCTTCGACGTCGGAATCGAGCTTGCGCACCATGGTGCGGGCGAGGTCGTAGGTGCCCGCGAAGGCGCGGCCCCGGCCGATCGGCCAGGTCACGGGGGCCGTATCGAGGGCCAGCACCTTCTCGATCTCGTCGAGGAGATCGAAGGGGTCGCGGGTTTCCCGATCCATCTTGTTGACGAAGGTGACGATCGGGATGTCGCGCAGCCGGCAGACCTCGAAGAGCTTGCGGGTCCGACTCTCGATGCCGCGCGCGGCGTCGATCACCATCACGGCCGAATCCACCGCCGACAAGGTGCGATACGTGTCCTCCGAGAAGTCCTCGTGGCCCGGCGTGTCGAGCAGGTTGAACACGCAGCCCGCATGTTCGAAGGTCATCACCGAGG
>CAXUOD010000186.1:0-10338 GCA_964252585.1 uncultured Lichenihabitans sp. | reverse complement strand
CAAGCTCGCCTGGCTGCGCGACGCGGATCCCGAGGCCTATCGCCGGGCCTCGCACGTTCTGATGCCCAAGGACTTCATCAACCTTCGCTTGACGGGCGAGATCGCCATGGATCCGGGCGACGCCTCCTGCAGCTTCCTCATGGACCCCCGCACCGGCGCCTGGTCGACCAGGATGACCGAGGCGCTCGGGCTCGACCCGTCGTTGCTTCCACCGATCCGCGACGGTTCGGACATCCTCGGCCCCGTGACGTCCGAAGCCGCCGCCGCGACGGGGCTCCTGCAGGGGACGCCGGTGCTCGTGGGCGGCGCCGATTACCCGATGGCGCTGTTCGGCTCGGGCGCCTGTCGGCCCGGACTCGCGTCCGACGTGACCGGGACGTCCTGCATCCTGACCCTCATCGCCGAAGAGCCGCTGCTCGACCCCGAGATCTGCAACGTCAAGACGATCGAGGGGAACTGGGGCCCCTTCGTCCTTTTGGAAACCGGCGGCGACGCGATGCGCTGGGCGCGCCGTGCCTTTCACGAGAACGCGGTGGGCTACGACCGCGTGGTGGCCGAAGCCGCCAAGGCCAGGCCCGGTTCAGACGCGCTGTTCTTCCTGCCCTACCTCACGGGAGAGCGGCTCGGCCGCCACCGTAACGCGCGAGCCCAGTATTTCGGCCTCGGCGCCTCGCACGGCCTGCCCGAACTGCAGCGGGCCGCGATGGAAGGGGTCGCGTTCGCGGCGGCGCGCCATCTCCGCATCATGGAGGCCGCCTCCGGGCGCCCGGTGGAGCGCGTCATCGCCTCGGGCGGCGGCGCCAGGACGGCGCTTTGGCTCAAGATCAAAGCCAGTGTGTATGGCGTCCCGATCGTGGTTCCCGAAGAGGCCGAATGCGGCCTCGTCGGATGCGCGGCCCTGGCCCAGACCGCGGCGGGGCGGTATCGCGGCTTCGGCGATGCCGTCGACGCGATGGTTCGCTTCACGGCCGAGATCCCGCCCGATACCGCCTGGTCGGACACCTACCGGCGGATGCAGCCGCTCTTCGACCGGCTCTACGCCCACAGCCAGGCGCTCTACGACGACCTCGACGCCCTTACCCCGTCGCCGCGCGAGACGCGGACCGATGGCAGCGCTTCTCCCGCCGCCGAAACGCCTTGATCCTCTCGAAGCCGTGCAGCGATCGGCGACCTCGCGCGTTGCGTCACGAGACCCGTGAGGCGAGACAGAACCCATGGCGCAGCCACGTCCCGTTCGCAGCGAGAAACCCGGAGAGACCCGCAGACCCCGAAGCCGAGGGGCCGACGATCAGCTGGAACTCGAACTGGTGCGGTTCGGGTCGCGGGACAAACCGCTCGACCTCAGGGTGGATCTCGGGGCCGACACCGTCTGGGCGACGCAGGGCCAGATGGCGGACCTGTTCGGCGTCAGCGCCGGCATCGTGGCCAAGCAGGTCGACGCGCTCTCGGCTGAAAAGGCGCTCGGGACGACGCGGCCCGGCGGCCCCGGCACCGGCGACCTCTACGATCTCGATACGATCCTGTGTGTCGGCTACCGGGTCAGCTCGGGCAAGGCCGCCACGTTCCGGCGCTGGGCCGGCCAGATCCTGCGGGCGTCGGCGGTCGACGGCTACGCGATCAACGAGGCCCGCATGCGCGACGATCCGGCGGCGGTCGATCGGCTGGCGGCCCGGCTGCGAGGCCTGCGGGCCGACGAGACCAACATCTACGACACGGTGCGGGCCTTCTTTCGCGAAGCCGCCGCGGACCACGACGAGGACTCCGTCGCAGCCCTTGCGTTCCGCACCATGCTGCAGGACAAGTTCATCTTCGCCGTGACGGGCAAACTGCCGTCCGACGTGATCCTGCAGCGCGCCGATCATCACGCGCCCCACATGGGCCTGCAGCGCTTCGCCGGTGACCTTCCGAGCGTCGACGACGCCCGCATGGCGGCCAATTACCTCGATGGCGACGAACTCTTCATCCTGCACATCCTCTGCGAACAGTTCCTGCTCTATATCCAGGGCAAGGCGGCTCGCGGGCGCACGATGACGATGCGGGAACTCGCCGCCAAACTCGACGACCTCCTGCGGCTCGACGAGGTCCCGGTCCTGCCGGGCCACAAGGACCTGCATCGAGACCGTGCGGTCCGGCACGCCCAGGCCGAATATGCGCGCTTCATCCTGCGCGAAGAGAAGCCCCGCCGGCTCGGCTGACCTCATGGCCCTGCCCTTCGTCTGTCGATGCCGAAGTAGGATGGCCCCCTGTTCTCCCAGGTCGCATGTCCCCGGTGTGATGATGGGTACAAGGCGAGGAATGGGTAACGCTGGCGAAGCGTGCCTCCGGCCTCTCCGTCGACGTCAGGGCGACGTCGTCCCCGCGGGCGATGCGGCCGACTCGCGATCGCCGAGGATGTCCTCGACATACACTTTCTTCACGAGCTCCACGCCCGCTGCCGTGACCGGGGTGGCGAGGATGAGGCCGAGAGGCCCGAACAGCGATCCCAGCACGGTCTGGGA
Organism: uncultured Lichenihabitans sp.; assembly: GCA_964252585.1. Taxonomy (GTDB): domain Bacteria; phylum Pseudomonadota; class Alphaproteobacteria; order Rhizobiales; family Beijerinckiaceae; genus Lichenihabitans. The sequence continues at coordinate 7,840 of CAXUOD010000186.1, read as the reverse complement.
CAGGATCGTCAGCACCGGCGCGAGTTCAACCGTCCGCTTCTGGATCAACGGTGCGATCACATTGCCTTCGAGCGTCTGAACGACGACGAACAGGATGGCCGTGTAGAGGGCCGTCTGCGGTCCTTGGCCGAGTGCCACGAGCACTGCCGGCACCGCACCCGCAAGCGCGCCGATATAGGGCACGAAGTTGAACAGGGCCGCGATGAGGGCCAGGGTGAAGGCGAGTTTCACGCCGATGAGGTAAAGCCCGATCGCGGTGAGGATGCCGACCGCGCACATGTCGAGGAACTGTCCGACGAACCACCAGCGCAGGGTGTGACCGATGTCGCGCATCACCTCTTCGGCGCGGGGACGCCAGGATCTCGGCATCAGGCACGCCGTTCCTTGGACGTAGAGCGTCGGGTCGATCGCGAAGAAGATGGCCGTCACCACCATGACCAGGAGACTGCCGAGGCCGCCCAGGGTCGAAGTGCCCACCCCGGCGGCCATTCCCGCGATCTTGTGGGTGCCTTCGGCGACATAGCCTTTGACGCGGCCCACGACGGGCTGCAGCCAGTCGGCACTGCCGTACCGGTCCCACATGGTGGAGACCTGCTCTTTCAACTGGAACCAGATGTCGTGCAGCTGCCCGGCGATGATCGGGCCGCGGATCCAGAGCGTCAGGCCGAAACTACCGACGAGCCCGAGAAGGATTACGGCAAGCCACAGTCCCGGAGGTCCGCCGATGCGTTTCGCCAGCCAGTCCGCGCCGCCGCGCAGCACGCAGGCCAGAAGGGCGGCCGCAAACACCAGCAGCACGATATCGGCCAGCGCCCAGCAGACCGTCACGACGACGACGATACCGAACGCCCAGGCCAGGGTCCTGGCGATCCTCTCGGTTGCCAGAGCCCTTCGGCGCTGCCAATCGAGATCGGCCGGGTCAGGGGTCAGGACGGGCACGGTCATGGGAGCATCGGCCTTGCGGTCATGAGGGCGGCCATCGCTAGTCCTGAACGGGGCGATGCAGGATGCGGCTCCGCTCGAAGACGATCACCGCCACGATGCCGAGGATCAACGGGATGATCAGGTAGAGGAGGCGAAACACCAGGAGGGCCGCCACGACGTCGGCTTTGGGCACCTGCGGCATCGCATTGACGAAGACGAGTTCCAGGACACCCAGGCCGCCCGGCGCATGGCTCAACAACGCGGCCGAGAACGACGCGAGGAACACGCCGAGGATGATGAGGAAACCGGGGTTCGTCTCCGCCGGCAACGCGCACCAGATGATCCCTGCGGCGCCCATCAGTTCGAGCGGGCCCGCCAGCAACTGCCGCCCCACGATGGGCAGGCCGGGATAGACGAGCTTGAACCTGCCGATCACCAGCGGCCGAAGCTGCAGGGCGGCACCGACGACGTAGAGCGCCACGACGGCCAGCATCGCCCCACCGACGACCCGGGCCAGGAGCGACGCCACATTGAAGAGACGGTCGATGATCTCCGGCTCGTAGAGCAGCACGAACCCGCCGAGCAGGACCGTGCCGAGCGCAAAGGTGAAGGAGCAGAACGCCACCAGGATGCCGACATCCGTGATCGTCAGGCCCTTGGTCGAGTAGGCGCGGTACCGCACCATGGCGCCCGAGAACATGGACATGCCGATGTTGTGCGACAGGGCATAGGTCGTGAACGACACGGCCGATATGAAGCTCCACGGCAGCTTGAAGCCGAGATGAAGCAACGCGATCCGGTCGTACCAGGCGAGCGCCAGATAGGCGACCAGCGTCGAGGCGACGGCGAGCATCCAGCGGCCGGCCGAGATGGCCGAAAAGGCGCTTTCGACGTCGCCGAGGGACATGCCCCGCAGCTCCCGGAACAGCAGCCAGAGCGACAGGACGACGGCACCGAGCCCGATGGCTGGCCAAAGGAAGTTCAAGTACCGTTTCAAGACTGTCCTTTGGCCGGCCGGAAAGGCTTCGGTCCGCCTTCTAGCCGAATTTCCGATCCGACGCGTGCGAATTCGGAACGGCTCGCCACGGCGTGAAGGCCGGGCCTCTCCCTTAGAAGGGCTTGACGACCACCAGGACCACGATGCCGATCAGCAGGACCGTGGGGACTTCGTTGAGCACCCGAAAGTAACCGGCCGTCTTGGTATTGCCGTCGTTGCCGAAACGGCGTGTGGCCCCGGCCAACATGCCATGCACCCCGGTCATCAGAACGACGAGCAGGATCTTGCCGTGCAGCCAGTGCGCCTTGTACCAACCCCCCTCGTAGGCGAGCCAGAGGCCGGTGATCCACACCGCGATCATGGCCGGGGTGTTGATGGCGCGGAGAAGGCGTCGTTCCATGACCTTGAACGTCTCGGACTGCGGCGACCCTACCGGCACCCCGGCATGGTAGACGAAGAGACGCGGCAGGTAGAGCATCCCGCACATCCACGCCACGATGGCGACGACATGCACGGCCTTGAGCCACAGGTAATAGTCTTCCATGCGAAGAACCTTGTTGGTGACGGCGGACGGCGGTCTCGTTAGATCGGCCCGAAAAGCCCGCCCCCGGATCAGTCCCGCAGGCGTGCGACGAGCTGCTCGACGTGGGGGATCGGCGTCTCGGGCGTGATGCCGTGGCCGAGGTTGAAGATGTGCGGACGGCCGCCAAGGGCGCCGCGGATGTCATCCACCGCAGCATCGAGGGCCGGCCCGCCCGCGATCAACGCCATGGGATCGAGATTGCCCTGCACCGGGAAGCCCGGCGGCAGCTCGCGATGCGCCCAATGCGGGTCGACCACGGTATCGAGGCCGAGCGCCGTCACCCCGGTCTCGACGGCCCGCAGCAACTGCCCTCCCGAGACACGTGGGAAGCCGATGATTCTCGCCGACGGGTGCTGTCGCCTCACGCCGGCCACGAGGCGCGTGATCGGGTCTTGCGACCAGCGCTCGTATTCGAGCCGCGGCAACACGCCGGCCCAGCTGTCGAAGACCATGACGGCATCGGCACCGGCCGCGAGCTGCGCCGACAGATAGGTGACCGAAGCCTCGACGATCCGGTCGATGATCCGGGCGAAGAGCGCCGGATCCCGGTAGGCCAGGGCACGGGCCGGTCCCTGGTCCGGCGTCCCCGAACCCGCCACCATGTAGCTTGCGACCGTGAAGGGAGCACCGCAGAAGCCGATCAGGGCCTTGTCGGCGGGGAGGGCGGCCCTGACCCTCTCCACCGTCTCGAGCACCGGCGCCAGGCGACCCATGTCGACGGCCTCGTGCAGGCTTGTCATATCGGCCTCGGACGTGACCGGGCGCAGCTTCGGCCCGTGGCCGCTCTCGAAGGCGACCGGCAGGCCGAGCGCATCCGGCACGACGAGGATGTCGCTGAACAGGATCGCGGCATCGAAGCCGAACCGCCGGATGGGCTGGAGCGTGACCTCGGCGGCGAGTCTCGGGTTGTAGCAAAGATCGAGGAAGGTCGGCGCCGTGGCGCGGATCTCGCGATACTCGGGCAGGTAGCGCCCAGCCTGGCGCATCAGCCACACCGGAGGCCGACGGGCCGGCTGTCCGTCGAGCGTGCGGAGAAACAGTCCTGTCTTGTCCGAAAGAGGCTGACGCAAGGGGTCGTTCAAAAGGAATCCTTATAGAATCTTACTTCTTCTAAGTCTCTTGGAGGGGTGGATTAGCCTCATCCCTCGGAAGGCACAACCTGTCCCGCCGTCGCGCGGTCGTGCGGCCGTTAACGGCTGTGGCCGACGCCGCCACACGCGTTTCGATTTCCTGAATGGCACGAGGAGCATGAACCGGTCCGACGCGGCGGCCTGGCCGTGGCTGTCCCCACTATCCCTGCTGCCAACAGGGAGGACCTCTCCCGCGGACCACGGGCGCTGGGCTGTTCATGACGTTTCAGGATGTCCACAGGGCCGCAGGAGGCGACGACCTTTCGCGGGCGCCGTCCACAGGCACGGCGGAGGAGCCGGGATAAGACAGGCATCGAGGTCCTTTCGCTTGCGCGATCAGAGAAGTGATGCCGGCGGTGCAGCGGCGTGTATCGTTCGGCTCGGCAATGGACTCCCTTTCCCCTGCGCTCGGGCTATCCTGCACGGACGCGGAAGGCGCGACGGGGCGGCACCATGGGACGGCACTACTTCCACCTGCACCTGATCTCCGATTCGACCGGCGAGACGCTGATCGCGACCAGCAGGGCCGTAGCGGCCCAATACCAGGACGTCTCGTCGATCGAGCACGTCTACCCGCTGGTTCGCTCCCGCGCCCAACTGGACCGGGCGGTCGCGGAGATCGAAGCCGCTCCGGGCATCGTGCTCTTCACCATGGTGGACCAGGACCTGAGCCAGAGGCTCGAAGAGGCTTGCCGCGAGTTCGGTTCGCCCTGTCTTTCCGTGCTTCAGCCCATCCTGGCGCTGTTCGGATCCTACCTCGGCGCGACCTCGACGCCGAAACCCGGCGCACAGCACGTGCTCGACGCCGAGTACTTCAAGCGCATCGACGCGCTCAATTATACGATGATGCACGACGATGGGCAGATGCTCGAAGGCTACGAGGATGCGGACGTCCTGCTGCTCGGGGTCAGCCGCACGTCGAAGACTCCGACGAGCATCTACCTCGCCAATCGCGGCGTCCGCACGGCCAATATCCCGCTGGTGCCCGGCGTGCCGCTGCCAGCGGGAGTCGAGGGCCTGCGCAACCCCCTGGTGGTGGGGCTCTTGGCGTCGCCGGAGCGGATCGTGCAGATCCGGCAGAACCGTCTCTTGTCCCTCAACGCCGCGGATCGGGAAACCCCCTACGTCGACCGCATCTCGGTCGCCGAGGAGCTCGCGCAGTCGCGCCGCCTCTTCGCCCGCAACGGTTGGCCGACGATCGACGTGACGCGGCGCTCGATCGAGGAAACGGCCGCGGCCATCATCGATCTGCATAAGGCGCATCGCATGAAGTTCATCGCCCAGGCGTGACGGTCGCGTCCGTGCGGAAGGACTCGTCGAAGACGGAGCGGGGGCCGCGGCACCCTCGACCGGCCACCTGTCGGACGCCTCGCCCGGCAATCCCGCGATCCCCGACCTTCGGAGCACGAGCATGACGCACGACGCCCTTTTCCCGACCGCCGACGACCGCGAGCGGTTCGCCCGGGACGGTGCGATATTGCTGAAGGGGCTCTTCAAGGACTGGGTCGAGCCGCTGCGGCAGGGGATCGCCGATCTGATGGCGGATCCCAGTCCCCTGGAACGCTCCTACCACCCCGAAGGCGACGCCGCGCCCTTCTTCCAAGACCTCTGCAACTGGCAGCGCTTCGCCGACTTCAGGCGCTTCGTCTTCTCGTCGCCGGCCGCGGGTTCCGCGGCGCGCCTCATGGGATCGCGGACGGCGCGGTTCTTCCACGATCATGTGCTCGTGAAGGAACCCGGCACATCGGTCGTCACGCCCTGGCACCAGGACCAGCCCTACTACTGCGTCGAAGGACGCCAGACCGTGAGCTTCTGGATCCCGCTCGATGCCGTGCCGCGCGAGAACAGCCTCGAATGCGTGGCCGGATCGCACCGATGGGGCATCCACAAGCCCAAACGCTTCGACGGCACCGATCTCTACCAGGACGACAAGACGGTCGAGATGCCCGATATCGCCCGCCATCGCGCCGACTACCGGATACTCGGTTGGGCCATGGAGCCCGGGGATGCGGTGGCGTTCGACTTCCGGACCGTGCACGGGGCCTCGGCCAACCCCACCAGGGCCCAACGCCGCCGCGTCTTCTCGGCGCGCTGGGTGGGTGACGACGCCGTGTTTGCCGATCGGAAGGGCAAGGGCTCGCCACCCTTCCGGCATCTGACGCTCGCCGACGGCGACAAGCTCGACGGACCCGACTTCCCGCTGGTGTTCGGGGGTTGACCGCGGTCAAAAGCCTGGTCGTCCCAAACGGCGACGACCCGGTCCTCTGTGACCGGGAGGCCAGGTCCGGCGCAGGACGTTTCGAACGCCGTTGCACGAACCTCGCCGAGCTGTCATGATAAACGGGCTCGCATAGCGCTGCGGGAGAGATCCCGGACCGGCAACGGATCCGGGACGCCGACGGAGCAACCGCCCCGGAAACTCTCAGGCAAAAGGACCACAGCGCGAGAGCACTCTGGAGAGAGGCGCTTCATTGCGTCCGCCGAAGGGGAAGCCGTCCGAACCCGGATGGGCAATCTCTCAGGTACCCGTGACAGAGAGGGGACGAGACCAGGATCGCCGGCAAGGCGGTCTGGTTCTTGCGTCGTCCCGTCCGCACGAGGTGTCCTCCATGAATCACATCGCCGTCATCGGTGCCGGTATCACCGGAATCACCACCGCCTATTCCCTCCTCGACCGGGGTTTCGCCGTAACGATCTTCGATCGTCAGCGCTACGCCGCCATGGAAACCTCCTTCGCCAACGGTGGCCAGCTCTCGGCCAGCAACGCCGAAGTGTGGAACTCCTGGCCGACCGTGATGAAAGGGATCAAGTGGCTGGCCCGCCGCGATGCGCCGCTCTCGCTCAACCTCTCCCCGAGCTGGCACAAATATTCGTGGCTCGCGGAATTCGTCGCCAACATCCCCCATTACGAGGCCAACACGGTGGCCACCACCAAGCTCGCCATCGCGGCCCGGGAGCGCCTTTTCGAGATCGCGGGACGGGAGAACATCGATTTCGACCTCGAGCGGCGCGGCATCCTTCACGTCTATCGCAACAAGGCGGGCTTCGATCATGCCGACCGCGTCAATGCGCTGTTGCGCCAGGGCGGGCTCGACCGCCGGACCGTGACGCCCGAGGAGATGAAAGCCATCGAGCCGGCCCTCCATGGTCGCTACTACGGCGGCTTCTTCACGGAATCCGATTCGACGGGCGACATTCATCGTTTCACGCGTGGCCTCGCGGCCGCCTGCCTGAAACGGGGCGCGCGGTTCGTCTACGACGCCGATGTCTCGGTCGTCGAGCCGGCCCCCGAGGGGTTCACGGTCCGGTGGTCGTCGGCGCATGACCACACGCTGCCGACGGAAACGATGCCGGTCGACGGCGTCGTGATCTGTGCCGGTCTCGCCAGCCGGCGGCTAGCCGCGGCGCTCGGCGACCGCGTCAACATCTATCCGGTCAAGGGCTACTCCATCACGGTCGACCTGCAAGGCGAGAGCCGGCGCGCTGCCCCATGGGTCAGCCTGCTCGACGACGAGACCAAGATCGTCTCGAGTCGCCTTGGAGCCGACCGGTTCCGGGTGGCGGGCACGGCCGAATTCAACGGCGAGAACCGCGATATCCGGGCCGACCGCGTGAAGCCGCTCGTCGATTGGACGCGCCAGTTGTTTCCGGCGGTCGACACCAGCAAGGTCATCCCCTGGGCCGGCCTCAGGCCGATGTTGCCCAACATGCTGCCGCGGGTCGGACCCGGTCGCCGGCCGGGCGTCTTCTACAATACCGGCCACGGTCACCTGGGCTGGACTCTGTCGGCGGCTACGGCCGAACTCGTTGCGGCAGAGGTCGGCGAGGCAGGAACCGAGATCCGGGCCGCCGCTTGAGAGGATCATCGGCCGCCATCGCGAGCGAACCAGCTCCATGGATCAGGCGCTGGTTCCTTCGTTACACGGTGCGCGACCCGATGTCTGGCTTGAGCTTCAACGCCGTCGGCACACACTAGAATGGCAGGTTGAACACCCGGTAGGGCTGAAGCGCGCCCTGTTCGATGGGGCCGAAGGCCACGACGACCCCCCCGCATGAGGCGTAAGCCATGCCTTCGCTCGGTGCATCGCGTCCGCGGAGAACCAGGGGCTGGCCACGACGCAGGCGCGCGGCATCGTTGCGCGCGACGTCGACGCCCGCGACCTCGCCGAGCCCGGCTTCGACGCGGTGCAACGTGCCGAGAAAGGG
>CAXUOD010000185.1:0-10467 GCA_964252585.1 uncultured Lichenihabitans sp. | reverse complement strand
GGCCTTGGCGCCGATGTCGATGCCGCGCGTCGGCTCGTCGAACAGCAGAACCCGTGTGCCCGAGGCGATCCAGCGCGCCACGATGGCCTTTTGCTGGTTGCCGCCGCTGAAGAGGCCGATCGGCCGATCGACGAGGAACGGCCGGAGCGCGATGTCCGTCAGGATGGGTTCGCAGACCCGCCGCAGCATGGTCCGGCGGATCAGCCCGGATGGCGCGAACCGCGGCATCGACGGGAGGGCCATGTTGGCGATGACGGATCGCAGCGGCACGATACCGTCGCGCTTGCGCTCCTCGGGCACGAGGCCGATGCCGGCCGCGATGGCATCGCGCGGCCGGGCGATGGAGATCTTCTTCCCGTCGACCAGGATGTCACCGGCGCTGGCCCGATCGACGCCGGCGACGAGACGCAGGAGTTCGGTCCGCCCGGCCCCGATGAGGCCCGCGATGCCGAGCACCTCGCCGCGTCTGAGATCGAAGCTCACGTCCCGGATCTTGTCGGCCGACGCGAGACCGCGGACCGACAGCAGGGTTTCGGAGGTCGCGAAGCAACCATGTTCGGTATGGCTCAGCGTCCGCCCGACCATCTTGGACACGACCGCGGCCTCGGTGGTGGTCGCAAGGTCGACGCTATCCACCACCTGCCCGTCCCGCAGGATGGTGGCGCGGCCGCAGAGCCGAAACACTTCACCCATCTTATGCGACACGTAGATGATCGAAACGCCGCGCGCGGCGAGCCGCCGGATCACGGCCGCGAGCCGCTCGAACTCCGCCGGGGTGAGACTCGAGGTCGGCTCGTCCATGGCCAGGACCCTCGCCTCGTCGAGGAGCGCACGCCCGATCTCCACGATCTGCCGTTCCGCAACCTTGAGGCTGCGGATCGGCGCCGCGGGCGAGATCGCGGGGTCGAGGTCCGCCAGGACCTCCGCGGCTCGCCGCTCCTGGGCACGGCGGCGGACGAACAATCCGCCGCCCCGCGTCAAGGGGCGACCCAGGAACATGTTCTGGGCGACCGTCAGCTCAGGAACCTGCTGGAGTTCCTGGTGGATCATGCTGATGCCGGCGCGACGCGCCGACACCGGACCCCTCATCGTCACGGGGCTTCCGTCGACCGCGATGCTGCCCGCATCAGGGCGGAAGACGCCCGACAGGATCCGGAGCAGGGTCGATTTCCCGGCCCCGTTCTCGCCAAGAAGTCCATGGACCTCACCCGGCCGGAGCGTGATCGAAGCGCCCTGGAGCGCCTTGACGCCCGGAAAGCTCTTCGACACGCCCTCGATCGCGAGGCGAAGCGGAGCGTAGCTCATGGCATCACCGGCCGGACGCTGTTCACCTCACTCGGAGGCCGCAGCCTGCTGGAGCACGGCTCGCTCGTCGACGCCCGGCCCCTTGAACCGCTCGACATTGTCCTTGGTGATCAGGGCCTGCGGAGTCGCGACGACGCGCGGAAGCTTCTCGTGGTCGAGCAGGCGCAACGCCACTTCGAGCGCGACTTCGCCGGTCAGCACCGGAAAGCTGTCGACCGTGGCGGTCAATTCGCCGGCCCGGATCGAGGCATAAGCGTCCGAGATCCCGTCGGTCCCGATCACCGCGACCTTGTCGAGCGCATTGGCGGCCTTGACGGCCTCGACGACGCCGAGCGCCATCGTGTCGTTGTTGCAGTAGAAACCCACGAGGTCGGGGTGCTGCTGCAGGATCGTCGCGGCCGCATCATAGGCGACCTGCCGGTCCCAATTGCCAGGGACGCTGGCGACGACCTTGAGCTTGGGACCTTCCTTGGCGATCGTGTCCTTGAAGCCCGCGGTCCGCTGGCCGGCCGCATAGACGCCCGCCTGCCCCTCGATGACCGCCACGGGGCCGCCGTTCGGCCGGTTCTTGACGAACCATCGCGCGGCCCGCACGCCGTTGTCGCGCTGGACGTTGCCGACGTAATACAGGGCGTTCGGGATCACGGCGTCGTTGACGTTGATCACCGGCACTCCGGCCGCCTTGGCTTCGTCGACCGCGGGCTGGAGGTTGGCGTCGGTCTGCGGCGAGAGCAGGAGAGCCTTGTAGCCCTGGCCGATCATGTTCTCGGCGATGGCGAGCTGACCCAGTTGGTCGCCCTCGCTCTGGGCCGCCTGATAGACGACCGCAACGCCCTCGGCCTTGGCGAACTTGCTGTAGCCTTCGCCGAGCGAGCGCCAGTATTCGTTGGTCAGCGTCTTCGAAACGCCGCCGATGCGCGTGCCGGCGACGGGCTTCGACAACGGCCCGAACTTCGTCGCGAGTGCCGACCACTCCATCCGATCCTTCTCGGTGTCGGAGTTCAGCGGCGCCAGATCCTGCGCCCGCGCCGTCATGGCGGTGAAGAGGCTCGCAGCCGCGACGCCTGCCCTCAACATTCTCATCATCGCTTCCTCCCTGGTGTTCTTACGTGCGGTGTTCCCGCCCGTTCGGAATCAGCCGTCGTCGACGGCGCCGAACAGGACCTCGTTGACGATCGCCTGGCTCGACGGGGCATCCTGCCGGGCCATGGCGTCAGCCAATCGGTTGCCGCGCTCGAGCCGATCGACGGCGCGCAGCATCTGTTTCACGGTCGCGATGTTGGTCTCGCATTCCTGCACGGGGTCGAGGCCCGTGAGATCCGGGAAGGTGTCGAAGTAGATCGGCCCCGCGTAGCCGTCCCGGCGCACTTGGCGCAGCAGTTCGATCGTCTGCTGGGGGTGGACCGCGCCGACCATCAGGCCGTCGTCGCGCTTGGCGTAGCCGTCGTTGAGGTGGAGGCCGAGGACGCGGCTGTGACGCGCCACGAGGGCGGCCGCGAAAGCGGGCTGCTCGCCGGCGTAGAGCATGTGGGCGAAGTCGAGCGTCACCCCGAGATTGGGCAGGCCGATCTCCCTCAGAATCAGCAGGGTCGAGGCACAGTCAGGCATGAGGCTGAACGAGCGCGGCTCGTTCGGCTTGTATTCGATACTGATCAGGCAATCGGAATCATGCAAAGCAACTTCACGGATTCCCGTGATCTCGTCATTCAGCAGGGTCTCGTAATCGGCCTGGAAGGCATAGTCGAAGCCGTCCTGGCCGAGCCAGAGGGTCATCAGGCGGGTGCCGGCTTCGCGTGCCGCATCTATGCCGCGCTTGGTGAGATCGATGGCGTCGCGCCGAACCGCGCGGTCCGGATGCGTGAAGGCGCCGAGCTTGAACGCCGGGTTGGCGTAGTACCGCATCGCGAACCCGTTCACCCCGAGGCCGATATCCTGGATCTGTCGGCCGAACTCTGCCGGGTCGTCCAGAACGTGATCCGGGTAGTTCAGGTCGACGTCCGTGAGGCCCTTCACCGTGGCGGCCCGCCGCGCCAGGTCGAGCGGCTTCGGCTTACCCTCGAGCGACGGCCAGAAGGCCTGCGGGCGAGACCCGAAGGAGTTCAGTCGCGTGGCGAAACGAAGCGGCGGTGGCATAAGGTAGCGGTCTCTGATCTGACGCAGACTTCACATATGTAAAATATTTTGTAAAGTTCCTGTCTGATATCGGGCACGAGTTCGCGACGCGCGGTGCCGCACGGTCGCCACGAAACCGGGCGCGCGGCGCTATGCTGGCGACGTTTCGGCGGCTAAACTCCGGGCCATGCTGCTTTTCGAACTCGTCCTCGCGCTGCTGCTCGGCGGCGCGCTCCTGACCGCCATCGCGCGAAAGATCGGCGCCCCCTACCCCGTGCTGCTGGCGCTGGCCGGCACGGGTCTGGCATTGGCGCCGTTCGACGTCCCGGGGATCCGGTTCGATCCCGACCTGGCCTTGACCCTCTTCGTCGCGCCGGTGATCCTCGACGCCGCTTTCGACGCCTCGCTCCGCGACCTCCGCGAGAACTGGATTCCGGTCTCGAGCCTCGTTCTCATCGCGGTCGCCCTCACGGTGGCGGCCGTGGCCCTCGTGGCGCGCCACCTCGTGCCCGACATGCCCTGGTCCGTGGCGATCGCGCTCGGCGCCATCGTGGCGCCCCCGGACCCCGTTTCGGCCACGGCCGTGCTGGGGCCGATGGGCCCGCCGCGGCGCCTCATGGTGATCCTCGAGGGCGAAGGCCTGCTGAACGACGCCAGCGCGCTCCTGATCTATCGCTACGCGGTCGGCGTGGCGCTCGGCACGGCCCTGACACCCGCCAATGCGGTGCCGCTGTTTCTCGCGAACTCCGTGGGCAGCCTGGTCCTGGGCTGGGTGCTGGCCAGGCTCTACATGCTTCTGACGCGGGGCATCACCGATCTCGCGATCGCTGTCGTGACCCAGTTCGTCGCCACCTTCGTGGTCTGGATCGCGGCCGAGAAACTCGGCGTCTCGCCCGTCCTGACGGTCGTGACCTATGCGGTGGTTCTGGCGCGTCTCGCCCCGGCGCACCTCGGTGCGGAGAACCGGCGCGGATCCTACGCGGTCTGGGAGGTCGCGGTCTATGTATTGAACGCGCTGGCCTTCATCCTGATCGGGCTGCAGTTGCAGGAGATCGGCCGGGCGATCGATGGCAGCTTCGCCCCCTATGCGTGGTTCGGCCTTGCGATCCTCGCCACCGTTATCGTCGTGAGACTCGTCTGGACTTTCGTCTACAACGGCATGGCGCGGCTCGTGCAGCGCCTGACGGTCCCGGAGGAGCAGCGGACGGCGGCGGCCCGCAGCTATAAAAGTGCCCTCGTGGTCGGCTGGTGCGGCATGCGTGGCCTCCTGACGCTCGCCACCGCCCTGGCGCTTCCCGAAGCCGCGGGCGGCTCGAGCTTCCCGCACCGCGACCTCGTCATCGTCGCGGCCTTCTCGGTGGTGCTCGGCACGCTCGTGATCCAGGGCCTGACGCTCGGCCCGCTCATGCGCTGGCTCAACCTCTCCGACGACGGCCGCTTCGAGCGCGAGCGCGAGTTTGCGCGCCAGGAAGCGACCCGCGCGGCCCTGCGTTCGCTCGACGGCGTGGACGAGCCCGAGGCCGCCATCCTGCGAAAGGAATACGACATCGTGCTGCAGGACGAGGGTTTGCTCGGGCTCCGTCCCAAGGTGTTCGGCAAACTCCGCATGAAGGCGATCGCGGCCGAACGCAAAGCGGTGCAGACGTTGCGTCATACGCGTGAAATCGGCGACGATGCCTATCATGCTCTCGAAGAGGAGCTCGATTGGGCGGAGGGCAATGCCCGTCGCCGGGGCCGCCCGGCCCCGCTCCTCGAACGACGGCAGAACGAGACATGATGAGCATCGATATTCGCGACGCGACCGAGAGCGACCTGCCGGCCATTCTCGCCATCCACAACGACGCGATCGCGACCTCGACCGCGATCTTCTCGTTCCACCCCGTCGACCTCGCCAATCGCCGAGCCTTCGTGGCCGAGCGGCGGGCGCGGGGCTATCCGTTCCTCGTCGCGGCCGAAGCCGACGTCGTTCTGGGCTACGCCTCGTTCGGAGACTTCCGGCCGCATGACGGCTACTTCAAGACGGTCGAACACTCGATCTACGTCGGCCGGGAGCATCGCCGCCGCGGTGTGGCGGCTCTGCTGCTGCCCCCTCTGATGGCAAGCGCGAAGGCCTTGGGCAAGCATGTCATGGTGGGAGGCCTCGATGCCGCCAATACGGCGTCGATCGCGCTCCACGAGCGCTTCGGCTTCACCCGGGTCGGCCTGATGCCGGAGGTCGGCTACAAGTTCGACCGGTATCTCGACCTCCTCCTCGTGCAGAAGATCCTGGACTGAAGCCCTTGGACCTTTCGTTCACGATCCTCAACCTCGCGGGCGCCATCGCCCTCCTGTTGTGGGGCGTCCGCATGGTGCAGACGGGCGTCCAGCGCGCCTTCGGGCCGAAGCTGCGGCGCCTTCTCGCCTCCGCGCTCAGCAACCGGTTCAAGGCCTTCATGGCCGGTCTCGGCGCCACGGCCATCCTCCAGAGCAGTACCGCGACCGGCCTCATGATCACCGGCTTCGCGGCCGGCGGCCTCGTCGACCTCGTGCCGGCCCTGGCCGTGATGCTCGGTGCCAACGTCGGCACAACGCTGATCGTCCAGTTCTTCTCCTTCGACGCCGCGGCCGCCGCGGCACCGCTGATCCTCTTCGGCGTACTGCTGTTCCGCCGCACGGCGGCGGCCTCGCGCGATTTCGGCCGCGTGCTGATCGGGCTCGGCCTGATGTTCATGGCGCTGCGCGAACTCCTGACCCTCGTGACGCCCTACGAGGACCAGCCGAGCCTGCGCCTCCTGCTCGGCATCGTGGCGACCCAGCCGCTGGTCGACGTCGCGATGGCCGCCGCCCTGACCTGGGCGGCGCACTCCTCGGTCGCGATCGTGCTGCTCGTCATGTCGTTCGCGGCGCGGGGGGTCGTGCCGCCCGACACCGCCTTCGCGCTCGTGCTCGGCGCCAATCTCGGCACGGCCCTCAACCCTTGTCTCGAAGGCGCCGCCGGCGAGGACCCGGCCGCGAAGCGCCTGCCGGTCGGCAACCTCCTGACCCGGGGAATCGGAGTCGTGGTGGCCCTGATGGTCCTTGCGCCGGCCGGACGTCTCCTGGTGCAGTGGCAACCGAATGTCGAGCGCGCCGTGGCTGATTTCCACGTCGCGTTCAACCTCGCGGTCGCTGTGGTGTTCCTGCCGCTGCTGCCGAGCCTGGCCCGGCTGCTGCGACGCCTGCTGCCCGAACGGGTCGCCGAGGGGGACCCGTCTCGACCGCTCTACCTCGATCGGAACGCCCTCGAAGCTCCCTTCGTGGCCTTGGGATGCGCCACGCGAGAAGCCTTGCGCCTTACCGATCTCCTCGACGACATGCTGAACGGCCTGCGGGCCGTTCTCGACAAAGCAGACCGGCGGCGCCTCGGCGAAACCAAGAAGCTCGCCGCCGTCACGGGCAAGCTCAGCGGCGCCGTCACGGCCTACCTGACGGAACTCGATCCCGACGCCATGTCGGCCGAGGACCGGCACCGCGCCGGCGACATCGTGCTCTTCACCACCAACATCGAGCATGCGGCCGATGTCGTCGAGCGGAACCTGCTCGGCCTCGTGGCCAAGCGCATCAAGCACGGCCTCGTGCTGCCGAAGGACCGGGAAGCCGAGTTGCGGGCCGCGCTCGACCAGCTGCTGACCAACGTCCGCTCGGCCGCCAACGTGCTGCTCACCGGCGACCTCAGGACGGCACGGCTGCTCGCGGCCCAGAAGGAGGTGTTCCGCGACATCGAGGCCAAGGCCACCGGAGAGCATTTCACGCGGCTCCGCGATGGGCTGCTCGACCAGGAACGCGGCGCCCTCTACCTCGATCTCCTGCGCGACATGAAGCGGGTCAACATGCATCTCGTGTCGGCCGCCGCCTATCCGGTGCTCGATCAGAGCGGCGAACTCCTGCCCACGCGCCTGCGGCGCAGCCTCGCCGAGGCCGATCTCGACGACGAAGCCGACGGGGATGACGGCAACGGCCCGGCCTGAACGGAGGGCAGCTGTCCACGTCCGGGCGTGCTTCGACCGGGGCACGGCCAACCGGGGAAGCGATCGCGGGTTTTGCCTCCGGTATCGGCTGTTGCTAGACAAGCTTCGGATGAGACCGCGATCATCGCGAGCGTTCCGACGATGGCCTGCAAACCGTCCGGATGATCGCGATCCCCGCCGACGTCGCCTGAAAGGCCGCGGCCTGAGACACTGGAGGAGGATATCGTGCCCAAGACACTGAAAGGCCCAGGCCTGTTTCTGGCCCAATTCGCCGGCGATTCCGCGCCGTTCAACAGCCTGGACGCCATCTGCGGCTGGGCCGCGGGGCTCGGCTACAAGGGCGTGCAGATCCCCACCTGGGACCCGCGCCTGTTCGACCTCGTGCGCGCGGCCGAATCGAAGACCTACTGCGATGAGGTCGCAGGCACGGCCGCGTCCCACGGACTCGCGATCACCGAGCTCTCGACCCATCTCCAAGGCCAGCTCGTCGCCGTGAACCCGGCCTATGACGACGCCTTCGATGCGTTCGCGCCACCGCATCTGCACGGCGACCCGAAGGGCCGGCAGTCCTGGGCGGTCGACCAGGTCGTCATGGCGGCGCGGGCCTCGCGCCACCTCGGGCTCAAGACCGGGGTGTCCTTCACGGGCGCGCTCGCCTGGCCTTTCGTCTACCCCTGGCCGCAGCGTCCCGCGGGCCTCGTCGAGGCGAGCTTCACCGAACTCGGCCGCCGCTGGCGCCCCATCCTCGATGCCTATGAGGAGGCCGGATGCGACCTCGCGTTCGAGATCCACCCGGGCGAGGACGTGTTCGACGGCGCGACCTTCGAGCAGTTCCTGTCGGCGACGGGCAACCACCGGCGTTGCGCCATCAACTACGACCCCTCGCATTTCCTGCTGCAGGGGCTCGACTATCTCGCCTTCATCGACATCTACCACGAGCGCATCAAGGCCTTCCACGTCAAGGACGCCGAGTTCAATCCGACGGGTCGCCAGGGCTTCTACTCGGGTTTCAAGCCCTGGGTCGAACGCGCGGCCCGCTTCCGCTCGCTCGGCGACGGGCAGGTCGACTTCGCCGGGATCTTCTCGAAATTGGCACAACACGGCTACGACAGCTGGGCCGTGCTCGAATGGGAATGCTGCCTGAAGCACCCCGAGGACGGCGCGCGCGAGGGCGCCGAGTTCATCGCGGCCCATATCATCCGGGTCACCGAGAAGGCCTTCGACGATTTCGCCGGGGCCGCCCCGGACGAAGCGCGCAACCGGCGGATGCTCGGCATCGCCTGACCTCGCACACCGGGAGGACGAGATGATCGAAGGACGCAGCGAAGACCGGGGACGGCGCATCCGGCTCGGCATGGTAGGGGGCGGCGAGGGCGCCTTCATCGGCGGCGTGCACCGCATGGCGTCGCGGCTCGACGACCGCTACGACTTCGTGGCGGGCGCCCTGTCGTCGACGCCCGAGAAGGCGGCGCGGTCCGGCGCGGCGCTGGGCCTCGATCCGGAGCGGACCTATCCCGATTTCGCCGCCATGGCACGGGCCGAGGCCGCGCGGCCCGACGGCATCGAGGCCGTGGCGGTCGTGACGCCGAACCACATGCACGGCCCGTCGATCCTGGCCTTCCTCGAGGCCGGCATCCACGTCATCTGCGACAAGCCGCTCACAACGACGCTGGACGAGGCCCACGCTTTGAAAGAGGCCGTCGACCGGTCGGGGCGGATCTTCGCGCTCACCCACAATTACACCGGCTATCCGCTGGTGCGGCAGGCCCGCGCCATGGTGGCGGCCGGGGAGCTCGGCCGCATCCGCGTCGTCCAGGTCGAGTACCCACAGGACTGGCTCGCCGAGCGTCTCGAGGACAGCGGACAGAAACAGGCCGCGTGGCGCACCGATCCCGCGCGGACCGGTGCCGGCGGCTGCATCGGCGACATCGGCACGCATGCCTTCAACCTCGCCGAGTTCATCGTGGGCGCCGAGGTCGAAGCTCTCTGCGCCGAACTCACCACCTTCGTCGAAGGCCGCCGCGTCGACGACGATGCCCAGATCCTCATGCGTTGGCGCGACGGCGCCAAGGGCATGCTCTGGGCCAGCCAGGTGTCGCCGGGCCACGAGAATGGGTTGAGGATCCGCGTCTATGGGACGAAGGGCGGCCTCGAATGGGTACAGGCCGAGCCGAACCGCATGCTCTGGTCGCCGCTCGGCGCGAACCAGCAGATCGTGACCCGCAACGGCGCGGGCGCCGACCCGGCGAACCGGCGGATGTCGCGCGTTCCGGCCGGCCATCCGGAAGGCTACCTCGAAGGCTTCGCCAATCTCTACACCGAGATCGCCGACGCCATCGTGGCGGCGCGCGACGGCGGCAGGCCGTCTCCCGACGTGCTCTACCCGACGATCGACGACGGGGTGCGGGGGCTCGCGTTCATCGAGGCGGCCGTAAGGTCGTCGGGCGCAGGCGGGATCTGGACGAAGATTTGAGTGTCGGCACCGTCACCGCGTTGGGGTCGGTGTATAGGGCGGGCGGTACCGTCGAAGCGTGAGGTCGGAGGTGAAAATGCGTCACCTTTCGCCGTCATCGGTATGACGGTCAGCGACGAAGGACAAGCTTTCCACATACGGCTGGAAAGGCCCGGTCCTCCGAGTACCAAGGCCGTCCTCGACACTCCGAAATCGTCTTTCGATCTCTGCCGAAGGCCCCTCGATACGGTAGGACCACCTTGACGGAACTTGTCCGCTCGGCGACCTTCGAGCTTGCTGGTCTCGAAAGCTTTGGGCCAAGGAGAAGTAACGAGACCATGGCCTCATGACGCCGCCCGACCGTTTCGCCGAGGCCGAGCGCATCGTGGCGCATGATCCGCCACACGCCTTCGAGGCGGTCGTGCCGGCGATCGTGCAGACGTCGCTCTTCACCTTCGCGACGACGGCCGACATGGTCGAGACCTATGCCGGGCGGAAGAGCCGGCCCGTCTATTCGCGCACCACGAACCCGACCGTCACGCTGTTCGAGGAGAAGCTCGCGGCGCTCGAAGGCGCCGACGACGCCATCGGCTTCCCGAGCGGCATGGCGGC
>CAXUOD010000184.1:9496-10600 GCA_964252585.1 uncultured Lichenihabitans sp. | reverse complement strand
TTCTTCTACGCCGGCGGCATCCGGGCGCTGATGGTCGAGATCGCCGATCACCTCGACCTCTCCTGCATGACCGTAACGGGCCGGACGCTCGGCGAGAACATCGCCGGTGCCAAGGTCTACGACGCCGACGTGATCCGCCCCGTCTCGAAGCCCATCTACGGCGAGGGGTCGCTCGCGGTGCTGCACGGAAACCTGGCGCCCGACGGCTGCGTCATCAAGCCCGCCGCGATGGATCAACGCTTCATGAAGCATTCCGGCCCGGCGCTGGTCTTCGACGACTACCCGAGCCTGAAGAAGGCCATAGACGACGAAGACCTCGACGTGACCCCCGATCACGTGCTCGTCCTGCGCAACGCCGGCCCGCAAGGCGGTCCCGGCATGCCGGAATGGGGCATGCTGCCGATGCCGAAGAAGCTCCTCAAGCAGGGGCACCGCGACATGCTGCGGCTGTCCGACGCACGCATGTCGGGCACGAGCTACGGCGCCTGCGTGCTGCACGTCGCGCCCGAGAGTTTCGTCGGCGGGCCGCTCGCGCTGCTGCGCACCGGCGACACGGTCACGATCGACGTCGACGCCCGGCGGATCGACATGGAGGTGTGCGAGGCGGAACTGGCGGCTCGTCGCGCCGCCTGGGTGCCGCTCGCGCCGCGCTACGGACGCGGCTACGGCTGGGCCTTCTCGCAGCACGTCCAGCAGGCCGACCAGGGCTGCGACTTCGACTTCCTCCGCACCGAATTCGGCGCGCCGGTGCCGGAACCGGCGATCTACTGACGCCAGAGCGGCAGGCGACGATCGTCGGCCCCGCCATCGGCGACTGCGACGGTCGAAGGCCGTCGGAGCTCCGCCAAATTCAGCCTTGCGGAAAGCACCATGAAACCGTTCACCTTCCAGACCTGCCCCAACATCCTGTTCGAGCCGGGCGCTTCGTCCAAGGTCGCCGAGATCGTATCCGGCTGCGGCGCGCAAAGGGTGCTGCTGGTCACCGACCGCGGCGTGCGAGCCGCGGGGCTGACCCAGGCTGCCGAAGGCGCCCTCGTGGCGGCCGGCGTCGCGTTGAGCGTATTCGACGAGGTCGTGTCCGATCCGCCGTCGACCGTCATCGAG
>CAXUOD010000184.1:7727-9486 GCA_964252585.1 uncultured Lichenihabitans sp. | reverse complement strand
CTTCGGCGCGGGCCCGCGCCGAAGCCATCGCCCTCGTGCTGTCGGTCGGCGGCGGCTCGGCCCTCGATACCGCAAAGCTCGTCGCCTATCTGGCCAGGTCCGACGAGCAACTCGATGCCATCTACGGCGTCGGGCTCGCCAAGGGGCAGCGACTGCCGCTGATCCTGGTGCCGACGACCTCGGGGACGGGTTCCGAAGTGACCCCGATCTCGATCGTCACGACGCCGACGACGGAGAAGAAGGGCGTGGTGTCGCCGCGTCTCCTGCCCGATTGGGCCATTCTCGACCCGGAACTGACCCTGGGGCTTCCGGCGCATGTGACGGCCGCCACGGGGATCGACGCCATGGTGCACGCCATCGAAGCCTATACGAGCCGGTACAAGAAGAACCCGATGTCGGACCAGCTGGCCCGGCAAGCGCTCGCCCTGCTGTCCGCCAACGTCCGCACCGTTTGTCGGGACGGAGGCAACCTTGCGGCGCGCTCCGACATGCTGCTCGGCTCGATGCTGGCCGGCATGGCCTTCGCCAACGCGCCCGTCGCGGCCGTGCACGCCCTGGCCTACCCGATCGGTGCCGTCTTCCACGTGCCGCATGGTCTATCGAACGCGCTGGTCCTGATGGGGGTGGTGCGGTTCAACCTGTTCCACGCCGAAGCGCTCTACGCGGAACTGGCCCCCATCCTCGATCCCTCGGCCGCCGGTCTGCCTGCCAAGGTGGCCGCTCGACGCTTCGTCGACAGCTTGGCGTCGATCTGCCGGGATTGCGGTGTTCCGGCGACGCTGGCCGAGGTGGGGATCGCCGAAAAGGACCTCGGTCGCCTGGCGGAGGACGCCATGAAGCAGACCCGGCTCCTCGTGAACAACCCGCGCGAGGTGACCTATGCCGACGCCTACGCGATCTACGTCGAGGCGTTGGCCGGTCCGAGCCATCCAGTCGCCTGACGGCCGGACCGCTCATCGAGGCTAGGCCCGCTTAGTGTTGGATGACGGCTTGGATGATCGTCACGCCGCCGATGGGCGCGACGAGCAGCAGGAGAGCGTTGATGACGACGAGCCACAGGATGATTCGCTCTTGCCGTTTGGTGACCCGTGGCCTCCGGCGGGGTGGCTCGCCCGGCGGTCTCCATCCTCCTCCCTCAGCGTACATCGGCCCTCGCTCCGCCTGTGTTCCGACAACTCCATAGCTGATCCAGCAGCGTCTGTGTCGGTGAGCGGGAGGGCTCAGGTCTGAAAGCGGCGGATCGAGGACGGCATCCGCGCAATCGCTTCCGCGGGGAGCGCGACAAATCCTTGCGGAGCGGATGGCGTAGTCGCACCTTGGACGCACGGAGGCACGAGGTGACGAGGCTCGTTCGCACCGGTCGGCGCAGGCGTCGTGCTGTTGGGCGAGAGCCGCCCGGCAGTGCTTGGCGATCGCGACCTCAATGGACAAGTTCGTCATCACGACAGGATCTGCGGGCAAGCCCACCCTCGCAGGCGCAATCAATCGAAGGAGATCTCATGCGCACGAAAACCGAGCCGCCTCAGTTGATGGCCGATCCGCATCACGAGAGCATCCGTAACGTCGATCAGGTTACGTTTCACCGTACCGTCGGATCTCACCTCGACATCACCTGCTGTGCTTTGCTGCCGATATCGGCCAATGGCACGGATTGGACCACCACGGCCCTGATCACGGCCCGGCTTCGCATGGACGTCACGATGGCGAAGGCTCTGGCGGAAGGCCTGACGAAGCAGATCGCCATGATCGAAGCCTCGCA
>CAXUOD010000184.1:0-7627 GCA_964252585.1 uncultured Lichenihabitans sp. | reverse complement strand
GCCATGCTTCCGTTGTCCGAGATGACATGCGAGAGCGTCGTCAACCCGGGAAGGATTGCGGCGGCCGGAGGGGCGGAAACTGCCGCGAAACCTTCGTTTCGGCCCGCGGTGGCCGCATTGCGCGTGGTACTGTTGATGATCGAGCCGGCAATGATGTTGTTGGTGGTATTCGACAGATCGCTCGACCAGGAGTTCGTGGTTCCCGACAAGAAGCCGGCGAGGTAAGCCAGAGCCTTGTTCAAGTAAGATGAGTTGTTCTCGAGATAGACCGTAGCTTCCTGGGTCATTTGCGCAAAGGTGCCGCCCTGGCTGCAAGCCGTCGAGATGGCAGTCGCGACATCGGTCATCACCGCCTGCCCGCTGCCCGAGTACCCCGACGCATCGGACGCCAGCTGATCGGCGAGAGCCTGAGAAAAGCCCGGGGCAGAATAGGACACCGCGGCTCCTGCCGCTGCTCCGCTCTGATCGGCGGTCGCTACCCAGGCCTTGATCTGCGTGACGTCTGCGGCTGTGAGCTCCTTGAAGTATCCTTTCGTCTGGTCGCTCGTCGATTCTGCCGAGATCACACCGTAAACGGTCGGAACGCCGTTGACGATCTGGTAGATCGCTCCGCCGCTGCTGCCGGCTGGATTGCCGGATCCATCATCGAGGGTCGAGCCCGTATAGACATTTGTCCCGGAGGCCACGGAGAGCGCTTCGGTTCTCGTATCGAGACTGCCCGATGTGCCCGCCGGATAGCCGCTCACCGTGAAAGTGCCGGCCGCAAGATCCGATCCAATATTAAAGATCGTTCCCCCCGAAACAGGTGTGCTCAAGTGCACAACTGCGAAATCGTTGCTCATCCCGGCCAACGACGTGTAAACTTGTTTTGCGAGGGCTTGAGTGCCGTCGATCTTCGACGTCGCGCTCGATGAGCCAGCGTTGTAACCGACCGATGCCGAACCCGTGGTGCGCAAGGTGCCGTCGTCGTTGTAAACGAGGTGAGCAGCCGTCAGCACTTCGTCGTCCGACACAAGAACGCCGGACCCCTGTACGGTGATCGGGTTTCCGGAGGCGTCCGTGCCCTTCATGGTTAAGTAGACAATTCCATTGTTTGGATTGCCAGCGCTAGTGTTGGCCATGGCTAGCTCCTAATTTGGGGCGGTTCGAAAAGACGAACCGTGTGCAAATCAGTTAGCGTCCCATCTATTGCCAATTGGTTGTATTGTGCAGCGTAAATCGCAATCAAAATCCGTGTAGTTACTGAAACGCAAGACGATTTAGTTATCAAAAGGTATTATAAAATCAATTAGCTACTTGAAACATCTTGTTAACAGGAGATAATATTTGAATGATAAGTTCGGTTACTCGAGGTCTAAGGAGTTGAGTTACCGAATTATGTGGTTCACTGCCGATTATGGTTACGCAAACCGAGATCGGATCAGACCGAAGCACGACGCGAGCCATTCGCGGCCGATCGGCCCCGTCATGTGGACCGACCCTCACCCGCGTGGCCGCGCCCCGACGTTCCCGCAAACAGCGGCGACGTCCCGGCCCCAGAACGCTTCGGGCCATCCTTCGGACAACGAGATTGGCCGCTCGCGTCGAGGGCGCTACATCTGTGAATTGTTTTATGCTATCGGCGAGGCGACGATTCAGTCGCCCCGGAGGTGAGCGGAAGCGGGATGTTCGGTTTCCTCAAGATCAAAACGAGGCGGCCTGGGAAGCGCGCAGCTGCGCTCGCGGCCAAGGGACACCTCGGTACGGCTTTGGACGTCTGGCGAGAGGCGGCGGAGAGTGGCGATCGCGACTCCTGCCATGCGGTCGGTATGGCGTACCTTCATGGGAAAGGGACCTTGCGGTTCTTGCCCGATGCCGTGTTCTGGTTCGGGAGGGCCGCGGAAGCAGGACATCTGGAATCGCAATTCCACCTGGCGATGATCCTGGAAGTCGGCGACGCCAATTCCCCGAGCGATGCGGCGCGATGGTTCGAGGCGGCAAGCCGCGTGGATGCAGAGGCGGCGGAACGCAAGCGCAAGCTCATGTTCCCCAACGGTGTCTCGGTCCCCCGCGACCCGGAGCGGGCCCGCCATTGGGCGTTGAAGGCCGCCGAACAGGGCAAGCCCGAAGCGCAAGCGATGGTTGGCCGGTTCCACGCCCAAGGCTTCGGCGGCGAACGAGACTATGAAGAGGCGAGGCGTTGGTACGAACGCGCCGCTGCGGCTGGCATTGCCCAGGCGGAACTCGGCCTCGGCGCCATCTTCGCCAACGGATTGGGTGTCGAGCGCGACGACGCCGCCGCCAACGATTGGTACCGGAAAGCTGCGGCTCGAGGCGAAGCCTCCGCGGCCTATGCGTTGGCGATGCGCATCCTGGACGGCAAGAGCGCTGCGTCGTCGCCGGACGAAGCGGTCGCGCTGCTGACCCAGGCCGCCGAAAAAGATTTGCCGGCTGCCCAGCACTCTCTCGCCGTCCTGCACCTCGGCGAGCGGGAAGGCCTGAAGCTTGATGCCCTGCAAATCGAGAACAGACTTCGTTCCGCGGCCAAGCGCGACTATCTGCCGGCGATGCTCAGCTTGGCCGAGTTCTACAGCCGGGGTCATGGCATCGCCCCGAACCTGACCGAGGCGGCCAAATGGTACCGGCAAGCCGCCGACCTCGGCGATGCGCAAGCCCAATTCATCCTGGGCAGTCTTCACGCGCGAGGAGAAGGTGTCCCCAAGATCATGAGCGAGGCGGCGCGCTGGTTCCTGCGTGCCGCCGAGGCGGGTCACGGGGTCGCGGCCTTCAATGCCGCCATTTTCCTTCGCGACGGCGCAGGATGCGAGCCCGACGGTGCGCAAGCCTTGCATTGGTTCGAACGCGCCGCGGAATGCGGCATCAAGACCGCGGATGCCAAGATCGGGCTCATGCTGGGTCAAGGCATCGGTGTCGCCAGAAACGTAGAGGCCGCGATCCCCTTTCTCGAGGCCGCGGTCAGCGCTGGCGATTACGAGGCCATGACCCTCTTGGCTGTCCTCCAGTATCGGGGAGAGGGCACGGCGAAGGACATCAAGAACGCAGAGGCCCTGCTCCGAGCCGCTGCCGGCGGCGGCTACTCGCCAGCCATCAGAAGTTTAGGACAGCTCTACCTGCAGGGGGGCCACACCGAGCGGGGAGCGCCCGATCAGCTGAGCCTCGAATGGTTCAAGGTGGCAGCCGAGCAGGGTGACGTCGAAGCCATTGTGATCCTGGCCATGATCTTGCTCGAGGGCCGAGGCGTCGCACAAGACAAAGCCGCCGGGGCGTCCTGGATGCGCAAGGCGGCAGAATGCGGCCACGTGGAAGCGCAGTTCCAGATGGGCGTGCTCCACAGTCTCGGTGAAGGCGTCCCGCTCGATCTCGCCCAAGCCGCAACGCATTACCGAGCCGCCGCGGCGGCCGGGCATGCGGTGGCTCAGTACAATTTCGCCGTCATGCTCTGGCAGGGGAGGGGCGTCGATCGTGATCGGGTCACTGCCCTCACCTGGTATGAGAGGGCGGCCGAGCGAAACATCTCCGAAGCGCAGATGGTGCTGGCGAACGTCTACGCGTCCGGGCACGATGTTGCCCGCGACCTCGATCGCGCGCGGCACTGGTGCGAGCGTGCTTCACGCACAGGCAACCCGGAGGCCCTGAAGCTTCTGCAGGCTCTGCAGTCCCGACAAAACGCCGAGGAGTCCGCCCTGATGCGGACAGCGGACTGACGCGCGTCGATGGTTGCCGTTCTGAAAGTCCTAACATCGACCGCACGACTACGGATTTGGACCGCGGAAGCAAGAGGGGTCGATGCGCCCGCGTCTTCGGCCGGTCGCAGCCGAGCCTGGCACGAAAGCCGAACAGGAAACACGCGACATGATCGTCATCGTAGTGGGGCAGAGCAAAGGTGGGGTCGGCAAGACGACGGTCGCAGTCAATCTGGCGGGTGACATCGTCCGTTATGGAAGCAGCGTCGCGGTCGTCGACGCCGATCCGCAGGGCGGCGCCTCTCATTGGAGCCGTCCCCGTCAGCTGAGCTTCCCGGTGCGGCACCACGTCTTGACCACTCTGAACAAACTCGTCTGGATCAGGAACGTCCTCAAGACCGGTAGCGATGTCGTCGTCGTAGACCTGCCGGCAGGACTCGGACCGATCTTCGAGACCGCCGTGATGATCGCGGATCTGCTGGTCGTACCCTGCGGCCCTTCGAGCCTCGATATCGGTGGCGCCGAAGGAACCATCGCCAGGGCGCGCGAGGTGAAAAGGTCGGACGCCTCCGGAGCACCGCTGAAGATCGTCTGCGTGCCCATGCGGGTCGACAGCTCGCACGAGGAGGGATCTCAGATCGTCGATGCGTTGAGCGAACTCGGGGAAACGGTCGGGCCGTCGCTCAGCTACAACGTGGCGTTCGTGCGATGCTTCGCGGCTGGCGTGACTGTATCGTCGGATCAGGGAGCCGAGTCTGCGGCGGAGGAGGTCGCGCAGCTGTCCCGATTCCTGCTGAAGCAAACCAAGCCGCAGCAAAACCACGTTGCGCGTTCCTGAAGACCCATCAGGTCGGCATCGCTGGCCTAGGTCGTGGAGCCCGGAAAAGCGATCCGGGTCAAGATGAGCTTAGACGCGATCTGAGGGCGACCTCGGCGCATCGCGACCGAGAACAGCTGTCGTGCCTTGCGAGTTTCCAATAAGGAGTGGTAGACGGCCCGTGAAGAAGTCAATTCGGCGTTGTAGATCACAGCAGCGGCCGACATCCGCTGGAAAGCCGCGATGCTCCGTCGCCCGTCAACGCCTTCCCATCTGATCGCACCCTGGCAGTCGAAAACCGATGCCGTACTGACGCGTCGAGGGCGGTCTTTCGGCAGTCCCGCGGGTTGGACTCTCCTCTGCATGATCGGCGTTCTGCTCGGCATGACGCCCTTCGTCGAGATCGACCGTACGGTCACCAGCACCAGTGGCAGGATCGTTGCCAAGGAGGCCATGAACACCTTTCAGGCGCTCGATCCGTCCATCATCAAATCGATCGACGTCCGGGAAGGTGAAGAGGTTCAGACCGGGCAGTTGCTGGCGACGCTCGACCCGACCTTTGCGGCAGCGGATGTGGTCCAGTTGCGGCGCCAGTTGGCGGGACTGGACGCGCAGATCGGGCGCGCCAAGGCAGAACAGGACGGTGTCCGCTTCTCGCAAGCGACGACGTCGGAGGACTCTACCCCTTACGCCGATCTTCAGGAGAAGCTGTTCGTCGAACGCTCGGCGCAACTGCACGCGCAGATCCAATCTTTCGACGAGAAGATCAAGGCCACGGCCGCTTCGATCGACGGCCTCAGGATGGATCAAGCTCATCTGTCCGATCGGGTGAGGATCGCCAAGCAGATCGAAGGCATGCGCGACAGCCTGTACAAGAGCGGCTCGACCAGTCTTCTCAATCTGCTCCAGGCGACCGATTCATCGCTCGAGATGGACCGGTCGCTCGAGAACAACCGAAACAGCCTCGCTGAACTGGAGCACGAGATATCGAGCCTGGAGTCCGATCGCGACAGCGCCACTCACCAGTGGTTCACGGCCAGCAGTCAGGAACTGATCGCGGCAGAGGGTCAGCGCGATGCCACCCTGGCGTCGCTCGAGAAGGCGCTCAAACACCAGGATCTCGTGCGTCTGTCGGCGAGCGAACCTTCGGTCGTGTTGACCCTGACGAAGCTTTCCGCGGGCTCGGTGCTCAAGGCCGGTGATCCGGTCGTCAGCCTGATGCCGCTGCGGGCACCCATCGCGGCAGAGATCCAGTTCTCGGCCGACGACATCGGCTTTGTGCGCCCGGGCGATCCCGTCACGCTCAAGGTGGATGCCTTCAGCTACTTCGAGCACGGCGCGGCCGAAGGCCGGCTCGAGTGGGTCAGTCAGGGAACCTTCACGGTCGACGAGAACAGCAAACCCGTGGCGCCCTTCTACAAGGCACGCGTGTCGATCGAGACCATGAATTTCATCAACGTACCTCAAGGGTTCCGACTGATCCCGGGGATGACGCTCTCGGCCGACCTCGATGTCGGCCGACGATCCGTCCTTCAGTTTGTTGGAGGGACTGTATTACACGGAATGGGTGAGGCACTCCGCGAGCCATAGCTCGAGCGAAGCCTACACGACAAGCTCCAAGCCTAATTTATAGTCGAAACGCTCCATCGAACGGCAGTATGGACAGCCGTTGCTTCACTTACGCCATCGCGCCGGAAGGTTCACCGCTCCTCACGTTGCTCGTCAACCACAATGGGGCCGAGGGTTACCAGATCCTTAATTTTTTGGTTGCTTTCAGCCCGAAAGCCAAATACCAGTCGTTGCAACAGGGCAGGAGGTCGCCTTGGCGAGCCGAACGACAGGTGGAACGAAGCAAACCTTGGTATTGAATGTTGCGGAAGGGCTATATGTCCTGCGCTATCTCGGAGGTGCCAATCCACGG
Organism: uncultured Lichenihabitans sp.; assembly: GCA_964252585.1. Classification (GTDB taxonomy): domain Bacteria; phylum Pseudomonadota; class Alphaproteobacteria; order Rhizobiales; family Beijerinckiaceae; genus Lichenihabitans. The sequence goes on along the minus strand of CAXUOD010000184.1, from coordinate 1,206 downwards.
TCCGCACCTGCCGCAACCGTAAAGCTTCCGGCGACGGACTCTGCTGAGGCCGACATCATCACTGCACCAGGACTGGATACTGGTGAGATGCCGGGACCAGGAAGTAACGTAGTTCTGGTGGTGAGGAAATCTGGGCCGATAGAGGTTGTTGTCGAGGCGAGTGGTGGGAATGACAGTCTCGATGCTCGTTTCAGTCTTGATCTCTTGGCGCCAGCTTTGCCAAAGGGGCGTCCGGAAGCTGCGGAACGGACACGAGTCAAGCTTGGTGCGATGGCAAAGCCGGACGTTTCGGGGGCGGGAAGCGGTCAGCCGGGACTCATCGAACTGTTCGCTCATGTCGCACGTCGGGGGGACATCGCGGCTGACGAGGAAGGTTGGGTTGCTGGACCCAATGCGCCCTCGGCGATCGAGGGTATCGAGGTCAGCTGCAGCAGAACAGACCTGGGTGTCGCTATCCAATACAAGAACCTTTCGAACGCGAACCGATGGTCGGAATGGCAGCCCCCTGGTGGTTTTGTAGGTACGCGACAGAAGGCAAGTCCATTGACGGGCGTACGGTTCAAAATCGTAGGTGCGGCGTCACAAAACTATGAGCTCGACGGTGAAGCGTTGTTTCTCGGATCTCCTATTCAGCTAGGACGGGGTCAAGACCTTGAGTTTGTATCCGCTGGTGGCTTGGATCCGTTGGTCGGCTTGAAGCTCAGGCTGGTTCAGTTTTCTAAAGCAGAAGCCATTCCTGATGCGAGAAAAGCACCTCGCGTGAGGGTTTTTAGATCTTATGCTGACTAAAGATGGTCTCTTTATAGTTTGCGGGGGTGAGTCATGGCAAATTATGGAACAAACACTGGAAACACGGTTCAGTATGGCGGTATCAGCTCTACCGTCGTCTCCAATTTCACCAGTTCTCTCCCCGGTCGATTCCAAGGATCTTCGGTTTCGGAAGAGTCGGGAACGGACGGTTCCGTTCTACATCCGTCCTCGAATGTCGTCGTCGTCGATGCGGGAAGCAGCGTCGGGGTCGACGCGACGACGAGTTCCTTTATTCTGGTTGGCGACAACTCCAACGTTGATTTCTCGTCGTCAAAACAAACCGACGGCAAGCCCGTAAGCCTCAACATAACGGTGGGCGGGGGCAGTAATTCGATCGCCCTGAACAAAGGCCACGATATTGTTCACTCGACGTCCGGTAACGACACCATCAAGTCC
>CAXUOD010000183.1:0-10642 GCA_964252585.1 uncultured Lichenihabitans sp. | reverse complement strand
CGCAGGATTCGAACCTGCGACCCTCGGGTTCGAAGCCCGATACTCTATCCAGCTGAGCTAGAGGCGCGTGCGAGCCTTATGGCACGGATCGCGCCTCGGCGCTCGCGTTTTTTGCACCCCACCGCGAGCTTCTCGACACAAGGGCGTTAACCCGGTGCCGCAGCGGCAGGCGGCGCGACGCGAAGCGCAGGCCGAAACGGCGTGGCACCACCATCGGGGTGACCGCACCCGCATGGGCCGGATGGATCGACACGTCGTGCGGCACGAAAAGGTAGCGGCGGGCCACCTCGCCGTAGCCGTCGTAGACGAGGTCGCCGTTCTGTTCGACGAGCCGGGCGCGGTTGGCGCGGTACCAGGCGGGAAGCTCGTACCAGGGCACCAAGGGACGCTCGTGATGGGCCGCATGCAGGTTGTTGTAGAGGAACAGGAAACCGAAGATCGGCGCATTCTCGACGATCGCGGTCCGCTCGAAGATCCCGTCGGCGGCGCGATGCTCGGCGAACGAGCGGAGCAGCAGGATCGATGTGCTCGGGTACACCATCCCGAACACGTAGAAGAGCGGGTCGATGCCGCACACCCCCACCACCCAAACCAGGACCGCGCCGGCCGATAGGGCGTGCCACGCCCAGATCCGCCGCGTGACCGTGTTGCCGGCCACAAGGGCGCGCCCCTCGGCCAGACTGTAGCGCCAAACCGACCAGGCCGGGCCGAACAGCAGTCGACCCGCCAATGTCGTTTGGAACCGGACAAGGGCCTGGCCGAGCGGACCCAGTCGCGCCCAGGCCTCGGGCGACCAATAGAAGGATTCCGGGTCGTCCAAGGGATCGGTGAGGGCCTCGTCGCAATGATGCACGAGGTGGCTCATCCGATAGGATTCGAAAGGCAGCCAGAGGGTCAGCGGCACGGCCGCCAAAGCCCGGTTCAGCCGTCGCCACGGCGTCGGGTGACCATGGATGAACTCGTGCTGCATCGAGGTCTGCAGCGCCAGGAGCGACGCCCCCAGTACCATGACGAGCACGACCGGAAGCCGGGCGTGGAAGAAGGTGAGCGCGAGGAAGGCGCCGTAGACGGCGGCGCAGAGTGCGATCGATGGCCATTCGACACCGCGGCGGCGACCCCGGCCATCCATGCGGGGGAAATGTTTGCCAGCCAATCAGCCCTCCTCGCAGCAGTCGTCCGCCACCAGGAAATTCTACTCCGAAATACGTCTAGTACAACGATGGACTAAGAGACTCTTTGTCGATCTGTTGATTTTAAGCATCATACGTTTATGATGCCATCGCATGATAACTCCCCTCCCACCTGCTGCGACCTCAGCCCGAAACGCCACCGTCGTGTTGTTTCGTCGACATCTGGAGTCCGTGATGGGGCGATCGGGTCTCAGTCCGGCGGCTTTCGCGCGGGTGGCCGGAATCGACCGCTCGACATTGTCGCAGCTGATGGCCGACGAGAACCCGAGGCTGCCGCGGGCCGAGACCTTGATGGCGTTGGCCAAGGCCGCCCATGTCTCGGTCGACTGGCTTCTGGGCCTCAGTCAACGCGAGGAGGTCGGAGCCGAGATCATCGAAGCCATGCTGCAGATCGAGACGCCGGACCACCTCCCGGCCGACGACCATTTCGTGCAATGGCTCAATGAAGCCGAAGGCTACCGCATCCGCACCGTGCCGATGGCGCTCCCCGATTTCATGAAGACCGAGGCCATGCTCCGCTTCGAGTACGGCGGGGCCTTCGCGAACGCCGCCCCGGCGCGGCTCGACGCCGTCAAGGCCCGCCTCGATTTCATGCGCAAACCCGACAACGACGTCGAAGTCTGCGTGGCGCTTCAGTCGCTCTGGGCCCTCTCGGCCGGCCAGGACCTCTGGGAGGGTGTAGACCGCGAGTTGCGGCGAGACCAATTGCTCTACATGGCCGACATATACGCCGAAGCATACCCCGGCCTGCGGCTCTACCTCTACGATCAGCGCGACGTGTATGCGTCGCCGTTCACGGTGTTCGGACCGAAGCGGGCCGTGCTGTTCCTCGGGCAGGCCTATCTGGTGTTGAACGGCTCCGACCATATCCGCATGTTCGCCCGCCGCTTCGACGACCTCATCCGCCGCGCCGTGGTCCAGCCGCACGCCGTCGAGGCCCTGATTCGCGATCAGGCCAGCAGGGCCGGGTGACGGCCGGCGATGCCGAAAACGATCCGGTCGCGCCAGCCCTCGAAAAACAGCATGGCCGCCATGGCGAGTGAACACGCCTCGTCAAGGTCCATGGGCCTATAACAACCCTCAATGCCTGCCGAACTTCGTGATGTCCGAAGATCGAGAGACTTTGCCCGCAATCGGCATGAGGCACGCGGACAGGCCCCCGGTCGCCAATCGTCGTACCCATGACAGACGTGTCCGCTCCGGTGTCGAAGCCGCTCAACTTCCGTTTCGTCGCCCTCATCGTCGCGAGCGCGATGTTCATGGAGCAACTGGACGCCACCATTCTGGCTACCGCCCTGCCCACCATGGCCCGGGATTTCGGCGTGGCGGCGCCGAGCATGAGTGTCGCGCTCACCTCCTATCTCCTGAGCCTCGCGATCTTCATTCCGGCGAGCGGCAAGGCGGCGGACCGTTTCGGGGCTCGTACGGTTTTCGCGGCCGCGATCGTCACCTTCATGATGGGCTCGGTGCTCTGCGCCCAAGCCCCGAACCTGCCCCTGTTCGTGGCCGCCCGGGCCTTCCAGGGCCTCGGTGGCGCCATGATGATGCCGGTCGGCCGCCTCGTGCTGCTGCGAAGCGTCGAGCGCAAGGACCTGGTCTCGGCCATGTCCTGGCTCCTGGTGCCGGCCATGATCGGCCCGATCGTCGGGCCGCCCGTCGGAGGGTTCATCGTCACCTATCTCGATTGGCGCTGGATCTTCTACATCAACATCCCGATCGGGCTTCTGGGCGTGGTGCTGGTCACGGCCTTCATCGAGAACACCCGTGGCAAGACCGAGAGCGCCTTCGACCTTTCGGGCATGATGCTGTCGGGCGTCGCGTTGGGCTGCCTCTTCTTCGGCTTCGAGCTCGCGAGCCATCCGGGTCTGATGATCGAGGTGTTCGGTCTTCTGGGAACGGGCGCGATCTTCGGCGCGCTCTATGTCCGCCATGCGCGCCGCGCGGCCGATCCGATCCTGGACCTGTCGCTCATGCGGCTGCCGAGCTTCGGCACCTCGGTCATCGCGGGTTCGCTCACCCGCATCACCCAGGGGGCACAACCGTTCCTGCTGCCCTTGATGCTGCAGCTCGATTTCGGCCTCACGGCCGCGCAAAGCGGCACGATCGTCGTCGCGACCGCGGTCGGGTCGATGTCGATGAAGGCTTTCGCGGCCAGGATCCTGCGTCGTTTCGGGTTCCGCAACAGCCTGATCGTCAACGGCGTCCTGGCCAGCGCGGGCTACGCGCTCTGTGCGGCTTTCCGGCCCGGCTGGCCCTACCCGGTGATCTTCGGCGTGCTCGTCGTGTGCGGCTTCTTCATGTCGTTCCAGTTCACGGCCTACAACACGGTCGCGTTCGATGCAGTGCCGTCGTCGCGCATGAGTTCGGCCACGAGCTTCTACACGACGTTCCAGCAGCTCATGCTGTCGGTCGGCATCTGCGTTGCGGCCCTGGCGCTGCAGGGGTCGATGGTGCTGCGCGCTCACCCGCATCCGGCGCTGAACGACTTCTCGGCCGCCTTTCTGCTCGTGACGCTGATCTCGCTCGGAGCCACGATCTGGAACAGGCGGTTCAGCCGCCAAGCCGGCGCCGAGATCAGCGGCCATCGCATCAGAAAAGAGAGTACGACGGCACTGAGCGAAGCCTACGATCAGGCCAAGTCGGCCTGATCGTCCGATGGCGGCACACGGCGCTGTCCGGCACCCCGACAGCCTCGCGATCGATGCCCCGGGCCGGCGCGTGCGGCTCGCGCCGGCCGATCCGACGTTCTTCCAGGACCCCTACCCGGCCTATCGGGCCATCCGGGAGCGATGCCCGGTGTTCTTTTGGGAGGACTACGGGTTCTGGTGCTGCGCCGCCATGGCGGACGTCGACGCCCTGTTCCGCGATCGACGCTTCGGCCGCGACGTCACGCCGGTGGCGAGCCGCGAGTCCCTCGGCTGGCCCGCGCTGCCGGATCACGTGAAGCCCTTCACCGACCTCGACGCCCTGTCCATGCTGGAGCGGGAGCCTCCGACCCATACCCGGCTGCGCCGCATCGTCCAACGGGCCTTCGTGTCGCGTTCCATCGAGCGGCTTCGCCCGAGGGTCGCGGCTTTGGCGCATGGCCTCGTCGATCGTTTTCCCGCCGCCGGCGCTTTCGATCTGCTGCCGGCCTTCGCCGAGCCGATCCCCGTGACGCTCATCGCGGAACTCCTGGGCGTTCCGGCCGAGGATGCACCGCGGCTCCTCGACTGGTCCCATCGGATGGTGGCCATGTATCGTCTCGACCGGAACCGCGCGACCGAAGATGCGGCCGTCGCGGCGACGCTCGAGTTCTCGGCCTATCTGCGTAGCGCCGTGGCCCGTCGCCGGGTCCGCCCGGAAGATGACTTGCTCAGCCTCCTGACTGCCGCGGCTTCCGATGGCGAGACCCTGAGCGAGGACGAGATCATCAGCAACGCCGTGCTGCTGCTCAATGCCGGCCACGAGGCGACGGTCCACGCCATCGGCAATGCGGTCGCGGCGATCCTTGAGTCCGGCATCGATTCCGAAACGCTCTTCGCGACGCCGGACCGCACCGCCGCGACGATCGAGGAAACGCTGCGGTTCGACCCGCCGCTTCACCTCTTCACCCGCTATGCCCTGGAGCCCGTCGCGCTGCACGGCGTCGAGCTTGCCGTAGGCGACCGGATCGGGCTCCTCATCGGCGCAGCCAACCGCGATGCCGCCGTTTTCCCCGATGCGGAACGCTTCGACCCTCTCCGGTCCCCGGCCCCGCATGCCGCGTTCGGGGCCGGCATCCACTTCTGTCTCGGAGCACCTCTGGCCCGGCTCGAACTGCAGGTCGCGCTGCCGATCCTCTTCGACCGCCGTCCCGGCCTACGCCTCGCCGAACCACCGCGGTTCGCCGATCGCTACCACTTCCGCGGGTTGCGGGCCCTGCGGGTCGCCGGCTGACGCTCGAGCCGACGACGCCCGCCCTTCGACGATGACGCCGTTTCTACCCGCCGGTCTTGCGGCCCTGGCAGAGCACGACGGGCGTCGCCAGGGCGTAGGTGTAGCCGGTGCCCTGGTACGCCGTGAAATTGGTGAGTCCGGGCGTGAGGACGAAACTTCCCTGCACGACGCTCGGCGCGCCTGACGTCGCCACAAGGGTCCAGCTGAATGTGCAGATCTGCGTGGGTGCGGCCGGGTCGGTGTGGCTGCAGAGCAATTGTGCCCCGCCGAGTTGCGCGAAGCCACCGCAACTGAAGGCGGCCCGCGCAGCGACGGGTTGAGCCGACAGGGACAGCAGGAGAGCGATCCCGCCCAGGGTCGTAAAGGTTCGGTCCATCTTGCGAGGCCCCGCGGAGCACGAGCACGTCCGTGCTGGTGATAGCACGATTGGACGGGATCCGCCGGTTCGCAGGCGGACTGAGGTTTCGAAGCTGCGGTTGGGCCGATGCCCCTACCGTGGTCGGACCAGCAGATTGCTACTTCTCATTGCATCGCAACATAGAGCGTGTTGGATTGTCGGCGATCTGATGTGCGAGAATCAAACGACATGGCCGACCCGAAAGCCGAAACCCGCCCTGAACGCATCCTCGACCTGACGGCCCGTCTCCACGCCGTGGCGGGCGTCAAGATCGGAGAGATCACGACGGTCAACCGGCAGGCCAAAATGCTGTCGATGAACGCCATGGTTGTGGCGGCGCGGGCCGGAGATGCGGGCAAGAGCTTTGCGGTCGTGGCCGATGAGTTCAAGAAGTTGTCGACGCAGATCGATGTCGTCGCGGCTGCCCTGGAGAGTCAGGTTCGCGCCGACCTCGAAGAATTGACGCAGATCGGCGGCGCCATCATCAGCCAAATGCGCGGGCAACGCCTGATCGACCTTGCTCTCAATGCCATCGACATCATAGATCGCAACCTCTACGAACGCACCTGCGACGTCCGCTGGTGGGCCACGGACGCCGCGGTCGTCGCCTGCGCGTCGGAACGAACCCCGGAAACTGCGCAGCACGCTCAACGCCGGCTGCGCATCATCCTCGAGGCCTATACGGTCTACCTCGACCTCTGGATCTGCGATGCGGCCGGACAAGTGCTGGCGACGGGACGGCCCGAGCGATACCCGGCCACCAAGGCTCTCTCGGTCGCACGCGAGCCCTGGTTCGTCGGCGCCATGCGGTTGCCGTCGGGCGACGATTTCGTTGCGGATGACATCAAGTCGCTTCGCGTCCTCAACGACGCGCCGGTCGCGACATTCGCGACCGCGATCCGCGAGAACGGGACAACGACGGGTAAGCCCGTCGGTGTGCTCGGCATCCACTTCGACTGGAAGCCCCAGGCTCAGGCGGTCGTCGATGGCGTGCGCCTCACGACGGAAGAACGGCAACGCTGCCGCATCCTGATCCTCGATCGCAGCTATCGCGTGCTCGCGGCTTCGGACGGTAAGGGCCTCCTGGAAGAAACATTCGCCTTGCGGGTCGATCCAGGCGGGATGGGCAGTTACGCCCACGGCGAAAATACGATCGGGTATGCGGTGACGCCGGGGTACGAAACCTACAAAGGCATGGGCTGGTTCGGCTGCCTGATCCAGAACAGGGACACCACGGCACGCTGATCATGCAGCCACCCGTCGACCTGAATTTCGCGGGCACCTCACGCTCGCATTAGCAACAATCGATACCATAAAGACTGTTATGATCTCGACGCACATAGGTGCGTCATGCTATGACGTCTTCTCGGCTTCGACGGACTGCCAGTTTGACCCTCTCTTCCTCCTCATCGATCGTAGGGTTTCTCCTGCACGACGTCGCGCGGCTCATGCGACGGCGGTTCGAGCAGCGCGCGATTCGGCTCGGCTTTACCCGAGCGCAATGGCAGGTGTTGGTCCATCTCGCGCAGAATGAAGGGATCCACCAGGCCGGCCTCGCCGACATCCTGGAGGTGGAGCCCATCACGCTGGTGAGAATTCTCGACAAGCTGCAGGCGCGTGGTCTCATCGAGCGTCGCCAGCACCCGAACGACCGGCGCGCCTGGCTGCTCTATCTCACGGCCGAAGCGCACCCGAGCCTCGCGCTGCTGCGCATCATCGGCGACACGACGCGCGCCGAAGCCCTGGCGGGTCTCGATGAAGCCGAGCGGGACGCGCTGGTCCGCGCTTTGACACTCCTGAAATCAAATCTCGCCGAGGCATGCACCCTGCCGGTGAGCGACGACGAGGCCCACCATGGTTGACGGAACCTCCGCCCGCGACGTCCTCGACGCTCGCGCCGAACCCTTCGATCGCGACAGCGACCACGACGCCGATCGCCCCGAGAGCCACGCCACGAGCCTGCGGCGAATACCGGAGCCGGTCGAAGCGCCGCGGGCGAAACGTCAGGAACCGGAACCGGCCGTATCCGAGAAGCCGCCCGCCGGACCCGCGAAGGCGGCGTCGGCTCCGCCGCGGCGCAAACGCGGTCTATTGCGTCCGGTCCTCTTCGCGCTACTTCCGGTGGCACTTGTCGTGGGAGGATACGACTACGTGACGGGCGGTCAGGTCATGTCGACCGACAACGCCTATGTCCAAGCCCGATCGCTCGGCGTCTCGACGGACGTTTCGGGCACCGTGGCGGCGATCGAGGTTCACGACAACCAGCACGTCGAAAAGGGACAGGTCCTGTTTCGGCTGAAGTCCGATTCGTTCCGCATCGCGATCGAAGGCGCCGAGGCCCAGCTCGGCACTGTGCGCAACCAGGTGCTGACCCTGCAGGCAAGCTACAAGCAATCGGTGTCGCAGATCGCCCAGGCGAAAGCCGATCTGCCGTTCTACGAGGCGACATTCAAGCGCCAGCAGGACCTGCTCTCCAACAATTTCGCGTCCAAGGCCGCCTATGATACGGCGGAGCACGACGTCACGGCCACTCGCCAACGCGTGTCCGTCGCCGAGGCCCAGGCCCAGTCCATGCTGGCGCAGCTCGGCAACGATGCCGCTCAGCCGATCGAGTTGAACCCCTTCTATCTGCAGGCGCAGTCAGCGGTCGACAATGCGCGGCGCGACCTCGACGACACGGTCGTCCGTGCGCCCTTCGCCGGGATCGTCACCAACGTCGACGCGCTGCAGGTCGGCGGCTATCTCAAGGCCTCGCAGGCGGCGTTCAGCCTGATCTCGGACCAGGATATCTGGATCGAGGCGAGCCCGAAGGAGACGGAGCTGACCTATGTGAAGCCCGGCCAGACCGCCGAGGTGACGGTCGATACCTATCCGGACGTAACCTGGCAGGGGACGGTCGAGAGCATCAGCCCGGCCTCGGGGTCGAGCTTCTCGCTTCTTCCCGCCCAGAATACGACGGGGAACTGGGTCAAGGTCGTGCAGCGCATCCCCATGCGGATCAGGGTGACGCTCGATCCCTCGAAGCCGCCCCTGAGGGTGGGGATGAGTGCGATCGTCGACGTGGAGACCGGTCATGCGCGTGGCCTGCCCGACATGGTTCAGCACGCCGTCGACTGGGTGAAGGGCCGCTTCCATGTCTAGCGTCGCCGTGGCACCCGATGCCGGGGCCGACGAACTCGTCGAGCCGATCGCCTCGCCGGCTGCCGCCGTGCCGTCGCCTCTCTCCAACAGCGGCCCAGGCGTTGCCAATCGGGGCGCCATCACGGCCTGCGTGATTCTCGCGGTCATCATGCAGGCCCTGGACACCACCATCGCCAACGTGGCACTGCCTTATATTCAGGGCAGCGTCTCGGCCTCGGCCGACCAGATCAACTGGGTGCTCACGTCCTATATCACGGCGGCCGCCATCATGACGCCGCCCTCTGGCTATTTCGCCAGCAAGTTCGGCCGCAAGCGGGTGCTGTTGACGGCCGTTGCCGGCTTCGTCTTGGCGTCGATCCTGTGCGGCATCGCGCAGTCCTTGTTGCAGATCGTCGGCTTCCGTCTGCTCCAGGGCATGTTCGGGGCAGCCCTGGTGCCGCTGGCCCAATCGATCCTGCTCGACATCTACACGCCGGAAGAGCGTGGCTCGGCCATGGCGGTGTTCGGCGTCTCCATCATGGTGGGACCGGTACTCGGCCCCGTGATCGGCGGCTGGCTCACGGAAAACATCAGCTGGCGTTGGGTGTTCTACATCAATCTCGGCATCGGGGCCGTGGCTTTCGCCGGGATCTGGGTCTTTGTGACCGAGACGAAGCGCGATACCCTGGCCAAGCTCGACTGGATGGGCTTTGGAACCCTCAGCCTCACCATCGCGTCGCTGCAGATCTTCCTCGACCGCGGGGAACAGCTCGATTGGTTCTCGTCCGGCGAGATCATCATCGAGGCGCTGATCTGCGCCTGCGCGTTCTACCTCTTCACCGTCCACACGTTCACGGCGAAGAAGTCCTTCGTCAATCCGCGGCTGTTCCTGGATCGAAACTTCGCGGTCGGCATGGTGTTCATCTTCGTCGTCGGCGTGACCTATCTGGCCTCGATGGCCCTGATGACCCCCTACCTGCAGACCCTGATGGGCTATCCGATCGTGACGGCCGGCCTCGTGATGGGGCCGCGCGGCATCGGCACGATGGTGAGCATGTTCACCGTCGGCAAGCTCATCGGCAAGGTCGAGGTGCGCTGGCTGCTGTTGATCGGCCTCGGCCTTACGGCCTGGGCGATGTGGGACATGACCGGCTGGACCATGGACGTGTCGCAGAGCCGCATCGTGACGACCGGGTTCGTGCAGGGCGCCGGCTTGGGCTTCCTCTTCGTTCCCCTTTCGGTCGTGACCTTTTCGACGCTTCCGGCCGCGATGCGCGGCGACGGGACCGGCCTCTACAACCTGTCGCGCAACATCGGCTCCAGCGTCGGCATCTCGGTCGTCACGGCGTTGCTGACCGAGAACATTCAGGTCAACCACGCCGACATCGCGGGTTATGTGACGGCTTTCAACCCCATGTTCCACATGCCCGCCGTCGTGAAGATGCTGAGCCCCTTCACGGCGCATGGCCGAGCGGCGCTCGACGCCATGATCACGACCCAGGCCACCATGATCAGCTATATCGACGATTTCAGGCTGCTGATGCTGATGGCCTTGGCCGCCATGCCGCTGGTCTTTCTGTTGCGCAAGGCCGCGGGCCCGGTCGAAGTCGACCACAGCGCCGTGATGGAGTAGTCCTGCCTGACCGGCTCGGCTTTAGATGGCCGCCGCTCCGGGTTGGCGGTCGAGCAGGCGTTCCAGGATCCGGTCCTGCAGTTCGGCGAAAACCGGCGAGCCTCGTCGACGTGGTCGCGGCAGCGGGACGTCGACATCGAGTGCCACGCCGCCGTGCTCGATCAAGATGATCCGGTCGGCAAGGGCGACCGCCTCGGCAACGTCGTGCGTGACCAGCACGGCCGTGAAACCGCCAGCCTGCCACGCATCTTCGACGAGACTTTGCATTTCGATTCGCGTCAAAGCGTCGAGTGCTCCCAGCGGTTCGTCGAGCAACAGCAGCCGAGGCCGGCTCACTAGCGCGCGGGCTAGCGCGACGCGCTGCTTCTGCCCGCCCGACAGGGC
>CAXUOD010000182.1:0-10696 GCA_964252585.1 uncultured Lichenihabitans sp. | reverse complement strand
CCGGAGGTCTGCGCGACCGCCTCGGCACGCTGCATAACCTGCCGCGGCTCTTTCGCCTGATCTGGCGCACGAGCCCAAGCCTCGCGCTCGCCACCATGGGCCTGCGGCTGTCGCGCGCCGTGCTGCCGACGGCGGCCCTCTACATCGGCAAGCTGATCATCGACGCCGTCGTGGCCGAGGCGCGCCTTCCGTCACCCGGCCCGGCATTCGGAGATTGGGTCGCGTCCGGCCGGCTCGACCACATCGCCGCCCTGGTCGTCGCCGAAGCGGCCCTCGCCATCGTGTCCGATCTCCTCGGCCGGGCCAGTACCCTCGTCAGCGACCTCTTGGCCCAACGCTACAGCGACCGCGCCAGCGTCATGCTGATGCGCCATGCGGCGACCCTCGACCTCGAACAGTTCGAGTCGAGCGACCAGCAGGACAAGCTCGACCGGGCCCGCCGCCAGGTCACGGGCCGCAGTTCCGTGCTGCAGCTGATCTTCGGCCAGGCACAGGACGCCGTCACGGTGCTGGTGCTCGCGGCCGGCTTCACGGCTTATGCGCCCTGGCTCCTGCTGCTGCTGGCTCTCGCGCTCGTGCCCGCCGCCATGGGCGAACTGCATTTCAACCGCCAGGGCTACCGCATCAATTTTCAGAGGACGCCGGAGCGTCGGCAGGTCGATTACCTCCGCTATCTCGGCTCCAGCGTCGAGACCGCCAAGGAGGTGAAGCTCTTCGGGCTCGACGCTTTCCTGGTCGGCCGGTTCGAAAGCCTGTCCGAGGAAATGTACGACGACAACCGGCGGCTCGCGGTCCGGCGTTCGTTGTGGGGCAGCGCCTTCGCGGCCCTGAGCACGCTGTCCTATTACGCCGGCTACGGCGTGATCCTGTGGCGGACGGTGCACGGTGCGATCACGATCGGCGACCTCGGCTTCCTGGCGGGTTCGCTGCTGCGGCTGCGCACCCTGCTCGAAGGCCTGCTGCTCGGCCTGTCGCAACTGGCCTCGCAGGCCGCCTACCTCGACGACCTCTTCTCCTTCTTCGACATCGTGCCGGTGGTCCGTTCGCCGGACCGTCCCGTGCCGTTCCCGATGCCGATCCGCTTCGGCATCGCGTTCGAGGATGTCGGGTTCCGCTATCCCGACGCGGAGGGATGGGCGGTGCGCCACCTCGACCTCACGGTCGCGGCCGGCGAGGTGGTGGCGCTGGTGGGCGAGAACGGGGCCGGCAAGACCACGATCGTGAAACTGCTGTCGCGGCTCTACGACCCGACGGAAGGCCGAATCCTGATCGACGGCATCGACCTGCGCGCCTTCGACCTCGACGAGCTCCGCGGCCGCATCGCCCTGATCCTGCAGGACTTCGTGCGCTACAGTTTCAGCGCGGCCGAGAATATCGAGGTCGGGGCCATCGCGCGGGCGGGCGAGCGCCCCGCGGTCGTGGATGCGGCGGAGCGGGCGCTCGCCGACCGCGTGATCGACAAACTGCCGATGCGCTACGACCAGCCGCTCGGCCGGCGGTTCAAGGACGGGATCGAGCTGTCGGGCGGCGAGTGGCAGAAGATGGCGATCGCCAGGGCCTATATGCGGGACGGCGCCGTGCTGGTGCTCGACGAGCCGACGGCGGCGCTCGACGCCAGGGCCGAGTATGAGGTGTTCCGCCGCTTCCGCGACCTCAGCCTCGGCCGCACCTGCCTCCTGATCTCGCACCGGTTCTCGACCGTCCGCATGGCCGACCGCATCGTGGTGCTGGAGCACGGCCGGGTGCAGGAGTCCGGCACCCATGCCGATCTCCTGGCGTCGGGCGGACGCTACGCCGGGCTCTTCGAACTCCAGGCCGCCGGCTACCGGTAATCCGGTGGCTGACGCCGACGTCGCCTATCGGGGATCCAAGCCCTTGTGGACCTCGACGGTCCGGGTCAGCACATAGGAGGGGACGGTCGGGCTGAAGGGGCTGCTGCCCTTCAGCACCACCCAGCCGATGCCGAGCAGGACCGCCACGACCGGGATTGCCGCGATCGTGCAGGTGCCGTCCGGGAAGTCGAACGCCATGAGGACGAGGACGCCGAGCAGGAACGCCAACGTCAGCCAGGAGGTGAACGGCGCCAGGGGCATGCGGAACCCGACCGGTTCGATCTCGCCGCGGTTCTGCGCCCGCCGCAGCACCATCTGGCACACCACGATGAACCCCCAGGTGCTCACGATGCCGAGGGAGGCGATGTTGAGCACGATCTCGAACACCTGGCTCGGGACGAGATAGTTCAACACCACGCCCAAGAGATAGACCGCAAGGGTCACGACGATGCCGCCGTAAGGCACCTTCTGGGCGTTCATGCGGGCTACGAACTCCGGCGCGGAACCTCCCATGGCGAGCGAACGCAGGACGCGGCCGGTGGAATAGAGCCCGGAATTCAAGCTCGACAGCGCGGCCGTGAGCACGACGACGTTCATGGCAGTGCCGATCCCGGGGACGCCCAGGGCACCGAAGAAGGTCACGAAGGGGCTGACGCCGGCCTTGTAGGCGGTCCAAGGCATCAGCAGCACGAGAAGCAGCACGGAGCCGACGTAGAACAGGGCGATGCGCCACATCACGCTGTTGATGGCGCGCGGGAGAACTTGGCGCGCGTCCTGTGCTTCGCCGGCCGCCGTCCCGATGAGTTCGATGCCCGCATAGGCGAACACCACGCCCTGCACGATGATCACGGCCGGCAGGAGCCCGTGCGGGAAGACGCCGCCGTTCTCCGAGACGAGATGGAACCCCGGCGTGGCTCCGGCGACGTCATGGCCCAACAGAAGGATGACGGTTCCTACGATGAGGAAGAGCACGAGCGCCGCCACCTTGACGAGGGAGAACCAGAACTCCATCTCGCCGAACCACTTCACCGCCACCATGTTCATGCCGCCCACGAAGGCAAGCGCGGCGAGCGCGAACACCCATTGCGGCACGTTCGCGAAGGTACCCCAGTAGCGCATGTAGAGGGCGACGGCCGTGATGTCGACGATCCCGGTCATGGCCCAGTTGAGGTAGTACATCCAACCCGCCACGAAGGACCCGCGTTCCCCCAGGAACTCGCGCGCGTAGCTGACGAAGCTGCCCGACGTCGGGCGGTACATCACGAGTTCGCCGAGCGCCCGCAGGATGAGGAACGAGAAGGCGCCGCACACGAGATAGACGATGGCGAGCGCCGGACCGGCCAGCTGCAATCGCGCCCCGGCCCCGAGGAAGAGTCCCGTGCCGATCGCCCCGCCGATGGCGATCATCTGGATCTGGCGCGGCTTCAGCGATTGCTCGTAGCCTTCCTCGTGCGACGCGAGCCAGTCGCGCTTGTCGGCGGCGGCAGGGCTGCCAGGCCCTCGGTCGATCGCGGTCATCGGGACATCCTCTCGGCCTCGGCGTTCTGCACCGGCTGGTGGAATGGCGAGGCCGGGCGGTCACAAGCGAGATGCCTGCCACTCTCGGACCGCTGCGGCACAAAAAGCCTGGGAGGCCCTCGATCAAGCCCGCTTAAGCATTTCGCGGTTGATCGATCCGTTATGCGGCATCGGGCTTCGCTCAGACGCCGCGCGGGCTTCGCTCACAGCACCGCGAGCACGAGCTCGACACAGGCATCAAGGCTGTGTTTCGCCGTGTCCAGGATCAGATGGTCGCGTTCCCAGGCGTGGTAGTCACGCTGCGTGACATCCGCCCAAGTCGGCAGGACAAGGCCCGGCACTGCGCTCGCACGCGTCTCGATGCGCCGGCGATGTTCTTCAACGTCAGAACAGATCGTCTCGACTTCCATAACGCGCACGCCTGCCCGAACACCAACATCGCGCCATGCGTCGCGACCAGCATCCAATCGTTAACCGAGTCGGCGATGACGTTTCGCCCGAGACGGAGGTTGTCCCCCGCCACGGCGTAGGCGGCGCGATACCCGGCGTCGTAGATCGATCCCGGAACAACGCCGGAAGTCCTGATCGCCTGCTCGATCGAGTCGATCCTCAACCAAACGGCGTCGAGCCTTCTTGCGAGCTCCCGAGACACCGACGATTTTCCCGTTCCCGGGAGGCCTGCGAAAACGATGAGCATGGGTACAACCTGCATGTCTCGATACGAGCATTAGTTCATCTCGGCGGCGGAGTACTGTGCCGCGCGACGGCTCACAAGACCAGCACAGCCGAGTCCTCTACCTGCTCTCTCAAGTCGGCTGAAGCTATGCCGCGTCACGGTGTCGGCGTCGCGACCGAGGATCTCGGCCGCACGCTCCCGGAGGCCCATCCGTTCGAAAAGGCCGAGCTTACCTTTCCAATGTCGCGTTTCAGGGTTGCATCGCAGCACCGATGGAACAGCGTGGTCATGACAGCTTCGCACTTACGGCACTGCGAGCACGCGCTCGACACAGGCATCGAGGCTGTGTTTCTCCGCCGCGCCGTCACGTCGTGTCGACATCACCGCCCGCCTAACGCGTCGACCGTCTGACCCGTCCGGGGATCCAGATCGCCGCGGCCGCGGCCACCGCGACCAGGAGGAGGGCCGACAGGACCGCGGCCGCGTGCATCCCGCCGACGACGTCGTCCCCGACGAGCGCCCCGAACACCGCGACGCCGATCGCGCCGCCGGCCTGACGCGCCGCATTGGTCACCGCTGCGGCGACCCCCGAGACCGAGCGGTCGACGCTGCCCAGCATGGCGCCGATCATCGCGGGGATACCGGTGCCCATGCCGGCCGGCATCAGGACAAAGGCCGGCAGGGCCAGCCAATAGGCGCTTGCCGGGCCAAGGAGCAGGAGAAGCGAGAAGCCGAGCGCATCGACCAGGAAGCCCGCCACCATGGGGATCCGTACGCCGAACCGCCCCACCACCCAGCCGTTCACGAGATTGACCGCCACGAACGTCGCCATCAGCGGCAGATAGGCGAAACCGGTCTCGGTCGCGCCGTAGTGACGGGCGTGCTGGAAGTAGAGGCTCAGCACGAACACCATGCCGTAGAAGGTGAAATTGGCCGCCATGCCGTACACGACGGCGATCGAAAAGGTGCCGGAGCGGAATAGCCGCATGGGAAGCAATGGTGCCCGCGACCTCAGCTCCACCCAGACGAACAGAGGAGCCGTGACCAGCGCCAGCGCGAAACCGCCGAGCACGAGCGGATGGGCGAAGCCGAGCGGGTGAGCCTCGATGACGGCCCCGGTGAGGCCTGTCAGGGCCAGGATGGCCAGGATCTGTCCCGCCGGATCGAAGCTTTGCCCTTCCTCCTCGCGCGGTGTCTCCTGCACCTTCAAGGTCAGCAGCACGGCGAGCAGGCAGATCGGCAGATTGATGAGGAAGACGCCCCGCCAGCTGCCGAGCCCGAGAAGGAGTCCCCCCAGCACCGGTCCGGCCGCCAAGGCGATGCTGCCCGACGCCGCCCAGAAACCGACCGCCCGGGCCCGCATGATCGGATCGTGCTGCGTCGCATGGTTGAGAAGCGAAAGCGAGCACGGCAGCATGACGGCGGCACCGACCCCCTGAAGGGCGCGGGCCGCGATCAAGGTGCCGATGTCGGGTGCGAGCCCGCACAACGTCGACGCCACGGCGAAGATGCCGATCCCCACGGCATAGACCCGGCGAGCCCCGTAGCGGTCGCCCAGGAAGCCCCCGATCAGCAGCAGGACCGAGAACACCAGAGCGTAGCTGTCGACGATCCATTGCAGGGCCGAGATTCCGCCGCCGAGATCCTGGCCCAGGCGCGGCAGGGCCACGTTGACGATCGTCACATCGAGCTGGATCAACGCGAAGCCGATGGAGGTCGCGGCCTGGCTCCAGTTCGCCCGTTCGCTGCGGTGCGCCGCATCCTGGGCCAAAGCCATGTCGTCGCTCCCCTGCCCGCAGAGCTTCTAATGGACAAACGATGCGGGCGACACAGACGGTGCGGCATGGCGGCCATGCCGGTTTCTCGGTGCGATGCGGCGACACCGCCCGTCCGATACGCCGTCTGAACGGTTGACGCAGCGTCCTTTGCGGAGAAGATCTGCTGCGAACAATGACGGGACCGGCCGCCGAAGGTCGTCGCGTTCAAAGGAGGACGTCCAGTGGCACAACTTTCCGACCTCGGCGTAATGGGCCTCGCCGTGATGGGCGCGAATCTCGCCCGCAACGCGGCCCGTAAAGGCTTCGGCGTCGCGCTCTACAACCGCCACGGCGAGAGGACCGACAAATTGATGGAGGAGTTCGGCCACGAGGGCCGGTTCACGCCGACGAGGGACATCGCCGGCTTCGTGGCGGCGCTGAGCAAGCCGCGCGTCATGATCATCATGGTCAAGGCCGGCAAGCCGGTCGACGATGTCATCGACGAACTCGTGCCGCATCTCGAGGAGGGCGACATCATCATCGACGGCGGCAACTCGCTGTTCACCGACACCGACCGTCGTTTCGCGGCGTTGAAGGAGAAGAAACTCCGCTTCATCGGCATGGGGGTTTCGGGCGGCGAGGAAGGCGCGCTCGAAGGCCCGAGCATGATGCCGGGCGGCGAGCGCGACGCCTACGCCCGCATCGAGCCCATGGTCACCAAGATGGCGGCCCAGGTCGAGGGAACGCCCTGCGCAACTTATATCGGGCTCGGCGGCGCCGGCCACTACGTCAAGATGGTGCATAACGGCATCGAATACGCCGACATGCAGCTGATCACCGAGGCTTACGACCTCTTCAAGACGGTCTATGGCCTCGACGCCTCCGCCATCGCCGAGATCTTCGAAGGCTGGAAGACGAGCGAACTCGACAGCTACCTCGTCGATATCACGACCGAGGTTCTGAAGAAGCGCGACGCCAAGACCGGCGGGGCGCTGGTCGACAGCATCGTGGATGAAGCCGAGCAGAAGGGCACGGGGCGCTGGACCGCCGCCAATGCGCTGGAGCTCGGCGTGCCGCTCACCGCCATCACGGAAGCGGTCTTCGCCCGCGCCCTGTCGGGCCGTCGGAAACTGCGCGGGGAAGCCCAGACGATCCTGCCCTACACGCAGCCTCCGGGCCTCAAGGCCGGACAGGCCGAAATCGACGCCATTCGCGACGCCCTCTATGCCTCGAAGATCGTCGCCTATGCGCAGGGCTTCGAACAGATGACGGCGGCCTCGAAGGACTATGGTTGGGACCTGAAGCTCGGCGAGGTCGCCACGATCTGGCGGGGCGGCTGCATCATCCGGGCTCGCTTCCTCGACCGTATCGTCGATGCCTACAAGACGGAGGCCGTGATCCCCAACCTCATCCTGCAGGACTATTTCCGCGACGCGGTGCTGAAGGCCGAACCGGCTTGGCGCCGGGTCGTGGCGCTGGCCGTCGAACACGGGGTCGCGATCCCGGCCTTCTCGTCGTCGCTCAGCTATTACGACGGGCTCCGGCGCGCCCGCGGCCCCGCGAACCTGCTGCAAGGGCTGCGCGACTACTTCGGTGCCCACACCTATCGGCGTCTCGACGAAGAAGGATCGTTCCACACCCGCTGGGGCCAGGACGGTTCGGAGATGAAGGTTTGAGGGATGAGGGGAGCCTCTGGCCGTTACAGCATCGCGAGCGAAACCTTCTTCGTGGGCGGCGGAAAGGCCAGGTCGAGGTCGATGAGGTCCTGGTCCGATAGCGCCAACTCCGCCGCGGCCCGGTTCTCCTCCACATGTGCCACCGTCCCGGCTTTGGGGATCGCCAACACCTCGGGACGGCGCAAGAGCCAGGCCAGTGCCACCTGCAGGCCCGTCGCCTCGTGGCGCCGGGCGACCTCCTCCAGGGCCGGTCGGGCGGCGAGACGGCCCTGCTCGACCGGGCTATAGGCCGTCACCGGCACCGTCAGCTTCTCCATCAGCGGCAGCAGATCGTACTCGGGGCCGCGGCGCGACAGGTTGTAGAGGACCTGGTTGGTCGAACAGGCGTCGCCGCCGGCCTCCAGCAGGTCTTCCATGTCGTCGGCGTCGAAGTTGCTGACGCCCCATCGCGCGATCAAGCCGTCCTCCCGCAACGCCTCCATGGCCTCGACGGTCTCCGCGAGCGGCACGCCGCCGCGCCAGTGCAGCAGGTAAAGGTCGAGCGTTCCGGTCTTGAGTCGCTTGAGGCTCGCCTCGCAGGCCTTGCGCAGCCGCGCCCGGGAGGCGTTCTGCGGATAGGCCTTGCTGACCAGGAAGACCTGCTCTCGGAGGCCCTGCAGGGCGTCGCCGAGGAAGCGCTCGGTCTCGCCTTCGCCGTACATTTCGGCCGTGTCGACCACCGTGAGGCCCAGCTCGATCCCGGCCCTGAGCGCCGCGGTCTCCTCGGCGCGGCGCGACGGATCCTCGCCCATGCGCCAGGTGCCCTGTCCCAAGGCCGGGATGCGCAGGCCGTCCGGCAGTTCTATGGTCTGGATCTCGCCCATGTCTCGGAGTCCGCTTCCGGGTTGATGAGGACCCGACAACCCGCGCGCCGGGTCAGAGTTCGATCTCGAGCCCAAGTTCGACAGCCTGCGCGGTGGGAACGTCGAAATAGACCGCGGTCCGCTCCGAATTTCGTGCCAGGAAGGCGAACAGGACCTTCCTCCAATGGGTCAGACCGACGGTGCGCTGCGTCGGGATCACGGTCTCGCGCCCGATGATATAGGTGACCGCGTCAGGGTCGATCTCGGTGATCAGCTTCCGCTCCACCGCCAGAGCGACCCCTTGCGGTACGGAGGGGGCTTCGTCGAAACCGTAGGTCAGGATGAGGCGGTCGATGCCGGCACCGACCGGCACGACCTTGGCTCGCTTTTCGTCCGACACGCGCGGGCGCTCGCTCGTCATGGCCGACACGATCAGCACGCGTTCCTGGAGCGCTTTGTTGGTGCGCACGAAATGCGACAGCGGCAACGGCAGCCCGGAGACGCCCGCGCTGAGATAGGCGGCGGTGGTCGGAAGCCGCAAGAGCCTGGCCGCGCAGGCGGCGAGGAGCTGCGCCTCCGGCTCGCGCATCTCCGTGCGTTTGGATTCGAGGATCATGGTGCCGCGGCGCCACGTCAGCATCAGGAACGCGACGATCAGAGCCAGCGTCAGCGGGAACCAGCCGCCTTCGAGCAGCTTCACGGAATTGGCGGCGAAGAAGACGAGGTCGACCACGAAGAACACGCCGTTCAGCGCCACGACGGCCACCAGGGGAAAGCCCCACTGCACGGCGACGAGCGCCGCCAGCACGGTGGTGATCGCCATCAGGGCCGAGACCGCGATGCCGTAGGCTCCCGCCAGCGCATCCGAAGAGCCGAACCCGACCACGGCCCCGAGGGTCGCGGCCGCCAGCAGCCAATTGACCAGCGGCAGGTAGATCTGCCCGATCTCGTTCGGCGCCGTGTGGGTCACGTGCATCTTGGGCAGGAAGCCGAGCTGGATCGCCTGCTGGGTCAGCGAGAACGCGCCCGAGATGATGGCCTGGCTGGCGATGACGGTGGCGGCGGTAGCGAAGATGACCAGCGGGTAGTGCAGCCAATCGGGCGACAACTGATAGAACGGGTTCTCGATGGCGGTGGGGTCGGCAAGCAGCAATCCGCCCTGGCCGAAGTAGTTGAGCACCAGGCAGGGCAGCACGATCGCGAACCAGGATTGCCGGATCGAGGAGCGGCCGAAATGGCCCATGTCGGCGTACATGGCCTCGCCGCCGGTCACGGCCAGGAAGGCCGCTCCGAGGATCGCGAAGCTGACCCCGGGACCGGCGTGGATCATGAAGCCCAGCGCCGCCCAGGGATTGACGGCCTGCAGGATGGCGGGGGAGCGAACGATCCCGAGAAGCCCCAAGACTCCCAGGGCCAGGAACCAGCACACCATGATGGGGCCGAAGACGCGGCCGATGAAGGCGGTGCCGCGATGCTGCACGAGGAACAGCGCCACAAGGACCACGATGGTGATGGGCAGCACAAGCCGGGTCAATGAAGGCGCATCGACCTTGAGACCCTCGACGGCCGAGAGGACCGAAATGGCGGGCGTGATGGCGCCGTCGCCGTAGAGCAGCGCTGCCCCGATGAGTCCGAAGACGAGGAGCACGCCGCGCGCCGTTCCGGGCTGGGCCTCGCGGGCGCGGAGCAGTGCCAGCATGGCCACGATCCCGCCCTCGCCCCGGTTGTCGGCCCGGAGGATCAGGACGGCATATTTGAGCGACACGACCACGATCAGCGACCACAGGATCACCGAGACGGCCCCGATGACGGCGGCGGAGTCGGGCGAAGCGCCTTCCGCGGCCGCTTTGACCGCCTCCTTCAACGCATAGAGCGGGCTCGTCCCGATGTCGCCGTACACGATGCCGAGAGCCCCGATGGAGGCTGCGGCCGAAAAGCGGGGCGGCGCTTGGTGGATGTCGGCGTCGCTCACGAGCCCTCCTGTGTCGCTCCGGCCTCCGGGCCAGCATGGATCCCTTATGCGACAGTTCACCGATCATGCCATGACTTTCTGGAGCCGTGGCAGAAACGCCGGCGGCGCTGCGGCATGCGCGGGCTTTATTGGGCAAGAGGACGCGGTATGGTGGTCAGGATGCTTGCTGCCGCTGTCGAGGACCCGCCATGTTCGAAGCCCGCCTTCAATCCTTTGAGGAAACCGCGGACCCCTCGCAAGGCGCGGGCCGGCTCCAGGCCTTGCGGGCGGAACTGCAACGGCGCGGGCTGGACGGCTTCGTGGTGCCGCGCGCCGACGAGCACCAGAACGAATATGTACCGGCGGCCGCCGAGCGCCTGGCCTGGCTGACGGGCTTCACGGGCTCTGCCGGCAGCGCGGTCGTCCTCATCGGCGAGGCAGCGG
>CAXUOD010000181.1:8017-10856 GCA_964252585.1 uncultured Lichenihabitans sp. | reverse complement strand
GCGAGCCTGCCGTTCGTGCTGGACGCGCTGTTCTCCGCCGGCCTGCCGCTGCCCTCGGCCCAGCCGGGACAGCACCTCGTCCTCCAGGTGGCCGCGGCGCGAGGCGGCCCGCTCCTGCGCAGCTACTCGCTCTGCGGCGGGGGACCGATCGGGACGTACCGCGTCGCGGTCAGCCACTCGCCGGCCCCGCACAGCTTCAGTCCAGTGCTGTCGACCAACAGGTGGAGTGGGCCGGACCCGGGGCAGGTGCGTGGTCGCGGCACCGCCACGGCCGCGGCGCGGCGGCTCAGCGTGCTGTGATCGGGGACGGCGAGGTCGAGCCCGAGCGGACGCATGGCGGAGCCGATCAGCCCTTCGGTTTGGCGCAGGGCGAGCCGGAATACTGCCCGCAGGGTAAGGGCGGTTAGGATGGCCATGTCGGAATAGGTCGCCTGGCCGCCCCGTGTCGTCCGGGGCTCGGCCTTCCAGGACGCGAGGGCCTCCGCGGTGAACCACACCGTCAAGCTCCCGCGCCCGCGCAGGCTGGCGTCATGCTCACGCCAGTTGGTGACCTTGAACCTTTGCCGGGGGATGCGGTGACGACGATCGGCATTGGCTTTGAACGGCACAGGGCATGCCAGGTCAGAGGCAGCGCCTATCGTCCTACCCCGGGCCGCTCGCGCGGCCAATCGGCGGATCAATGCAACAAGGCGGCCGATGTGGTAAAGAAGAACCAGCTTCGGATGGGGTCATGATCAGCGCCGATCATGACCTCAATCGAACCCATAATTCGTGAGGCTTGACAGTCGTTCAGATGCCTGATCGAGCGGAGGTCAAGCTTCGGCGCTTGTTCACGTTCAAACGCCCGAGGTGGGAGCCGTATGCGGGAATTCCGCACGTACAGATCTGTGCGGAGGGCAGCCCGTAACGGGCTTCCCTACCGCTATTCACTCCCACGGATCGTCGATGGGCTCGGGCGCGGAAGCGCAGGCGATGACAACGAGGAAGCTCAAAGGCCACATCAGCTGAGCGACGGCCGCCAGCACGAACGACACCTCGCCGGTGTCCGCATTGCGATAGGTTATCGCCGAGGATGCGACTAGTCCTGCCAAGTAAAAGATGAGAGCGAGAGTCAATAGGTCTACTCCGGGAAGTCCGCTGCCACACCGTCGTAGGTCCGAAAGTCGGCTCATGGACCGCCGCCGCATCGACCTGTCGCCGGATCACGGCCTTGCGGTCCGTTTCCGTCGTGTCGTTCCGCAACGCGGGAAACGGGCCCCGCTCCGGTCATTCGCTCAACGCGACAGGTTGTTCGATCTGCAATGCGATGTCGATCGTGTCGCCGGGCTGCAGTTCGGTGTCGATGCCGCCGGTCACAGCGACTGAGCGACCTTCCGCCGTCCGCGTGATCGTGATCTTGGGCTGGTTGTCGGCCCCCCGCGTCAATTGCGACTTGACCATCCCGGTGTAGCGGAGTTTGTCGCTCACCGCCTGCAGCTTCGCCCTCGTCGCCGCGAGGGCGGTCGTCGCATCCTGCATGTCCTTGAGCAGCAGGATCCGCCGCGCGTCGGCGGTCCTGTCGAGCTTGCGGGCGAGGTCCTGCTGCTCGCGCTCGACAGAATCGAGGACCGACGTCGTTTGCAGCACGCGGATCGAGGCCTGCAGGACGGTCCGCCGCGCCTCCGACAACCCCGGCAGGGCCACCGCGCCCTTGTTGTAGAGGTCGGTGTAGCGCTGGAGATCGACCGTGTCGTTCTTCAATCCCTCCTGCTCCTTGAGCTGTTCGTCGTTCAGGAGCTTGGCGCGCTCGCCTTCGCGAACGGAGGCTTCCTTCAAATAGACCTGCTCCTTGACGAAATCCGCGTTGCGGACTGTGAGCTGGCTTTTCTCGTTCTCCACGACCTCCTTCGCGAGGGTGGGGGCGATGGGCGTGCCGATGACGAGCTTCGGGTCGAGCTGGGGCTTGCCGTCGAGTTCCGCCTGCAGACGCGCCACCACAGCCTGCCCCCGCGCATAATCAACCCAGAGCGTATTATAGTCGCTCGTCAGGTCGGACAGCTGCAGGAACGGGTTATCCATCTTGAACCGGAGGACGTCGAAGCCCCCCGCCAGCGCGATGGCCTTGCGGACGGTGAGGCCGGGGCGAAACGGCTCCTCGCCGGGCTTGGCGACGTCTCCGTTGAGGTAGACGGGGCGGTACTCGGACACGGCCAAGCCGATGTCGGACGGCGCGATGATGATAGGAAACTCCCGTCCGTCCTCGGCATGACGCCGGAACTCCTTGCCGGGCAGCACCGCCTGCACCTTGGCCAACGCCTGAGGAAGGCTCAGGCCGGCGACCGGGAGAGGACCGATCAGGGGGAAGGTCGCCTCGCCGTCGATGTCGACGGAGGTCTTCGTCATCAGTTCCGGCAAACCCGCGACAGTGAAGCTCAGCATGTCGCCGGCCCCGAGCTTGTAGTCGGCCCGAGCCGCGCCTACTCCCGCGATCAGGGCTGCGACCGCAACGGAGGTCGAGACAGTGCGGAGGGCCCTACGGCGCTTCGCCAAGGGATGGGTGTTCCGAACCATGGCGGTCGGCCTTTCGTGAGATGGAGGGGAGCGGGCGCAGACGCGCCATGAGGACGTCAGATGCCGGTGCCGCCGGTCAGCTCGCGCCAGGCCGTCCGGACGAGGATGCGGAGGTCGAGGCCGAACGACCACGTCTCTATATAGGCGAGGTCGTGGTCAACGCGGGCCTTTGCCAAGCCGGCATCCTCCGTGCCGCCGCGGAAGCCGGAAGACTGGGCAAGCCCCGTAATCCCGGGCCGGACGGCGTGCCGCCTGTGATTAGCCGGCACCTGATGCTCGTAGAGGATTC
>CAXUOD010000181.1:0-8007 GCA_964252585.1 uncultured Lichenihabitans sp. | reverse complement strand
GGCGCCCCCGCCCGACATAGTCCGCCGCCACGGACTTCGTAAGCCCGACCACCGCCGCCTTGCTCACCCCGTAGACGAAGCGGCTCGGCAGGCCGCGCACCGAGCTCGCGACGCTCGCCATGTTGACGATGCTGCCCGCGCCGGCCGCGAGCATGCCCGGCACGTGCGGGCGCGGCCCGATGAGGGACATGTCCCCTTTGAGCACGTTGACCATCTGCGGCAGCTCGTCGAGGCTCGTGCGGCGCAGGAAGCGCCCGAACGGCGTAATCCTGGGGTCATTATCCCGGGTCTGAATGACTCCACGCTGATCGCCGAGATCGCTGTACATGGTCCGGAATTTCCAGATCTCGAAGAGCTCGCTGCCGGTCCCATAGCGCTTTTGGCGAAACAGAACGCCGCCGCGCGAGGTGCTCTTAATCAGCACGGCGATGACCAGCAACGCCGGGGCCAGCACCAGCAGGAACGCGAGCGCGAAGGAGACGTCGAAGGCCCTCTTGCGGCGGCCGACAACGATAGGGTGACGCTGCCGGTCGGCCGGGACCGCCGCCCGTTGGCGCCGGGCGACCGAAGCGTCGAGCGACGCTACGGCGCCGGCGATGCGCGCCTTCGGCACGCCGAACCGCTCCAACCATGGAGCACTGGTTTCTTTGGTGGACATTGAGACTGCTCCAGAGTGGCGTGCCTTTCGGCGAGTTCGTCGAACTGCGCGACGACGGCGGGCAGATCCCCCCGGACGCGGAAGTCGATGGTGCAGCGCACCTCCACCACTAAGCGAGCCGTTAACCGACATTCTCGCACTTCGTTCCCGGTCGTCAATCTTTTTTGTGAATTTCCGGCCTTAACAAATGATTATTTACGCAAAATGTGCTGTTTGACAAGGAATTTGACTGCTTATCGCGAGTGCAAAGTGGTCAAAAAGACCTCTTTAAATTCAAATTTGAAGGCGAGATGAACGCCTTTTATCGGCCATCCGCCGCCTAAGACATCGAGACTATTTGACGCGCTGGTGTCGACAGGAATCATCGTGCTTCGAAAAATGCCCTTGAGGGGCTATTAACGATGTCCGAAGTGGTTTATAAGCACTGCAGCATGAGCTGACTGGCGTGGTTGATAACCAGACCTCTGGTATGACCATCCAGGCAGATTCGCCTTTCATCACAAGCGAAACGGCTTTCTAAAGAAGAGCTGCTGCGCTTTCGCACCAAAAAAAGTTCGCCGTGAAGCGGTAAAAAGCTTGGCCGTGCCGAGAAAGTTCATCGCGTCACGATGACAGGTGTCGGCGCGCCTGAAAGCTTGAAAACATCCGGGTCTTCGAGATGGACCTTACCACTCCGCCTGACGGACACAGGAAATATGTCGTCTGTTTTCGGAATCTCGAGGGAGATCCACGATCATGAACGTAACGCCCGACAATTTTCATCAACCGCGGCTGTTCTGCGACACTCGGTCAGAACAACGCTGGTCGATACAGAGCATCATCAATGTCGTAGTCCGACGTGGTCGATGGATCGTTTTTACCGTCCTGATTTGCCTCGCTTTATCGGGGTACTATCTCGCCACGACGCCCGACAGTTTCACGGCGACCGCGGTCCTGATGACCGACACGAAGCAGACGCCGCCGTCGCCCTCCCAGCTGTATCAGGAGCCCCTGATCGATCCGGCGGTGATCGACAGCCAGATCGAGATCCTGAAATCGGAGCGCATCGCCCAGCAGGTGGTCGACGACCTACATCTCGCGTCCGATCCGGCCTTCGCTAGCGGCGGCCCCGGCCCCCGCGCCCGCTTCGTCGCCTGGACCACGGGTCGAGCTTTGAGCGAACCGACCGCCGAGGCGCGCCGGATGGGCGCTGTCGATTCTCTGCTCCACAAGGTCAAGATCATCCGGGCGGGCCACAGCTACTTGGCCGAGATCGCGGCGACCACGTTCGATCCTGTTCTGTCGGCGCGCATCGCGAATGCGGTCGCGGAGGCCTACATCAAGGACCAGCTCGACAGCCGGCTCAGTGCCAACCAGCGGACGGTGAGCTGGATGGCGCATCGCGTCGACGATGTGAAGCAGCAGGCGACCGCCGCGGCCGACACCGCAGCGCGCTATGGTCAGGACCACGCGATCGCCCTGGCGGCTCGGGATGGGGCCACCCTGGCCAACGCCCAAGATCTCGCGACGGCGGCGGATGCGGCGAAGACCGACTTCGAAGCCCTGCAGAATCGATCGCTGCGGTTGGCGCAATTCATTCAGCAGCAGACGTTGCCGATCACCGAGGCGCGCGTGCTCACCTCTGCGGAGCCGCCGCTTTTCAAGAGCGCGCCGAAGTCCGGGGTCATCGTGCTGATCGCGATCCTGGGCGGCGTGCTGGTCGGGAGCGGGATCGTAGTGCTTCGCGAGACGCTCGACCGGAAGCTACGTTCGTCGCAGCAGATCAAGGGGATGCTGGGCCTGTCCCTGGCAGGTGCGGTCCCGGCCGTGAGGGTCGCGGGCGGCGATGGCCTCGCCACCTTGTTCGATGCCCGGCGCCCGTGGTGCACCGCGACAGAGACATTCCGGTCCCTCAAGGTGTCCATCGACAGCGACGTGCGGCGCGCCGGTGGCGTAGTAGTGGGCGTCGTCTCGCCCTGGCCAGGCGAGGGCAAGACCACCCTGACGATGAATCTCGGGCGCATGCTGGTCGAGGTCGGCGCTCGCGTGCTGGTCATCGACGGCGACCTGAAAAAGCCCGACCTGTCCTGCGCCTTCGGTTCGGCGTCCGGGCCGGGTCTCGTCGACCTGATCGACGGCGGCGCCACGCTGGATGAGTGCCGCATCGAGACAAGGGACGGGTTCGGCCTCGTCGGCCACGGCCGCGGACGCGTGCTGCTGCACCCCTTCGACGCCTTGGGCTCGCGCCGCATGCAATCCGCGCTCGCGGCGGCCCAATCGTGCTACGACTACGTGCTCGTCGACCTGCCTGCCCTGCTCACGTCGATGGACTCGCAGGCCATGGCCCGCTCCGTCGATACCTTCGTACTCGTCGTGGAATACGGGCGCACCACGATCGACGATGTCGACCGCGCGCTGGCGACGTCGGAAATGATTTTGAACCGCGTGGTCGGTGTGGTGCTGAACAAGGCCCGTGGCCCACGCAGCATGGCGCAGCGCCGCATGGCGGCACGGGTGCGGGGCCGCATTGCCGCGGTGAACACATGATCCCGGCGCCGAGCTTGAAGGCCCGGATGCGCCGCATCGCGACGCCGACGGCACGCGCGGTCAAGCGCACAGTTCTGCCTCGGGTGATGCCCCGGGTCGCCCACCGATGGCCCGGCGACCCGGCGGACATCCGCATCGTCGGCCTGCTGTCGTCCGCCACCGGCCTCGGCAGGTCGGCCCGCCTCTGCATGGACGTGCTCGGGCGCTCCGGATACGGGGTCACGGGCGCCGACGTGTCGGGGCTCTACAACAGTGTCGACCGGGTTCCGGTGCAGGCCGACACGCGTCGCCGCGGCCCACCGCAGGTGTCGATCTATCACCTCAACCCCCCGATGCTGTTGCCGGGGATCCTCCGGGCCGGCCCGCTCCGGTTCCTGCGCACCTTCAACGTGGGCTACTGGGCGTGGGAGCTCGAAACGCTCCCCCGGGAATGGCTCGACGCGCTGGCCTTAGTCGACGCCGTCATGGTCCCATCGATATTCTGCCGACGCGCCGTCGAGCGCCACACTACGAAGCCCGTCCTGGTCGTCCCCCATCCCGTGCCCCTGCGCGGCGTGGCGAGGCGCGAGCCGACCGACGGCGCCTTCCGCGTGATCAGCATCTTTAACTTCGGCTCCTCGTTCGAGCGCAAGAACCCCGTCGCGGCCATCCGCGCGTTCAGGGCCGCCTTCGGGGCAGAGGAGGGCGCCGAACTGATCCTCAAGGTCAGCGATGGCGCGAGATACCCGGCCGAGCGCGCGCGGTTGTCGGCCGAGATCGGCGAAGCCGCCAACGTGACCCTCGTCGACGCCATCTGGGAGGAGGCGCAGCTTGACGCCTTCATGGCATCCGCCGACGCCTACCTGTCGCTGCATCGTTCGGAGGGCTACGGCCTGACCCTAGCCGAGGCCATCGCAGCCGGCGTCCCCGTCGTGGCGACGAACTGGTCGGGGAACGTCGACTTCTGCCACCCCGACCTGTGTTTCCCGGTCGACTTTGACCTCGTGCCCGCCCGCGACGGCCATCTGTGCTTCGACGACACGGAAGGAGCCGTCTGGGCCGAGCCTTCCGTGGCCCACGCGGCGGTCCAACTGCGTCGTCTGCGCGAGGCGCGTCCGGCCGCCCGGGCCCGCGCCGCCCTGCTCCGCGACCATCTCCGGGACCACATGGCGTCGCGGACCTACGAGGCCGCCTTCGCGGAGCTGGCCTCTGCCGATGCGGTCGCGCGGGGGGCCGGTTCGGGCATGATCGTCGGCGCGCGGCCATGAGCGCCGTCACGCCCACCTGCCCGCTTCCCATTACGGCGCTCGCTTCGCCGGAGCTCAGGTTCCTGCCCGGCCTT
This sequence comes from uncultured Lichenihabitans sp., assembly GCA_964252585.1. Taxonomy (GTDB): domain Bacteria; phylum Pseudomonadota; class Alphaproteobacteria; order Rhizobiales; family Beijerinckiaceae; genus Lichenihabitans. The sequence continues at coordinate 3,502 of CAXUOD010000181.1, read as the reverse complement.
ATCGTCGTCGGAGCCGTGTGCTTCAACGCCGGCCTTGCGATCGTCAACGGCAACATCGCCGGCTTGTCGCAAGCGCCTGTCGTGGTCGCCGAAATCCTGTTCGTCGCTCTCGCTCATGCGGTCGCACTCGCCAACTATCGCCGGGAGATGGCGCCCTGGTACGGGTTGCTGGGCCTCTTCGTCGCGTTTGCGCTGATCCGTTCCCTGTCGTCCCAGGCAATCGACGTCAGGTACCTGCGTGACGTCATGATCATCCCGACCTTCGTGGTCCTCGGCCTGACCTTCGACGCCCGCCGGCTCGCCCTTGTCTTCGTCGCAATCCAGCTCCTGATGGTGGTGTTCCTGATCCTCGAAGCCGTCGACCTCGACGCGTATTCGAACCTGTTCAAAATCAAAGACTACTACATCAACACACGAGGCTACACTGCTGAGGACTTTTGGAACAAGGACTCGCAGCTCTACGTCAGCGCGACACGCCCGGACGGCAGCTTTCTCGATATCGTCAACCTGCATCGGTTGTCGTCGATCTTTCTCGAGCCGGTGTCGCTCGGCAACTATTGCATGACCGTCGTGGCCTTCCTCTGCGCCTGCTGGGTCCAGATCGGACGGGCCACCCGCTGGTTCCTCGCGATCACGACCGCGATGGCGATGGTCGGCTGCGACGGCCGCCTCGCCATGGCGTCCGTCCCGCCGATGGTTTTGTGCTGCGTCGTCGCCCCTCGACTGCCGCGCTACAGCGCGCTGTTCTACATCCCCGGCGTGCTGATCCTGGCCTTCGTCCTCGTCCACTTCGGACATTTCGAGCCGGGCGGCGACGACTTCCCGAGCCGCATCGCTCATACTGTCAATCTTCTGTCGATCTACGGCCTGCCGGAGTACCTCGGGGTGTCGGACGAGCTCCTATCGAAGGCCGTCGACAGCGGAATCGCTTATCTAGTCACGACGCAGTCGATCTTCGTCGTTGTGGCGATCTGGGCCGCGATCGGATTGTCGCCGTCCGAGGACCGTCCCGACAAATCGCGCATCGTCCATGCGGCGATGATCTACGTGGCGCTCAACATGATGGTCAGCTTCGCCCTGCTGACCATCAAGACCGCCGCGCTCCTATGGTTCACCTACGGCAGCATCATCGGCCGCCGCATCGTGCCGCCGGAACATCGGCCTTTCCAGCCACTCGACCCGATCGCCTCCGGCCGCGCTCGGCCTGGCATCGGGCCCGTGCGGCCTCGCCGCGCCGAAGCCTGACCCGACGCCATCCGGCGCCTCGACGATCCCGGCCGCGCGGCATTCCCGCCCTCAATGTTTCTGGAGACACCATGGTTAACTCGGTCTTCGGCCTGACGTTCAGCGCTTGCAACGAAGTCGAGATCGCGCATTCCGTGACCGATGGAGTCATGCCGCATGGTCAAGGTCCCCGCATGGTCGCCACCGCCAATCTCGACCACGTGGTCACGATGTCGCGCAACGCCGCTCTGCGGCAGGCCTATGATCGGGCCTGGGTGGTCACCGCGGACGGCATGCCGGTCTATCTCTATGCGAAGCTGCGCGGCCTCGCGGTCCCCGCCCGCGTCACCGGCTCGGACCTGTGCAGGCGCATCCTCGTCGACGTGTCTCCGGAGCTGCACCGCCTCTTCTTCATGGTCGGTTCAGCGGAAACCGCCGGTGCCCTCAGGGACGAGATGGAGCGCCGCGGCTTCGCGCCGGAGGCCTTGGCGTTTTGCGTGCCGCCTTTCGGCTTCGAGGTGAACGACAGCTACACCCGCGAGGTGGCGGACAGCATCGGGCGGCATGCCACTACCCACCTGTTCCTGGGGCTTGGATCGCCCAAGTCGGAGGTCTGGACCGACAAAGTGCGGGCTGCCCTCGGCGACTGTTACGTCCTGAACTTCGGGGCTGGCCTCGACTACTTTGCCGGGACGAAGACCCGCGCCCCGAAAGCGATGCAGGGCGCCGGGCTGGAATGGCTCTGGCGGCTTGGCAGTGAGCCGAAGCGGCTCGCGACCCGCTACCTCGTCAACTCCTGGCGCTTCCTGTGGGTCGTGAGCCTCGATCTCTCCGGGCGCGGCCTTTCCGGGCGCGGCGCCTGAGCCATTCCCTCGCTCGTGCAATTCCACCAACGGCCAGGTGACCCCATGAACATGCAGATCAAAGCTTCCTCGTTCCACCTCGGCGAACGACCGGCCCCGGCGGACGGTGCGCAACGCAGTCTGGACGCGGGGGCTATCGTACCCATCATCATGTGCGGCGGCTCGGGTACGCGGTTGTGGCCCGCGTCCCGCGAAAGCATGCCCAAGCAGTTCATCCCTCTGCTCGGACCTCTGTCGAGCTTCCAGACCACGGCGCAACGCGTCGCTAGCGAGCATTTCGCGCGGTTGATTGTGGTCGCCACGAGCGACGTGCGCTTCATCGCGGCCGAGCAGCTCCAGGCGATCGGGGGCGAGGCCGACATCGTGCTCGAACCGGAGCGCCGCGATTCCGCCGCCGCCGTCGCGGTCGCGGCCTGTCTGGCGGGCCGCCGGGACGCGCGGGCCGTGGCCTTGGTGCTCGCGGCCGACCACCTGATCCCCGACACTGACGCCTTCGTGACGGCCTGCCAGGCCGCCGCCGAGGGGGCCCGCTCCGGCCTCGTCATGACGTTGGGCGTCGCGCCGACCGAGCCCGCGACGGGCTATGGCTACATCCAGCCCGGCGCTCCCGCCGGCGAGACGGGGGCCCATCGGGTGGAGCGCTTCGTCGAGAAGCCGGACCGCGCCACGGCGGAGTCCTACGTGGCGCAGGGTTACCTGTGGAACAGCGGCAACCTCCTGTTCCGCGCCGACACGATGATCGGCGAGCTGCGCGCCTTCGCGCCCGCCGTGCTGGCGGCCGCCGAGGCCGCGGTCGACGGGGCCCGGACGGATCTCGACTTCATCAGGCTCGACCCGGCAAGCTTCTCCGCTTCCCCGAAGGTCTCCATCGACTACGCCGTGATGGAGCGCACCGCGGTGGCCGGCGTGCTCGCGGTCTCGTTTGATTGGTCCGACATCGGCACCTGGGGGGCGCTCTGGGCGGTCTCGGAGCGCGATGCCGGCGGCAATGCCCTGTCGGGCCAAGTCGAGGTGATCGACACCCGCGACAGCTTCGTCCATTCGGACGGCATCCTGACGACCGTTGTGGGGCTCGCCGACGCGGTCGTGGTCGCCACACGCGACGCCGTGCTGGTGACGTCGCGGGACCGATCGGGCGACGTCAAAAGTCTCGTCGCGAAGCTGAAGGCCGGAGGCCGTGCGGAGGCAGACGACCATCTTCTGATGTACCGGCCCTGGGGCTCGTACCAGCGCATCGACCTCGGCTCGCGCTTCCAGGTCAAGCGCATCACCGTGAAGCCGGGGCAGCGCCTGTCGCTGCAGAAGCACTTCCACCGCGCCGAGCACTGGGTGGTGGTGCGCGGCACCGCCGAGGTAACGATCGACGACCAAGTCATCCTGCGCCACGAGAACGAGGCCGCCTACCTGCCGATCGG
>CAXUOD010000180.1:0-10985 GCA_964252585.1 uncultured Lichenihabitans sp. | reverse complement strand
TTCGCGCCCTGCCCCGACCCGTGGTGGGGCGCATCACGGCGGGTGCCCTGGTCCTGGATCTGCGCTGCCTCGAGGACGAAGCCGCCTTCGTCGCGACCCTCGGCGGCCTCGTGCTGGACGGGCCATGACGTGGCTCGACCGGCTTCTCGGCCGCGGCATCGATGGCTCCGCCAAGTCTCTGGCGCGGGCTCAGTCTCTCGCCGCGGGCGGCGATCATGCGGGTGCCTTCAAGATCTGGGTCAAGCTGGCGCGCCGCGGTGTGCCGCGCGCCTGCAACAACCTCGGGGCCTGCTACGCCGAGGGGCTCGGGGTCGAGCGCGATCCCGCTGTCGCACTGCGCTGGATCGTCGAGGCGGCGGAAGCCGGTGACCCTTTGGCCCAGCGCAACCGGGCGGCCCTGCATTTCCGCGGCGAAGGCGTGGCGCAGAGCGACAGGGAGGCAGCACACCTTTATCGGATAGCGGCCGAGAACGGCGATGCGCCGTCCCAGGACATGCTGAGCTTCATGCTGCTCGAAGGGCTGGGGCTCGACCCGAACGCGGTCGACGCGCGCCACTGGGCCGAGCGGGCCGCGGCCTCCGGTGTCGCCGGCGCCATGACGCGCCTCGGCACGATCCACAGCGACGCCAAGGGAACCTCGCGCGACCCCGAGAAGGCCGCAACCTACTGGCGCCGCGCGGCCGATCGGGGCGACGCGGACGCCCAGGCGCTCCTCGGCCAGGCGCTCCTCGCGGGCCGGGGCGCGCCGCGCGACCCCAGCGCGGGTTGGGCCTGGCTGAGCCGGCCCCAGACCGGCGGCAGCCGCACGGCGCCTGCCGCCCGCCCGGCGGCCCGGGCCGCCAACGATGCCGAAGGCGTCGCCGAGGCCGAGCGGCGCGCGGTCCTCCCCCTGCAGGGCTCGCTGGAGGGGCCGGCGTGATCGTCGGCACCGCGGGTCACGTCGATCATGGGAAGACCGCTCTTGTCCGCGCCCTGACCGGCACCGACACCGACCGGTTGCCGGAAGAGAAGCGGCGGGGCATCACGATCGACCTCGGTTTCGCCTATCGGCGCACGGGCGCGGGTACCACGATCGGCTTCGTCGACGTGCCCGGGCACGAACGCTTCGTCGGCACCATGGTGGCGGGCGCCACCGGGATCGATTGTCTGCTTCTGGTGGTGGCGGCCGACGACGGCGTCATGCCGCAGACCCGCGAACATCTCGCCATCGCGGACCTGCTCGGGCTTCGGCACGGCCTCGTGGTCATGAGCAAGGCCGATCTCGCGGATGCCGATCGCCGCATCGCGGTCGAGGCCGAGATCAGGACCGCGCTCGCGGGTACCGGGCTCGCCGAAGCCCCTCTCCTGCCCGTCTCCACCGTCACGGGCGAAGGTCTCGACGCCCTTCAGGCATGGCTCGAGGCCGAGGCCGCACGCCGTCGGGGCCGCGATCGCGCCGGGCGTTTCCGCCTCGCGATCGACCGCAGCTTCGTCCTCGCCGGTGCCGGTACGGTAGTGACGGGCACCGTCATGTCGGGTGTCGTCGCGACAGGCGACCGGGTGGTGCTCAGTCCCGGCGGCACGCCGGCACGGGTCCGCTCGATCCATGCCCAGAACCGCGCGGCCGAGCGCGGCATGGCGGGCCAGCGCTGCGCCCTCAACCTCGCCGGCATCGAGCGCACGGCGGCATCGCGCGGCGACATGGCACTCGCCCCCACCCTGCACGCACCGACGCAGCGCCTCGACGTGAGGCTCCGCGTGCTGCCGGGCGAACCGAAGCCGCTTCGCGTCTGGCTTCCGGTTCGCCTGCACCATGCCGCGGTCGACGTGGCGGCGCGTCTCGTGCCGCTGTCCGACGATGGCGTGGCTCCGGGCGGATCCGGCTATGCCCAGCTCGTTCTGGACCGACCCATCGCGGCGGCGGTCGGCGACCGTTTCGTGTTGCGCGATACGTCGTCCCGACGAACGGTCGGGGGCGGCACGATCCTCGATCTGCGCCCTCCGTCGCGCAACCGCCGGACTCCCGAGCGGCTGGCCCGGCTCGACGCCCTGTTCGAACCCGATCCCGACCGCACGCTGTCGCGCCTCTTGAACCTTCGGCCCTTCGTGCTCGATCTCACGGGCTTTCTCCGCGACCGGGCACTGGCGGCCGACACCCTCGCGGCGACCGTCGACCGGCTCGGCTTGATCGCCTTCGAGGTCGATGGCGGAACGGCCGTCCTGTCGGCCGATCACTGGCAGGTCTACGAGGCGGCGTTGCTGGAGGCTGTCGCGGTCTTCCACGCCGGGAACCCCGACCTGCAGGGTCTGGGGGCGGAGCGCCTGCGCCTTGCCCTCGAACCGCGCCTGCCGCGCCCCGTCTTCCTCGCGGCGCTGGCGCGCGTCGTCGCGGCCGGGAAGGCCGTCGCCGAGGGATCCTGGGTGCGGCTCCCGGGTCACGAAGCCCGGCTCAGCCCGGCCGACGAAGCGCTCTGGAGCCGCGTTGCGCCCCATCTCTCCAACGCCGTCGATCGCTTTCGGCCACCCCGGGTGCGCGATCTCGCCGGCCTGACCGGCGAAACCGAGACCGAAGTGCGCCGCATCTGCAAACTCGCCGGCCGATCCGGCCGCGTCGACCAGGTCGCGCCGGATCATTTCTTCGCCCGCGCCACGGTGGCCGAAATGGCCGGGATCGTCCGGGATCTCTCGAGCCAAGGAGCCGAAGGGGTGTTTTCGGCCGGTCAGTTCCGAGATCGGGTCGACAACGGGCGCAAGGTCGCGATCCAGATCCTGGACTTCTTCGATCGCCACGGAGTGACGATCCGGCGCGGCGACATGCGACGGCTGAACCCGCATCGCGCCGACCTTTTCGGCGAGATCCCATCGCCCAGCGAGGCCTGAGGCCGAAGGGTTGGTTCGTCATGGATCTGCGGGGCCGAGCCGCACGTTCGCGAACGCAAGGCTGGCGCAATTCGAAGGAGAGGCGTGTGGGGACGGGCGCAACAATCGCGGACGAGATCGCAAGGCCCCTCGATCTCGAGCCGGATCGGGCCGGCCGCATGGATCGTTCGCACTACGGGGTCGTCGACATCGGCTCGAACTCCGTCCGCCTCGTCGTCTACGATGAACTGGCCCGGGCGCCCCTGCCGCGCTTCAACGAGAAATCGCTTTGCCGCCTCGGCGAGGGCTTGGCTCAAACGGGAGCCATCGCGCCCGAAAACTTCCGCCGGACCGTCGAGGCGGTACGGCGGTTTCGCGCCATCGCGGACGCCATGGGAGTCAAACGGCTCGACGCGACCGCCACCGAAGCGATGCGGCGGGCCAGCAACGGCGCGGACCTGTCGGCCGCGATCACGGCCGAGAGCGGACTCGCCATCCGAATCCTCAGTGGAGCCGAAGAAGCCCGCTACGCGGCCCTGGGCGTCATCTCGGGGTTCTTCCGACCGGTGGGACTCGTCGGCGACATGGGTGGCGGCAGCCTCGAGGTGGCCGAAGCGCTGGACGATCACGTCGGCGAGCGATGGGTCAGCCTGCCGCTCGGCGCCCTGCCGGTCGAGGCCCTGCTCGAAAAGGGCACCGATTCCGCGAAGCGCCGCATCGACGCGATGCTGGCCGAGGGCCTGCCGCCCGCCCTGACCAATCCCGTGTTCTATCCCGTCGGTGGCGGCTGGCGCGCGCTCGCCAAGGCCCACATGGCGGCCGTCGGCGCGCCGGTCCCGGTCGTGCATGGGTACACGCTCGACATCGCGACCGTGCGGGCTTTCGCCAAGAGTCTCTGGCGCCCGCAAACCTCGAAGGCAGGCGCTCTCGCGACCGTGCCGGCCCGGCGGGCTCGCACCTTGCCGGCCGCGGCGCTCGTGCTCGACCGCGTGCTGAAGCGCCTGGCTCCCGAGAAGGTCGTCTTCTCGGCCCTCGGTCTCCGCGAAGGTTGGCTCTACGCCCAACTTTCGGAAGCCGAGCGCTACCGCGACCCGCTGATCGAAGGCGCCCAGATGGTCGGCCTGCCGGCAGCTCGCACGGCCGGTTTCGCAGCCGCTCTCGTGCCCTGGACGGCTCAACTCTTCCCCGGCGAGACCGCGGCCGAGACCCGCCTGCGGGTCGCCGCCTGCGCGCTCTCCGACATCGCGTGGCGCGACCACCCCGACATCCGCGCGTCCGAGACCTTCCGGCGCCTCCTCCAGTTTCCGTTCATCGGCATCGAGCACCCCGAGCGGGTCTTCGTCGCGGCCGCGATCCATGCGCGCTACAACGGCAAGCCCGACGATCCCTGCCTCACGCCCGCCATCGACCTGCTGTCGCGCAACATACGCCGACGCGCCGCCATCCTGGGCCGCGCCATGACCCTGGCATATCGCCTGTCGGCCGGCGTGCCGGAGGTGCTCGGCAGTTCGCGCCTGCGCATCGCGACGGATGCGGTGCGGCTCGAAGTCGGCCGTGCGGCTCGCGTCCCGGACAGCGAAGTCGTGGCCGAACGGCTGGCCGCTCTTGCGGCCGCGATCGGCGTCAAGCGCAGCGAGGTGGTCGAGGTCTGAAACCTCCCCACCACGCTTCGCGTGGTCCCGCTGAAAGACTGTGGAGGAGGTCCAGGGAGGCGGGCTTCACCCGATCGACTCTGGCTCTGGCCTCGAAGAGATGCCAAGGTCGATCAGAGCCGCCTGCGGCCTCGAAGGAGACCCGCTTGCTCACGGAAGAACTGAGACCGACCGAGACCATGGCGTCACCGGAAGCCGCCGTGGATCGCTTGAGCGAACTCCATGCGGGCGCCACGGCGGCGTTGAGAAACGCCCTCGCACGCTTCCTCGACGACGGTACGCCCCCCGACATGGGCGTCCGGATGCAGTTCCGCTACCCGGAACTGCGCGTGACCTATGCCCCGGAAGGTGCGATGCCGCGGATCAAGCGCGCCACGGCCAAGTTCCAGGCTCCCGGCGTCTACACGACCACCGTGACGCAACCGGACTACTTCCGGCCCTACCTCCTCGAACAGCTGAACCCGCTGCTCCGCGACTACGGCATCACGATCGAAGTCGGCTCCAGCGCCCAGGAGATCCCCTACCCTTATGTGGTCGAGCCCGGGGCCGACCTCACCCGCAACGGCGCTACCTCGTCCGACCTCGCCCGCCATTTCCCGGTGCCCCTGCTGTCGACGGTGGGCGACGAGATCGCCGATGGACTCTGGGAATCGGACGAGCCGGAAGGCGCGCGGCCGTTGGCGCTGTTCGACGCGGTCAGGATCGACTTCTCGCTGCGCCGTCTCGTCCACTACACGGGTTCCGACTGGCGCAACATCCAGCCGTGGATCCTGCTCACCAACTACCATCGCTACGTCGACCAGTTCGTGCGCTTCGGCCTCGACATCCTGGCTCGGGGTGAGGGGGATTTCGAACGGCTTGTCCTTCCGGGCGGGGTCGTGGTCGAGCGCGCCGAGGCCGCGAGTGCCGACCCCGCTTCGGTGGTCGCAGCCTCGCCCTGGCACCGCTACCAGATGCCGGCCTACCACCTGGTCGGCCGCGACCGGAGCGGCGCGCCTTACGGCACGACGCTCGTCAACATCGGCGTCGGGCCCTCCAACGCCAAGACCATCACGGACCACCTCGCGGTGCTGCGCCCGCATTGCTGGCTCATGGTCGGCCATTGCGGCGGGTTGCGACAGTCCCAGACGATCGGCGACTACGTGCTGGCGCATGGCTACATGCGCCGGGACCGGATCCTGGACGAACTCCTGCCGCCCGAGGTGCCGCTACCCGCCCTGGCCGAAGTCCAGCTGGCGCTCCAGGCCGCGGCGGCGGCCGTGACGGGCGAGCAGGCGGATGCCTTGAAGCAGCGGCTGCGGACCGGGACCGTCGTGACCTACGACGACCGGAACTGGGAACTGCGCTTCTCGCAGGAGCGCCGGCGCATCAACCTGTCGCGCTCGATTGCGGTCGACATGGAGAGCGGCACCGTCGCGGCGCAGGGCTACCGCCTCCGCGTACCCTACGGAACCTTGCTCTGCGTTTCGGACAAGCCGCTGCACGGCGAGATCAAGCTTCCGGGCGCCGCCAGCGCCTTCTACGAGCGCGCGGTCGGCGAACATCTGCTGATCGGCCTCGCGGCGCTCGACGGGTTGCGGCGCGACCGCGCGGGGCTCCATTCGCGCAAGCTGCGCGCCTTCGACGAGCCGCCGTTCCGATAGAATTTCACATATGCATCAAGTATGCAGAGGTTGATGTGTTCGCGGCAGCGGTGAGGAACTTTCTGGCTTAGGCGAGCTGTTCCTCGATCGAACGGGTCAGCGGTGTCTGCACATCACCCGTATGCCGGGTCGTCACGGTCTCGATGAGGACGATCCAGCATTCCTCCTCGGCCACCGGATTGTGGAGCACCCCGCGTGGCACCACACAGAACTCACCGGCCTTCAGGACCGTTTCGGCGCCGTCCTCGAACTCGATCCGGAGCCTGCCCCGAACGACCTGGAACAGCTCGTCCTCGTGGTCGTGCTTGTGCCAGACGAGCTGGCCAAGGAGCTTCGCGACCTTGACGTATTGATCGTTCACACGGCCCACCACCTTGGGCGACCAATGCTCGGTCACGCTGTCCAAAGCGGCAAGGAGGTCCACGGATGGGATCACGCCAGTCCTCCGGGTGAGCAGATCATAGCCAGATCGGCACGATGGAGACTGCGAGCAAGACACCCAGCGCAATATTGAGCGCCCGCCACTGCGCCTCTGTGCGCAAGGTCCGCGCTAGCAACAGCCCGGCGACGCACCAGAGCGACAGGGAGACGGCCGCCGCTAAACCGAAAACGACGCCCAGCAGGAGCCCCAAGCGGATCGGGCCGTTCGCCAGTGCCGCGAAGGAAGCTGCGGCACCAACCGTCATGGCCCAGCCTTTGGGGTTGTGCCAGAGCATCCACAGGCCTGCAGCGAAAGTCGTCGGCCTCGCGAGGCCGGTCGCGAGATGCGGCGCTCCTCGGCGCGCGATCTGCCCGGCGAGCCAAAGAAGGTAGAGCGAACCGATGCTCTTTATGGCGAGTTGCAGGGTCGGGAGTGCCAACAGCAGCCCGGCGAGCCCCGCGGCAGCCGAAGCCGCCATGGACGCGAGCCCCGCCGCGATGCCGGCGATCAGCGGAACCGAGCGCCGGAATCCGAAATTCGCCCCCGACGCCGTCGCCAGTGTGGTGGCGCCACCCGGGCTGATGGTCGACACAAGCACGAACAGCAACAACGGGGGCAGGGCTTCCAACGACATCGTCTCTCCTGGAGAGACGCGATAGGCGTTCCGATGTCGACTTGAAAACTAATGTTTGTGATCAGCTGCATTAGGATTGATAATCGTCTGCATGGCTCGGAACCTCGATATCGGTCTCCTGCGCGCCTTCACGGTCGTGGCCGACCAAAGGAGCATGACGGCTGCGGGCCGATTGCTGAACCTGACGCAGGGCGCCATCAGCCAGCAGATCGCCCGTCTCGAACTGCTCGCGGGCGGCCCCTTGATGGCGCGCGATCGGGCCGGCCTTCGCCTGACGCCTGCCGGCGACCGCCTTCTCGGCAAGGCTCGCCGTCTCCTGGCCCTCAACGACGAGATCTGGATCGACATCAACGGCGGCACGATCGACGGAATGGTGCGCCTCGGCGTCGCACACGATCTCGTCGGCACCTGCTTCGCGCCGGTGCTGAAAGCCTATGCGACGGCTTGTCCTCAGGTGGAGCTTTCCTTGATGTGCGGAACATCCCTGGAACTCTCTACGGCTCTCAAGGGTGGGCAGCTCGACGTCGCGGTGATGGAAGAACCCGTGGGGCATGCCACGGGCGAATGCCTGATGGTCGACCGCCTGGTCTGGGCCGGAGCGAGAGGCGGCAACGCCCATGCGAGGAACCCGCTTCCCCTCTCGATCGTGGACGAAACCTGCGTGTTTCGGCCGGCGGTCTTGGCCGCCCTGCACGGACAGGACCGCCGATGGAGAACCGTGTTCGAGAACGGCGGCCTCGACGCGACTCTCGCGACGGTGCGGCTGGATCTCGCGGTCTCGGCTTGGCTGGCCTCGACGGTTCCGGCCGACCTCGATCTTCTTTCGCCCGAGAACGGCTTGCCGGATCTGCCCTCCTTCGCGATCACGCTTCACCTGCCGGACCGACCGTCGACGCCCGCCGCGGGAGAACTCGCTCGCCATATTCGCGAGGGCCTGACGCGGAGCCCGGGCCGTGCCGGCTTTGCCTGAGCTTCGAGCCTCGGTAAACTCGAGGTTTCAGCGGAGCCCGCCATGGCCATCGATACGATCGCGGCTCTCGAAGCGCTTTACACACCGGCACCGGTTGCGGCTTCGCTCGTCAAGGTGACGGACCACATCACGCCGCACTACCGGACGCTGATCGAAGCGTCGCCTTTCGTGGCTCTCGCAACAGCGGGTCCCGAGGGTCTCGATTGCAGTCCGCGGGGCGACAAGCCGGGTTTCGTGCGCGTCGCCGACCATCGCACGCTGATGATCCCGGACCGCCGCGGCAACAACCGGATCGACAGTTTGCGCAACATCATCAACGATCCGCGTGTCGCCCTGCTGTTCTTCCTTCCCGGTTCCGGCACGACGTTCCGGGTCAACGGCTCCGCCACGCTGTCGGACGAACCCGGTCTTTTGGACTCTTTCACGGTCGACGGACACCGGCCGCGAAGCGTGATCGTCGTCGCGGTCGAGGCCGCCTACTTCCAATGCGCCCGCGCTATCGTGCGCTCGGGCCTGTGGGATCCCGCGCGGCACGTGGTCGTCACCGAACTGCCGACGCCGGGCGAGATCCTCGCGGCGCTCTCCGACGACACGGTCGGAGGTCGGCGATACGATGAGGAATGGCCGATGCGCGCGGCGAAGACCATGTGGTAGGGCCGGCCGGTTTGCGCGCACTTCGAGCCTCGCCGCCGACCCGAAGGTCCAGCCTGTGCTAGGTTCGGGGCTCGCAATGCGACGACGGAGTGCCGGTATGAGACGGCGGCAGGGCCAGAGGGTAAGGTGGACGCGGGGCGCCTCGATGGTCGCAGCGATTGCGGGGCTGGCCGGCTGCGCAGGCACGGAGGGGCTCGACAAGACGGCATCCGACGTCCTCGTCGAGGAGAAGCTGCAGATCTACAAGCATCAGGTCAGCCTCACGAAGAACCCGATCGACCAGGCGCTGGCGGCGTGCCCCGAGAAGCTGCCGAAGACCGAAACGGATTGCGTCAGGCGAGGCCTGATCGAAGCCCGGGTGAGTACGGCGGAGTTGGTGGCGCTGGTGCCGGGCTGCCGGGCCGGCCGCCTTTGTACCTACGATTTCACCACGCGGGACAGGCTGGGGTTCATCGAGGCGACGGCGGCCGTCTTCGTGGTGAACTGGCGCGTCACCTTCGATCTGCGGCAACCTGTCGTAACGCTGGCCAACCTCCCCATCACGGTCGCCAACCGCGACGACTTCGCCGCACCGCAACCCAAGCCGCCGCCGCCGGTCCCGCAGGCGACCCCTCTGGTCCCGCCGGACAAAGCCGTCGCCCCGCAGCCGAAGCCGGCACGGGCTTAGGACCGCCGTGCTAAAGCCGCGCTACCGGTGCCTGCGCTATGCCGGACTCCTCCAGCGCCGCCGCGACCCGCAGCACGAGATCCTCGCGCCAGGGCGGGCCGATCACCTGGACCCCGATCGGCAAGGGGGTACCCTGGGTCCAGATCGGTACGGCCACGACGGGCAGGCCGATAAAGGAGATCGGTTGCGTATAGAGGCCGAGATTGGCCCGCACGCCCAGGACCTCGCCGCCGAGCTTCATCGTCGTCTGGCCGAGTCGCGGCGCCGAACAGGGTGTCGCGGGCGCCAGGATGATATCGACGTCCTGGAACAGCCGATCGACCTCCGCGGCGAAACTCCGCCGGAGCTTATGGGCCTGCGCCACCCAAACGGCCGGCAGCATGGCGCCGGCGAGCAGGCGATCCCGCACCGCGGGGTCGAAATCCTCTGGCCGGGTCCGGAGACGTTCGAGGTGGAGGGCGGCGCCTTCCGTCGTCGTGATCAGGAAGGCCGCGGCCCGGGCGCGATGCGCGTCCCGCAACGTCACGTGCCGCACGGCCCCGAGGGCCTCGGCGCAGCGCGCCACGGCGGCGGCGGCGTTCGACTCGCCGCTCCCGGCGAAGAACCCGTCCGCCACCGCGACGCGTAGCCCGGCCGCACCTGTCGCGAGCCCGCCGAGTGTCGGCTCGATCGGACGGTCGGCGCAGGCCGGATCGTCGCGGTCCGGCCCCTGCATGGCGTCGTAGCAGAGCGCAAGGTCCTCGACCGAGCGGGCGAGCGGCCCCAGGTGATCGAAGCTCGCCACGAACGGGAAGGTGCGGGCGCGGCTCAAGCGCCCATAGGTGGGCTTGAGGCCGAAGAGGCCGCAGAGCGACGCCGGCACGCGGATCGAGCCGTTGGTGTCCGAACAGAGCGCCAAGGGCACGAAACCGGCCGCCACCGCGGAGGCCGAGCCGCCCGACGAGCCGCCCGACATGTGGTCCAACGCATGCGGGTTGCGGGAGGGCCCGTCGTGGATGTTCTCGCCCGTGAAGTCATAGGCATATTCGCCCATGTTGACGGCCCCGACGCAGATCGCGCCCGCGGCCTCGAGCCGCTCCACGAGCGTTGCGTCACGCGGGGCCGGAGGGTCGTCGCGGTTGATCTTCGAGCCCGCGACGGTGGTGACGCCCTCGAGATCGAAGAGGTTCTTGACCGCGAACGGCACACCGGCCAGGACGCCGGGCGCGAGGCCGGCCACACGGGCCTCGTCGAGAGCACGCGCCTTGGCGAGCGCCCGCTCGCCCGCGACATGCGTGAAGGCGCCGACCCGCGGGTCGAGAGCCGCGATGCGATCGAGCGACGACCGGACGACGCTGGTGGCACTGGTGGTCCCGGCCGCCACCTCGCGGGCCAGCATGGCGGCCGTCTTCTCGAAGGGCAGGGTCACGACTCTGGTTCTCGCACAGCGTCCTGGCCCGGCACGAACAACCCCGCGGCTTCGAAGGCCTGCTCATCTCGGACGCGACCGAGAGCTATTTCCCGGAG
>CAXUOD010000179.1:0-11059 GCA_964252585.1 uncultured Lichenihabitans sp. | reverse complement strand
CGCATCGCGTCCGTGGGGTGGTTTCGCCGCGCCGCGCCGCCCGGGCGCCTCTGCCGCGCGGGGAGGTGGGGCGTCGGGTCGCATCAGTTCGTCGTTCCGGCTTGGGCGCCGTCGCGGCGGCGCCGGCGATGATGGTCTTTCGGCGCAGCACCGTCCTTGGCGGCCTCGGCTCCGTCGTCGCCCTCCGCCGCCGGCTTGTCGCTCGCGCTGGCCTCGGCGCCGCCCGCCGGGGCGGGCCTGTCGCCCGCCGGGGCGGGCCTGTCCTCCGCCTGAGGGGGGCTCGCGCCTGCCTGAGCGGGCCTGGAGACGGAGACCTTGGCGCCGTCGGTCAATCGCGTGAAGCCCGTCGTCACCACATCGGCCTGAGGCGTCAGGCCGGCCGTGAGGACCGTGAGGGTCTCGGTCTGGCGGCCCGTCGTCACCTTGGTCATCGCGACCTTGTCATCCTTGACGACATAGACGAAAGCCCCATCCGGACCACGCTGCACGGCCGGCGTCGGCACCACGCCGACATCGTGCAGCGTGTCGACGTAGAGCCGCAAGTTGACGAATTGCCCGGGCCAGAGCTGCCCGGTGGCGTTGGGAAAGCTGCCCTTCATCCTGACGGTCCCGGTGGTCTGGTCGACCGTGTTGTCGATCACCTGGAGGGTCCCGGTGTCGAGCACCTCTCCGTTGTCGCCGTCGCGAGCTTCGAGTTTCAGGTTGCCTTGGGCCTGGGCCGTATTGACCTGTCGCAGCCATTGTTGCGGCAGGTTGAAGATGGCCGCTATGGGCTTGATCTCCGCGATCGTCACGATGCCGGTCGTATCGCTCGCGTGGACGATGTTGCCCTGGTCCACGATCCGGATGCCGGTCCGCCCGTCAATCGGAGAGCGGATCGTCGCATAGTCCAACGTGGCCTTGGTGTCGTCGATCGAGGCCTGATCCTGCGCCAGCTGCCCGGTATATTGCGCCACGAGCGCTTTTTGGGTGTCGGCCTGCTGGTGCGAGCCGTACTGGGTCTCGGCCAGTTTCTGGTAACGCACGAGATCCACCTGCGCGTTGGCGAGTTGGGCCTCGTCCTGCGCCTTCTTGGCCACGGCGCTGTCGTAGAGCGCCTTGTAGGTCGCGGGATCGATGCGGGCGATGAGGTCGCCCTTCTTGACGTCCTGGCCTTCCCGGAAGTCGATCTCGACCAGCTTGCCGTCGACCTGACTTTTCACCGTGACGCTGTTGGTCGCCTGAACGGTGCCGAGCACGTCGGCCGTGATCGGGACGTCGGCGGTGCTGACGGGGCTCGTCAGCACCGGGATCGGCCCATCGGCTCCGAAGCGGCGCTTCCCCGCGCCGCGCTCGCCTCCCGCTTCGCCCTGCGATGCGTTCGCCGCCACCTGCGTGACCGTCACGCCGGGGATGCCGGGCAGCCAGGGCACCAAGGCATGCACGCGCGGGAAGCGCTCGGCCACGATCGTGGCCCCGATCACCAGGATGAAGGCCAGCACGAGAAAGCGCTTCATGAGCGGGCTCCACGCGACGGAGACGCTCTGACTCCGGCCGTGTAGCCGGCCGCATTCGTGTCGAGGCCCTGGGCCGGTACGGGATCGGGCCGCAAGGCCTCAGCCGGCACGGGAGCCAAACCGTCGAGCGGCGGCAGTTCCAGAGTGTCGGGACGCGTCCAGCCGCCGCCGATCGCCTGGGCCAGGCTCGAGAGCGCCGTGAAGCGCGCGAAGCGAACGACCGCGAGGGCGTCTTGGGCGCCGAACAGGGTTTGCTCGGTGTTGAGCACCGTGACGATGTCGATGGTTCCTTCCCGCAGGCGCACTTTGGAGATCTCGTAAGCGAGGCGCGACGAGGCGACGACGGCCGTCAGCCGCCTCTCGTGCTCGGTATTCTGCTGCACCGCAATCAAGGCATTTTCCACGTCGACCAACGACTGCACGATTGCTTTGCGGTAATCCTGCAGGTCTTCGAGGTCGCGTCCGCGCGCAAGGTCGAGCGTTCCCTTCAGAGCGCCTCCGTCGAGAAGCGGCGAGGCGAGGCCGGCTCCGAAACTGCCGAAGGCCGCCGACGGGCTGAGCAGGGCCTTCAGCGCGGCGCTCTCGATCCCGCCGCTCGCCGTGAGGCTCACGGTCGGGAACAGGGCCGCGCGGTCCGACAGGACGGTCGCGTCCGCGGACTCGAGGGTCGCTTCGGCCGATGCGACATCGGGACGCCGCCGGACCACCTGCGACGGAAGGCCGGGCGGGATCGCCGGAGCTTTCAGCGCATCGAGGCTGCCGCCCTTGATCCTCAGGCTCTCGGGCGTCCGGCCGGTCAGGAGTGCTATGGCGGTCTTGGCCTGCTGCAACTGCTGCTGGAGCGGGGGAAAAGCCGCGAGCTGCTGGTCGACGACGCTCTGCTGCTCCGCCACTTCGAGCGCCGTTACGGTGCCGACCGCAAGCCGGCCCTTGATGGCTTCGAGCGCGAAGCGCGCGTCCTTGAGGTTGCTGTCGGCGATCTTCAGCCTGTCCTGCGCGGACAGGAGCGAAAAGTAGCTGTTGGCCACGGCCGCGACGGACGACAGGACCAGCGTGTCGCGGCTGAAGCGCGACGCCACGGCATTGTCGACCGCCGCCAGGCTGGCGAAGCGATTCCGCCCCCAGAGGTCGAGTTCGTAACTGGCGGTCAGCCCGAGCTGGAAACTGTTGGTCGCGATCGTCCGGTCCGATCCGGTCTCCGACCTGATGGTCGCAGGCGTGAAGCTCCGGCCGGCCGTATTGTTCGAAGCGGACTGCGGGAACAGGGCTGCACTCGAAACGGCGGTTTGGGCATCGGCCTGGAGGATGCGGGCCGCGGCAGCCGCCACGTCGAAGTTCCCCGTGGAGGTCAGGTCGGACAGGCGCGTGAGTTCGGGCGAGCCGAAGATCCTGGGCCAGTTCGCAGGCAGGGGGGCGGCTTTCGCGGCGGCGGCGTGATCAAAGCCTTTCGGCACCGCGACATCGAGCGAGGGCCTCGTCTCGGTGAAGGTGCAGCCCGCGAGCGGTGCCGACAGGCCGGCCAGAACCAGCGCGGCGCAGCGGCGCCCGCCCTGGCCGGCAAGCCGCCGACCTGCTGGTTCCGCCCGATCGGCGAAGCTTGACACCCGGAACTCCTCGAACCACGCCGCAAGGAAGGCTGACGGCCCGCTCCTCGCTCCGTGGTTATGAGGCTTTTGGGGGCGAAAGGAAGGCCGCTCTATTGCTGGTGCGGCCCTAAACTATGGCCGTTTCCACCACCGCGGTACCCAAGCAGCAGCTCATGGTGTTCGGGGGTCGGAGCCGTCGTCATGGTCTGAGCGTACCAAAAGGGGGCGAGCAATCGGAGCCGGGCGGTTGGCGCCTGGCAAGGAACTTCACATGGTATGCTGGTCCATGCTTTTGCCACTATACACATCTCGACGCTCAACGCTCTTCGATCCGACATCCAGACGAAGAAAACACAATATAACCACCTGCGGTGACGTGTACTCGTCGCCCTGAGCCGCTTTCCACGATCCTTATGCTGAGGAGGCCCGCAGGGCCGTCTCGAAGCATGGGCCAGTGGGGGTTGCCCATCCTTCGACTCGCCGTCTACGACGGCGGCTCAGGATGAGGGTCCAGATGCAAGGACTCTGCGTCAGTGCAGACTGGTATTGCTCTTCTTGTTCCGAGCGGAGCCGGCTTGGGGCTCTAGCGCGCATGGGGCGTTGCGGAGGCCGGCCAAAGGGCCGTGCGCGGTGATGCTTCTTCGACACGGGTCCTGCGGACCTGGCCCAGTCGGAGATTTGATACGCCACCTCTCAGCCCGGCTCAGTTGACCGCCGCGGCCTTGCGGACCGGTGCCCCGTGGGTCTGGGGGATCTTGTCGGCAAAGGCCTGGACGAAGTCCGGCAGCGTCTCGTCTTCGCGCGGCGCGACCCGCAATGCCTCGTCGGTGTAGCCGGCGCGGTCCGCATCGGCCAGGACCCGCTTCATGATGGATCGATAGGTGTAGGCCAGCGTCAGCCAGCGCCCGATGGTGCGGGCCTGCTCGAAGACGCGGCGCGGGTAGAAGACCAGCGGGTTCTCGATCGGAAGGCCGCTTCGCCGCTGCGTCCGATCCTTGCGGCGTATCACGCCGAGTTGGAGCGGATGAACGCCTTCGATGCGCGAGCCGCCCGCGAAAGCCGTGAGGATGTTGGCCATCTTCTTCGGCTTCAAGCCGCTGACGACGGCACGCCGCAAAATCGTCTCGACGTGGTCGTCGGTATAATAGGTGGTCCAGGCCTCGCGATAAACGGCTTCCCACTCCTGCTTCGCCATGACGGGGTGCCCGGTACAGACATGTTCGAGGTCGTACTTGTTCATGTCGGGATCCATCGCGACGCCGCGTTCCGACAAGACCTTATGATCCTCGGACCCTGGCAGTGGCGTCAGGCAGAAGAACTCCAGGATGTCGACGGGCAACTCGCGCTTGATCGTCTCGATGTCCCGCTTGATGGTCTCCGGCGTGTCGGTCGGGAAGCCCAGGATGTAGCCCGCCCAGGTCATGACCCTTTCGGCCCGCCAGGCCTGCAGCATCTCCCGGTATTCCCAGATCTTGTTCTGCCGCTTCTTTGTGCCCATCAGCGACTGCGGATTGATGTTCTCGAGTCCGATGAAGACGTTGTTGCAGCCGGCCCGCGCCGCTTTGGCGATGAAGCCCGGGATCCGGTGGCAGAGCGTGTCCACCTGGAGGATCAGGCGGATCGTCATCCCGTCCCGCTCGCGCAGCTCGATCAACCGATCGAGGATCGGCTCCCAATTGCGGTTGCGGGCGAAATTGTCGTCCGTCACGAAGAAGCGCGTGATGCCTTGGGCGGCGTTGGCCCGGACGATGGCTTCCACCTCATCGGCACCGCGGAACCGCGACTTGCGGCCCTGCACGTTGATGATGGTGCAGAAGCTGCACTGGAACGGGCAGCCGCGGCCGGCATCGAAGCTGCCGTAATGGCCCACGACGCGGGTCACGATATCGCGCGGCAGCAACGGCAGCCCCGCCGCGCTCATGTCGGGCATGTCCTTCAGGTGATTGTAGATCGGCTTCGCGGTACCATCGCGAATGTCGGTCAGGAGCTCGGCAAGCCGGTTCTCACCCTCGCCGGCATAGAGCGTTACGCCGAGGTCCAGCGCCTCCTCGAGATCGGCGGGCAGTTTGGGCAGCATCGAGATGCAGCCGCTGACGTGGAATCCGCCGATCACGACGGACAATCCCGCCTTTCGGAACTGCCGCGCGAGATCCAGCGCCCGCGGGTACTGGTTCGATTGCACGCCGACCAGGCCGACGAAGCCGGCGTCGGCGGCTCGGACGTGCGCCACGACACGCTTTACGTCGACGATCGTGTTGCACTCGTCGATGGCGTCGATCACGATGTCGACCTCAGGTCCCAGCACCCTGTTGGCGCCGCAGTCCGTCAGGAGGCCATGGACGCTGGCGAGGCTGTTCGACGGGATGGTCGAGCGCCACCACTGTATGACGTAGCCGTCGTCATCATAGTGCGACGGCTTGATGAGAACGATCCTGAACGATTGCTGCGGCACTGGCGGCCTCGCTCGATCTGGAACCGACGCCCTGCAGCGACGGGCTGCGCGGGCGCTCAAAGGGCCGCGCAGATGGACTGACCGGGTTTTTGGATACTAGCGACGCCGACCCTTGAAAAGAGCCGACAGCAACGGAGAGCCACATTTTCAGGATGCGACGATCAAGAGTCGCAGGCAGGCCACAGTTCGTGACCCATTTCCTCTCAGACGACCGCCGTGGGAGCAGACGCGGCGTGCTTGGCTTCGAGTGCCGCCAGGCGACGTCGAAGCGCATCGTTGTCGTCCCGCGCCAGGGCGGCCATCTCCCGCACGGCTTCAAATTCTTCGCGTGTCACGACGTTCATGCTGGCCAGAATGCGTTCCACCTGGGCTCGTACGGCAGTCTCGGCCTCGCGCTTAACGCCGTTGGCGACACCCGCGGCATTGGTCATGAGATTGGCGAACTCGTCGAAGATGCGGCCGCGGGTCTGGGGCATGGGATCGATCCTTGCTGGTCGGTCGCGCCGACGACACGGCGAGCCCGAGGGTCACTGGCAACCGAAATGGCGCGACGGGGCGCCGCACGCAAGGGCTCGTGGTTCGCCGAGCCTCACGACCAGGCGCAGATCAGGATCGGGAGATCGGCCGAGCGACGCCGTCCTCGTCACGAAGGCACGGAGCGCGCCCGCGATGCCGGAGCCTATTCGTCCTCGCCGAAGCGGTCGCCCACGAGGGCCGCAAGGGCCTCGACGACCGTTTCCGCGTCCCGCCCGGTGGCGGCGACCGTGATGGTGGTGCCCTTGCCCGCGCCGAGGGTCAGGATCCCCATGATCGACTGTCCGCCGACCGTCTCGCCGCAGCGGGTCACGGTGACGTCCGCGTCGTAGAGTTCGACGCATTGCACGAATTTGGCGGTCGCCCGCGCATGGAGGCCCTTGCGGTTGACGATGAGAAGGTCTCGTGCGACGCCGGCCACGTCGGGCCCCACTGCTTCCACCATGTCGGCCCGTCCCTGCGATGCCTATTTGGCGTTCAGCACGCGGCTCGCGATGTTGATGTATTTGCGACCGGCATCCTGCGCCTGGGTCACGGCCTGTTCGAGATTGACGCCTTCGCGCACCGAAGCCAGCTTGATCAGCATCGGTAGATTGATCCCCGCCACGACCTCGACCCTGGCTCGGTCCATCACCGAAATGGCTAGATTGGACGGTGTCCCGCCGAACATATCGGTCAGGAGAACCACGCCCTGGCCCGAGTCTACCGTTGCAACGGCCGCGACGATATCCTGCCGCCGCTGTTCCATGTCATCCTCGGGACCAATGGTGATGGTCTCGATGTCCCGTTGCGGCCCCACCACGTGCTCGAGCGCGGCGCGAAACTCAGTCGCCAGGTGGCCGTGCGTCACGAGCACCATACCGATCATTGCAAGCTACCGCTCATACCTTCGCCGGGACATTGCCTGCTCGACCTCAGCGGTCCGGCGCAATCTTGTGCATCGCGACGAGCTTGGCAAGAAAAATACGGGACCCGTCATGAACTCGTCGTTAACGTTGCAAGCTTCGTCAAAATCATCGCGACGGCGTCTGGTGTCGGGGCCCGAGACGCGACCGCGAGGCGCGGAAGCTGGATCCCGGCCAGGGTGGTCGAGCCGTCTTGCGGATCCGGCATGCGCGGTGGCCATGTTTCGAGCAGAAGGTCGACCACAAGGCTGACCCGGCACGCCGGCTCGCTGGCCATCGTCACGATGCCGAGCCCGCGTCCTTCGACGAGGCCGACGATGGCGGGATGCGGGCGCGCGACGAGCCGGCCGGCGTGACGCGACAGCATCGTGCGATCGTCCGCGACGAGCCGCGCGAAGGCGTCGCGACTCGCTTCCGCCACCAAGGCCAGGACGAGGCGGGTCTTGCCGGAGCCGGAGGGGCCGCGGATCAGGATGCCATGCTCGCCGACCACGAGCGTCGAGGCGTGAACCGCGAACCGAGCCCCATCGGCCGCCGCCTGCCCGCGAGACACGTCGCTCACCCTGGCTGGCTTGCCGGGAGCCAGACGGTGAACCGCGCCCCGAGAACGCGATCCTCCACCGAATCCCGACCGTCGCGGTCGAGAGCCAGCCGATCGTCCTGACCCGTCGCGAGGCGATTGGCGGCCCAGACCCGACCGCCGTGCGCCTCGATGATCTGACGCGAGATCGACAGGCCCAGGCCCGAGTTCTGGCCGAAACCCTGGCTTGGCCGATCCGTGTAGAAGCGCTCGAAGATCCTCTCGAAGGCATGGGCCGGGATACCAGGGCCGTCGTCGTCGACCACGACCTCGACACCCCACTCGCCGTCCTCTCCGTCGTCGTCGTCGATCCGCGCCCGCCGCAGTCCCACGCGCACCGTCCCGCCATCCTCCGAGAAGGATCGCGCGTTGTCGACGAGGTTGTTGATCACCTGCCCGAGCCGGCTATCGTGCCCGTCGACCCAGTAACCTCCGGGCTCGTCGCCCGGGAGAGGTGCCACGACGAGCACGAAGGTCACGTCGTCGTCGCGCTCGACCTCGTTGGCGATCGTCACCACGGCTCCGAGCAGCGCCGCGACGTCGAGCCTGGCGGTGCGGCCACGCGCCAGTTCCGCGTCGAGCCGCGACGCGTCGGAGATGTCGCTGATCAGCCGGTCGAGACGGCGGATGTCGTGCTGGATGATCGCGGTCAGCCGCCCACGCGACTCGTCGGACGTGACGCGGGGCAGGGTCTCGACGGCGCTGCGCAACGAGGTCAGCGGGTTCTTCAACTCGTGCGCGACATCGGCCGCGAAGCTCTCCGTCGCCTCCATCCGCGAATAAAGGGCCTTGGTCATATCGCGCAACGCGAGCGACAGGTGGCCGATCTCGTCGGCGCGCGCCGTGAAGTCCGGGATCTCCTCGCGTGAGTTGACGCCGCGCCGGACCCGTTCAGCGGCCTCCGCCAAGCGTCGGATCGGTCCCGCGATCGTTCCGGCGAGGAACAGCGACAGCACGAACATCACCACCGCCGCCACCAGGAAGACCCGGAACAGCGCCCACCGGTCGGACGCGATGATCTTGTCGATGTCGCCGGGCTGCGTCGACAGAAGCAGCGCGCCGCGCACCGTCTTGAACGTCTGGATCGGCACCGCCATCGACACGATGGTCTGGCCTCTGGCATTGACCCGGACGACCCACTTGGTTTGACCCGTCAGGGCTTGAACGACTTCGGGCAGTTCGCCCTGGCGAATATTGCGTGGCTCCTCCACGGCCGGCATCTCGGGCCGAGAGAACCGCTTGACCAGCCGGCCCCAAGCTCGCTCGACGACGTTCTGTTCTCCCGGCAATGGCGCAGCGTTGGCCCGTTGCATCGCGGAGGGGAGCGCCATGGCGCGGCTGTCGAGGATCAGTTCGCCCTCGCGGTCGTAGACCCTGGCCCGAGTGCCGGTCGGCGACACGAGGTGGCGCAGAACCGGTCCGACGCGGTCCGGGTTGATGGAGAACTCGAAGGCCGAGGTATCTTCGTCGGCGGGTGCCGTCGGTTGCGCAGGCGTGGCCTGCAGCAGCTTGTCGGGGTCGAGCGTGAGGCTGTCGCTGCCTACGCTGGCGGAGGCCGCGATGGCGGCCGCGATGATCTCGCCCTGCGTCTGGAGACTCTGGACGCGGGCGTCGATCAAGCCCTCGCGGAACTGGTTGATGTAGAGGAACAGCATCAGCAGGGCCACGAGGCCGCTGAGGTTGAGCACGACGATGCGCCGGGTCAGCGACGACGAAAGGCGGACCGAAACGCTGCGGACGAACATCCGCAGCCGCAGCCCGATCGAACGGCGCATGCGACGGGGGCGGGCGCGCTGGTGCCCGCGCGCGCTGCCGCCGACCTTGGCACTCGGCGTCAAGGCGTCCACGACCGTTGACGCACGCTTCAGTCCGTCAGGCTTCCTTGAAGCGGTATCCGACGCCATAGAGGGTCTCGATCATTTCAAAATCGTCATCGACGACCTTGAACTTCTTGCGAAGCCGCTTGATGTGGCTGTCGATGGTGCGATCGTCCACGTAGACCTGGTCGTCGTAAGCGGCATCCATCAAGGCATTCCGGCTTTTGACCACGCCGGGCCTTGTGGCGAGGGCCTGGAGGATCAGGAACTCCGTCACGGTCAGGGTCACCTGCTCGTTCTTCCAGGTGCAGGTGTGGCGTTCCGGGTCCATCTTGAGGTTGCCGCGTTCGAGCAGCTTGGCTTCGGATTCCTTCTGGGCTGCGGCTTCCTTGGGGTTCGAGCGGCGCAGGATCGCCTTCACGCGCTCGACCAGCAGGCGCTGGGAAAAGGGCTTTCGGATGAAGTCGTCCGCGCCCATCTTCAGGCCGAACAACTCGTCGATCTCCTCGTCCTTGGAGGTCAGGAAGATGACCGGCAGGTCCGACTTCTGCCGCAGCCGCCGCAGCAGTTCCATCCCGTCCATGCGCGGCATCTTGATGTCGAAGATCGCAAGGTCGGGCGGGTTGGTCTTCAATCCGTCGAGGGCGGCCGCACCATCCGTGTAGGTCTGGACCCGGTAGCCTTCCGCTTCGAGAGTGAGGGACACCGACGTCAAGATGTTTCTGTCGTCGTCTACGAGGGCAATGGCCGGCATTACAACTTTCCGGAACAGATGACTGACGCGCCGACCGGCTCTGCACCGAGGCCGCCTCCCGCGAGGGGCGGGATATGTGAAGCGGATCATAGGCCTAAATGTGGCCGGACGCGAGCTTCGTAATTGACAGTGTCCGGAACGCATCATGTCCGGCGGGTCTGACCGTTTCTGAAACGCCGTTCGCCTGTTCATGAAACGTGCAGAGAAGACTCATCAGTGTGCTGCATGCCTAACGGGCATGCAGACTTGGGGAGTCTCTCTTGAAGCATCTTTGGATCACGGCCATCGCCATTTCGACCCTTCTGACCACCTCGGGCGTAGGATCCGCCCAGGACCGCCGCGAACCGGACCCGGGCGAGGTTGCGGCCGGAGCGGTTCTGGGCGGCATCCTCGGCGGGGTCGTCGAAGGTCCCGAGTTGCGCCGCGAGCGCCGGCTCGAACGACTTCGTCGGGAGCGCTACTTCCGGCTTTATGGCCGCCCCGAGCCGATCGGCCCGGGCCCGAGACGGTTCGGCCCAGGCTTCGAACCGGGCGGCCCCGGTTTCCGCGACGACGGCTTCGAGGGCCGCCCCGGCGAGGGTCGCCCTGGCGAGGGTCGTCCCGACGAGGAGCGGCGGCAGGATGGGAGGGCGCCTCGCCCTGCGGGTGGTGGCGAGCCGGGCCGGCAGACCGGCGGCGCCGGGCAGGGGCGGCGTCCGGGGTCGCCGGACCAGGGTCAGCAACGGGACGGCCAGGGTCAGCCGGGCGGCCGACAAGGTCAGCCGGGGGGCGGCCAGGGTCCCCAGGGCGGTCCACAGGGTCTGCAGGGCGTGCCGCGCGGCCAGGGGCAAGGAGATGGTCAAGGCCTCCGCCAGCCTTCGCCGGGCCCAGGAGCCGGCCAGAATGGAACCGGAGCACAGCGCCCTCAAGGACAGGGGCAGGGTGCGGGCCAGCGA
>CAXUOD010000178.1:0-11100 GCA_964252585.1 uncultured Lichenihabitans sp. | reverse complement strand
AGGAACATGAACGAGCCGATCGGCCGGTTCGGGTCCTGCAGGCCGGCACGGGCCCGCCGCACAGCCGTCGCCACGGCTTTCACGGCCTCGGCCTGGCCGACGACGCGCTGGCCGAGGGCCGCTTCCATGCCGAGCAGCTTTTCGCGCTCGCCTTCGAGCATCTTGTCGACCGGCACGCCGGTCCAGCGCGACACGACCTGTGCCACATGGTCGGCCGTCACGGCCTCCTCGACGAGCCGGTCCCCGCCCTTGGCTTCGACCTCGGCGAGCTTGCGCTCGAGATCCGGGATGACGCCATAGGTCAGTTCGCCCGCGCGCTGGTACTCGCCCCGGCGCTGCGCCTGGACGAGTTCGTTGCGGGCCGCCTCGAGCTGCTCCTTGAATTTCTGTGCCGTGCCGAGCTTGTCCTTCTCGGCGCGCCAGCGCACCGTGAGCGCGTCGGATTTCTCCTGCAGGCCGTCGAGTTCGCCTTCGAGCTTCGAGAGCCGCTCCTTCGAGGCCGCATCGGCTTCCTTCTTCAAAGCCTCGGCTTCGATCTTCAGCTGAATGACGCGCCGGTCGAGTTCGTCGAGTTCCTCGGGCTTCGAATCGACCTGCATACGCAGGCGCGACGCCGCCTCGTCGACGAGGTCGATCGCCTTGTCGGGCAGGAAGCGGTCGGCGATGTAGCGGTTCGACAGGGTCGCGGCCGAGACGATCGCGGCGTCGGTGATGCGGACACCGTGATGCAGCTCGTATTTCTCCTTCAGCCCGCGCAGGATCGAGATCGTGTCCTCGACCGTGGGCTCGCTGACGAAGACCGGCTGGAACCGCCGCGCCAGGGCCGCGTCCTTCTCGACGTGCTTGCGGTATTCGTCGAGGGTCGTCGCCCCGATGCAGTGCAGTTCGCCACGGGCCAGGGCGGGTTTCAGCAGGTTCGAGGCGTCCATCGCGCCCTCGCCCTTGCCGGCGCCCACCAAGGTGTGCATCTCGTCGATGAACAGGATGATGCCGCCGGCCGCCGCCGTCACCTCGTTCAGCACGGCCTTCAGCCGCTCCTCGAACTCGCCGCGGTATTTGGCTCCGGCGATCAGCGAGCCCATGTCGAGCGACAGGAGCTTCTTGTCCTCGAGGCTCTCCGGCACGTCGCCGTTGACGATGCGCAGCGCCAAGCCTTCGACGATGGCGGTCTTGCCGACGCCGGGTTCGCCGATCAGCACGGGGTTGTTCTTGGTGCGGCGCGACAGGACCTGGATCGAGCGGCGGATCTCCTCGTCGCGGCCGATGACGGGATCGAGCTTGCCCGACCGCGCCGCCTCGGTGAGGTCGCGGGCATATTTCTTCAGCGCGTCGTAGCTGTTCTCGGCCGAGGCACTGTCGGCCTTGCGGCCCTTGCGCAGGTCCTCGATGGCGCTGTTCAGCACCTGCGGGTTGACGCCGGCGGCTTCGAGGATTCGGCCGGCTTCCGTGCCCTTGTCCATGGCGATGGCGAGCAGGAGCCGCTCGACCGTGACGAAGCTGTCGCCGGCCTTCTGGGCGATCTTCTCGGCCTGATCGAAGAGGCGCGCCGTGCCGGGCGCGAGATAGAGCTGGCCCGCGCCGCCTCCCGCCACCTTCGGCAGTTTGGCAAGCGCCACTTCCGTGGCCTGCAGGGCGTCGCGCGAACGTCCGCCGGCCCGGTCGATGAGGCCCGACGCGAGCCCCTCGTTATCGTCGAGCAGGACCTTGAGGACGTGTTCGGGCGTGAATTGCTGGTGGCCCTCGCGCAGGGCCAGCGCCTGAGCGGACTGCACGAAACCGCGCGCTCGTTCGGTGAATTTTTCGAAGTTCATGATGTTGGCTCTCCATGGTGGCCCGGCCCCGAAGCGGCGCGGATCGACCGATAAAGTCCGGTCCCAAAAGGCGACCGGCTGAGCCTGATGTGGTGGCGCGCCGGGCCTGATTCCAGGGCTTTCCGGTGGCTGGCGCACACATGGCCCGCCAAAAAAGAGCTGGCGCGCCTAGGCGTCTCAGCGAAACCCGCGCGGCCAGAGCGCGGGGTCATTCAGCATGTTTGTCCACAACCTCAGACAGCCGGATCTACTTTTGATAGACTTTATATTACAGACTCTCGGCCAAGGGTTCAGCCATGCTGCAACGACATGCAATCGCGATCGTCATGGTGGCGACGGCCGGGCCGGCGCTCGCGTCGGATTGCCGGATCGATCGTTTCACGATTATTTTCGGCTCTGATTCGCAGACCCGCATGGTGGTCAGAAGCGGCCGTCTTTGCAGCATCACGATGCACATGGGCCTCACCCAACGATCGGCTTATGTCGGCGGTCCCGGCGCCGTTTCGATATCGTCGCCGGCAAGCCATGGCGTCGCGAGTACACCGACTCTCCAGACCTGGACTTACGTTTCGCAGCCGGGGTTCGTCGGAAAGGATCACTTCGTCTTCGACGAGAGCGGAGAAGTCATGACCACGCGGCGCGTCATACGCGGAACCTCTCATATCGACGTGGACGTCGACGTCGTTCCGTAGCTGGATCGGCTCAAGGCGCTGAACGCGCCAGGATCAGACGCGTGAGACCATGGTACTGCCCCGTTCCGACCGGACGATACCCGACCTTCTCGGCGACGCGGATCGACCGGACATGCTCCGGCGCGATGATGCAGACGGTGCGCCCGCCCTCGAAGCGGCGGTCGCCCCATCGAAGAGCCCCCCGCACGGCTTCTGTGGCATAGCCGCGACCGGCCGCATCCGACGCCAACACCCAGCCGATCTCCGGATCTTCGCCGAGCGGCGGAACGATGGCGCGCCGTGCGTTGGCGAAGCCGACATTGGCGAGGTAGCGACCCGATCCCTTCTCCTCGACCGCCCAGTAGCCGTAGCCCATCATGGCCCAATGACCGGCATACCGCAGGAAGCGCGCCCAGGCCTCCTCCTCCCCGAGAGGGGTGGCCGAGATGAAGCGCGTCACCTTCGGGTCGGCCCAGAGTGCCGCACAGGACGGGAAATCATCGACCCGGTGACCGCGGAGGATGAGCCGTTCGGTTTCGACGACCGGGACGTCGAGAAGGCCTTTTCCGGGTAGAACCATCGAGAGTCGGACGCCAACACTGCAAAGACGATGCAGGAAGCATGGGCGGACCGATCCCGCAAGGCGGCGCTGGGTTCCGCGGCGAGAACCCGCTACACAGGCGCCGTAACCGCCGAGGCGGTCGTTATCGCGGAGGCCGCATGCCCGAGGACGTCCACTTCTACGAACCTGCCCACGGACATGGTCTCGCGCATGATCCCTTCAATTCGATCGTCGGCCCCCGACCGATCGGCTGGGTTTCGAGCGTCGACCACGAGGGCCGCCGCAACCTCGCGCCCTACAGCTTCTTCAATGCTTTCAACTACCATCCACCCATCGTCGGCTTCTGCTCGGTCGGCTACAAGGACAGCGTCCGCAACGTCGAGGCGACCGGAGCGTTCGGCTGGAACCTCGCGACGTTCCCCTTGTCGCAAGCCATGAACGCCTCCTGTGCGGCCGTGGCGCCGGGTGTAGATGAATTCGAGCTGGCGGGGCTGACGCCCGTGGACTCGAAACACATCGCAGCGCCCCGGGTCGGCGAAAGCCCGGTCTCGTTTGAATGCAAGCTGACCCAGATGCTGCGGCTTCAGGGCACCGACGGCAAGCCCGTCGACAGCTGGATGATGTTCGGCGAAGTCGTCGCGGTCTATATCGCCAAGGCGCTGTTGAAGGACGGCATCTACCACACGGCGGCCGCCGATCCGATCCTGCGTGGCGGCGGACCGGGTGACTATTTCCGCATCACGGAGGACCGGAAGTTCGTGATGCCAAGGCCGCGGTGAGAAACGGTCGGCGTCTCCTGGCCGAGACGCGCTTCAGCCCCGACATACGCCTCCGGATGACCATGCCACGTTTGCGGCGGTGGATCAGGACGACGCGCCCGCCGGGTGCCGTTGCCATCCTCTCCGCAGCGCTCGTTCTGATGGCGCTCGTTCTGACCGTGCAAAGCGTGCTCGTGTCCTTCTCCACCCACGGCGCGCTGCCTCAGGGCGATGAATGGTTCAGTCTTGGCGTGTTTCGCTCCGTGCTGACGGGCCAGCATGTTGGCGCCGACCTCTTCAGCCAGCACAACGATCATCGCATCGCCTTTCCCAGGCTGATCTTGTTCTCCGACTACCTGTTCTTCCAGGGGAGGGGCGACTTCGATCTGATTGCGATCTTTGCGATGCAGGCGACGCTGGTCGGTCTGCTCCTCGTTCTCTTGGCCCGCACACGGACCGAAGCGAGGGGGCGGGTCGCGGTCGGCGCCATGGTGCCTCTGCTGCTCTTCTCGCTTCGGCAATCCGAGAACTTCGTCTGGGGTTTTCAGGTCGGGTTCGTTTCCGTCTTCACCCTCGCTACCCTGGCCATCGTGATGTTCGCAAGAGCGCTGGAGCGATCGCGCCTCGGCAAAGGGTCCGGCGTCGCGACGTCGGTTGCCTACGGGCTGGTGGCCGTTGCGACGTTCTCGATGAGCAACGGCATGCTCTGCGGCATCGTCCTGATCGTGATGGCCGTGGTGGCCCGAGCGTCGAGATGGGACATTGTGGGCGCGACGGCCATCACGGCGGCACTGATCGCAGCGTTTTCGTTCAGGTACCAATTCCTCGGCGGCGCACCGCTGCGAGACGCCTGGCTGCACCGTCCGCTCGCGGTTCTGCTTTACGCGGCGGCCTATCTCGGCAATTTCCTCGATCCCGACATCGACGCGGCCGTCTTCTTCGGAAGCTGCGGCCTCCTGGCGGTCGGGATCGTGCTGGCGCGTTTCGCTATGGCGCGCGACCGCGATCCGATCCGTCTCGCGCTTCTCGGCATCGCGCTCTTCACGGCCGGCTCTGCTTTGCTGACGGCACTCGGCCGGTTCAGCGACGGCATCGGGGACGCGATGTCGAGCCGCTATGCCACCGGAAGCGCTCTGTTCTGGTGCGCCGTGCTGATCTGCGGCTGGTCCTTGTCGGGGTCGTCGAGACCTAACGTGGCTGTCGCCCTGCGCCTCGGCTTGGCTGGCGCATCGCTCGTGCTCTTGACGGCGATCGTCGAAGTCCAGGCCCCGGGGATTTCGATCCTCCAGGACCGCGCCTTCAACCGCAGCATGGTCGAGAACGCACTCGACCAGGGCCTCGTCGACGAGCCGATGCTCACGAGCATGGACGAGTTTCCCGCGCAGATCCGCGAGATCACGCCGTTCCTGCGCAGCCGCGACATCTCGATCTTCGCCGGCCGGGATGCCCACGTGTTCGGCCGGCCCTTGAACGAAGCCGGACCGGTAGACCCGAACCCGTGTCGAGGCTCGTTCGAATCAGCCGAGAGCTCGCCGGCGCTCGGCACGGACGGCGTGCGCGTGAGTGGAACGAGCGGCCTCCACCATGTCGTCCCGACCTCGGCCCAGGTGTATCTGGTCGACCCTCGAGGAACGGTCGCGGGCTTCGCCTCGACCCCGTTCGGACAGCCCGCATGGAGTGGCTATGCGACGGCCCCGCGTGGCGAGCGGCTTCGGGCCTTTGCGCGTCTCGGATCGGGCCGGCTTTGCGAGGTCGGAACCGCGACGGTCTCAGGGAAGCAACAACCCACGACAGTCTCGTCTTCGCCGTGATGCCGCACTAATCCTCGGGCTGTATGTCGCTCCAATAGGACCAGCCCCAGTCGCAACTCTGCAGGCACGAGGTGGCGACGCTTGCGGTGTCCAAGCCGGCCGGTAGGGCCACCTCGACCCTTTGTGGTCCCCGGTCGGTCGCGACGTCGTGCGGATCGAGGCAGCGCTGCCAAAGGGGCTCGGACCCGCCTGCCGCACCTTCGACCTTGAAGCAGATGCCCTTAACCTGCCCGGTCTTCCAGGCACCGTCCTCGATGCCGAAGCCGAGCCGAAGCCGGCGTGCCCCCGCGACCGGGATGGTCAAAGCCGTCGGAGCCGGCGCGGACAAGTGCTCACCGTCGAAGCTGGCGACCTGCGCGATGCGGCGCACCAGCTGCCGCCACGGGCGGCGCTGATTGAGCTCGTCGGCGAAGGGCCGCGCCTCGCGGCTCGGTGCGACGTCCTTCAACGTGACGGTCTGCAGGTCGATCGCGACCTCCGGCTCGTAGAAGAGGTGCGTCGCGGAGGATCCGCCGATGACGGCATCCGTGACGCTCTTGCCAGCGAGATCGTCGCTCTCGCCGAGAGCGAGAAGGGCGAAACTTGAAGGATCGTCGACCATCGGTGAAAGCAGGAACCCACCGGCCGCGAGAGCCGGGATGAAGCGGTAGCTCTGCTCGGTGCCGTTGAGCATGCGGACGCGGAGCGTCAGGGCCGGCGGCCTGAAGAGGGCCGCGGCAAGGCGGCCGAGCAGCGTCTTGCGCACCGTGACATGAGCGAAGACCGGCGTCGCAGGAACGGTGAAATGCTCGCCGAATCGCGTCTCGAGGCGCTGCGGCGGTCCGAGCACGTTCGACAGCGGCACGTCCCTGCGGTGGAGCGCCAGCCAATCGCCGTCTCGCCGTACCGGCTCGTAGCGCGCCAGCAGGTCGGGCCAAAGCGCGCCTTCGATGGAGGTCGGGTAGCGATCGTCGAGCGCATCGTTCGCGAAGAGAACCCAATCGGGAGCGGAAGCACCGTCGTAGAAGGCTGCATTGGCCGCGATCAACCCGGCCGTGTCGGTCGCGTAGTCCTGAAAGCTCGGCCGGGGATGGTAATCGAGCTTATTGGCCAGGACGGCGCTCTGCTCGGATGAGATGATATCGACGGTGCCGGCGAGGCTCGAGAGAGGGTGCTGGGTTCGGATAGCCGTCCAGGCCGCGGCTTTGGTGCGTTCGGCCTCCCTTGCGAACTCCGCAGGACTTCGCACGAAACGACCCCAGGCCGCGACCTCCGCTTCGAGGGCGGCGAATTCATCGGAGTAGACATCCGAGAGCCCGGCGAGATCAGCCGTTCGATCCGTATCGATGAGAAGATAGAGCGGCGCAGCCAGCGAGAGCACGAGCAAACAGGCCACGCCGATGGCGAAAGCGGCTCTGAGCGATCGCGGCACCACCAGAGACAGGGCGAGCGCGATCCCGACGAAGCCCAAGAGCGCCCAGGAGATCTGGGGATGGGTATCGGCGCGGATGAAGCCGGCCTTCAGCGCGATGATCATTTCGAGCCCGACGGCACAGAACGTCAGGAGCCGCGAGAACCGAGAGCCGGTCGCCGCCAGGCCCGTGATCACGACGAGGACGACGGCTCCGGTCAGGAAGGCCAGCAGTTCGCCGCGGCTGGCGATCAGGTACATGGCCTCGCCGTAACCCGCGACGCTTTCGGCCTGCAGTCTCGCATAGGCCGGCAGATCGCCGAAACGCTGGCCATAGACCGCGAAGGCAACCAGGAAGGCGGCGAGAAAAACGGGGGTCAGGAGAGGCCACCGCCGAAGCTGCCAGGCCGCCCTCAGATCCGACAGGACGAAGAGCATGATCCCCAAGACGCCGAAGCTCGTCTTCGCCAGCGTGACGACGGCCAGGGCCGCCACCCCCGCCACGACGGCGAGCCGGGCGGTGCCATCCCGCGGTGATCGCACGAGGTCAAGGAGGAAGACGACGAAAGCAAAGGCGAAGTAGAAGGCGTCTTGATCTTCTCCTCCCACGACCAGCAGCGCGAGTCCCTGGCCCATGACCGCGACGACCGTGAGAAGGCCGGCGTTGTTCCGGTTGGCCGCGGCGCAACCGATGAGGCATGCGAAGCAGAAGGCATAAGCGACCGCGATCGCGCAGACCGTCGGCAAGGCGAGGGTCAGGTAATCGCCGGTGAAGTATCGCGTCACGAGCGCCGAAGCCGGCCCATACGTGAAGGTCAGGTCGACGCCCCACCGGGCAGGCAGCATGGCGGCTTCGCCGAGCACGACGGCCCAGGAGGCATCGAGCCCCGCACCCGGTACATCGATCGACAGGGGCCGGAGAATGCAGAACAGGGTCGCGAAGGCGAGAACCGCCGTCGCGACGATCACCAGGACCGCAGAGCCCTTGTTCCCAGTCGGCGTACCCTGTCCAACCTGCATCCGCCCTCGCTCCGTCGCTTTCTGCGCCGATCAGCGGCGGGACGCCTCTATAGCGGTGCGTTGCGCCGGAGATCAAACGTTGGATGACCGCCCTTGCAAGCGCCGCATCGACACCCGCGCCGCGAGATGCTGGTGTTGCGAAATGCCCCTCGCGCGCGTTATTGCGGCAGGCAGCGAGATCGGACTCGCTCAAGACCTCGGTTCAAGGATCGACCGCCATGATCTACGTGATCGCGACCCTCCATATCCGCCCGGAAAAGCGGGGAGACTTCCTCGAGAATGCGCGAACCGTGATCTCGCATACGCTGAAGGAGGAGGGCTGCGAGTCCTACGATCTTTCGAGCAGCATCACCGAGCCCAACGAATTCGTGTTCGTGGAACGTTGGACCACGCGCGACGCGCTTTCGGCCCATTTCGATACGCCACACCTGCAGGAATGGCGTCGAGTCTGCGAGGAGTTCGTCACCGACCGCAAGGTCGAGGTGGTTCATCCCGACAAGGTCGAGCTCTTGTGAGTCGGTGATGTGAAAGAACCGGACCAGCCCTGCCATGGCGAGCGTTGTCGAGCATCGTCGAGGACGTTTCGAGTCTGGAGCATCACCCTGCCGACGTTTTGACCCGGGTCTATCCAGCAGCCCACGCGCAGGCAGCCGATGAAAGCGGGATCGACCACCCGCTGTTTCCCGACGTTTCGCCCCTAAACGATCGAGCAGATTTTAATGGCGATCTCCCCCAGATGCAGCCCGACCTCGACGACCGCCCCTGACATGCGCCGAAAAGGAAGATGAGCGTGATCCGAGCCACCGCAGTCCGAGCCCGGTCCGAGTGGAAGCATGATGCGCCCGGGACCAACCTGGCCGACACCGTCGTGCTCGACTTCGACGAACGCCACCGACGCCGGATCGCCATGACCGGGACGGGAGGTCTCGCGTTCCTGCTCGACCTGCCGGACGCCATCGCGCTGCGCGGGGGCGACGCCCTGGTGCTCGAGGACGGCAGCCTCGTCGAAGTCGTGGCGGCGGCCGAACCATTGATCGAGGTCCGCGGCCGCACGCCGGGAGATCTCGTGCGGCTCGCCTGGCACATCGGCAACCGTCATATCTCGGCCCAGATCATGCCCAAGGCGCTCCGCATCCGCGGCGACCACGTCATCGAGGACATGCTCCGCGGCCTGGGCGCGGGGGTGGTCGAGATCGAGGCACCCTTCGATCCGGAGGGCGGCGCTTACGCAGGGGGCGGTCAGGAGACGGTCGACCATCACAAGCATGGCGACGGGCCTCACGATCACAAAGACCACAAGCACCACAAGGGACACGAACACGCGGCGCATGACCATGGCCATGGCGGGCACGATCACGAGCACGCCACACATGACCATGAGGCCCATGATCATCACGGTCACAAGCACGATCACGGGCACAAGCACGACCATTGACCGGGGTTGAACCGCAAACCACGCCGTCGCTGCTTCCGCTCTTCGCCTGGCTGTCGCCAGCCTTTCCGGTCGGCGCTTTCGCCTATTCGCATGGGCTCGAGACGGCGGTCGATGCCGGCTGGATCCGCGACGCCGCGAGCCTCGAAGCCTGGCTCGGCGATCTGCTCGATCACGGCTCCGCCCGGCAGGACGCCGTCCTGGCGGCCGCGAGCTGGCGCCTCGCCCAGACGGGAGACGCGGCAGACCTCGCGGAGCTGAACGACCTCGCGCTGGCGCTGGCGCCCTCCCGCGAACGGCGGCTCGAAGCCGGTGCGATGGGCCGCGCGTTCGCCGAGACCATTCGGGCCGCCTGGCCCGGGGCATTCTCGGAGGCGTTGCCGCGTGACCAGGACGTTGCCTATCCGGTGGCGTTCGGCGCCGCGGCCTTTGAGGGCGGACTGCCGCTCCAACCGAGCCTCGAAGCCCTGGCACTCGGCTTCGTGTCGAACCTCGTGTCGGCGGCCGTGAGACTCGGGCCCATCGGGCAGACCGACGGACAGCGCGTCACGGCCTCGCTCCTGCCCGAAGCCCGGCGACTCGGCACCTGGGCCGCCACCTCGACGCTCGACGACCTCGGCGCCTGTGCCCTAAGGTCCGACATCGCCACCCTGCAACACGAAACCCTGTATTCGAGGCTGTTCCGCTCATGACATCACGAAACGGCCCCCTGCGAGTCGGGATCGGCGGCCCGGTGGGCTCGGGCAAGACCGCCCTGATGGAGCAACTGTGCCGGCGCCTGCGCGACCGGCACGAGATCGCTGCCATCACCAACGACATCTACACCAAGGAAGATGCCGAGATCCTGGCCCGCGCCGAAGCATTGTCGCTCGACCGGATCATGGGGGTGGAGACCGGCGGCTGCCCGCATACGGCCATTCGCGAAGACGCTTCCATCAACCTCGCCGCCATCGACGACATGAACCGTCGCTTCCCCGACCTCGACCTGATCCTGATCGAATCCGGTGGCGACAATCTCGCCGCGACCTTCTCGCCGGAACTGGCCGATCTCACGATATACGTCATCGACGTCTCGGGCGGCGAGAAGATCCCGCGCAAGGGCGGCCCCGGCATCACGCGGTCCGATCTCCTGGTGATCAACAAGACCGACCTTGCGCCCCATGTGGGGGCGTCCCTCGCCGTGATGGAGCAAGACACGAAACGCATGCGGCGGGAGAAGCCCTATGTGTTCAGCAACATGAAAACCGGCGACGGCGTCGCGACCGTGATCGATTTCATCCGCCGCAAAGGTGGCCTCGACGCCTGAGTTCGTGAAGAGCCTTTGAAATGTCTTGGCCTTGATGGATAAGGTCCTGCGAATCGGCGTAGCAAGGGTCGCCGACGCTGGGCCGCGAAAGACGTTGAGGACAAGCAGAATGGTTCGCACCACGCTCCTGCGCCGCTTGGCGCTCATCTCGGCCGTGCTCGGCGGCCTGGCGGGGCTCGTTCCTGCGGCCCATGCCCAGACCGCGACACCTGCGGCCCGGCTACGCCAACGACAATCGCTACCGGCCCAACGGCTCCGCCCTTGCGAGACGTTAGACATTTCGTTACTCAACCTTGTAATTAAATGACCACGCAACGCGCCTGCCCGCGCCGCGTTCGT
>CAXUOD010000177.1:8085-11166 GCA_964252585.1 uncultured Lichenihabitans sp. | reverse complement strand
TGAGGAATTTAAACGTGAAATTATTTAATATCGCGTTGAAAATGTTGTAGAAGTAGTCTCCTGGACGATACTTGATGATCTTCTAGCATATGTGCTATTTGTTAGTGCACTGCGGAAATCGGAAGGCTGACATGATGGTCGGAGCGCACGAGTCTTGGCCCAAAGCTCAGACTGTCTTTCAAGGTGTCGCTGACCTCGAGCCGGGATCGAAAAACGGCGCGGAGCGCTATGCGAGCCGCCTTGCGCTGTCTTCCCATTGACCGGTCGCGTCATGGCCAAGGCCCTGGGCCTGCCGCTCGATCCTGTTTGTGAAGGTTGCAGAAGTGCCTGATATGATAAAGCCGGGTTCGCCGAGCATCTGCATGATCACTGGTTCGCCGGACACCGGCCGCTGCGGCATCCATGATTTTACACTCAGATTGAAGCAGGCGCTGAGTGCTCAAGCGATTGATGCCAACGTGCTCGATCACCGAGATTGGTCGGTGACAGGAACGATCCGGCTGGCCAAGCGCCTCCGCGAGATAAAGCCCGATATTGTTCACATGCAGTATCCGATGATCGTGGGATGGCGCAGCCTAGGTCCTCACGTAACGGGGTTCTTGTCGCGCTTCCCCCAAGTGGTGACACTGCATGAGTTCAGCAGCTTCGACCGGTTCCGGCGCGCGTCTCTGCGGGCTTTCACAATGAGCGCGGCAAAACTTGTGCTCACAACCGAATTCGAAAAAGCGCGCTTCCTGCTCCAATTTCCGGGTGTCTCGGAGGATGTGACCGTAATCCCGATCGGCAGTAACATTCCTTTCGCGCAGACGCTTGAACGCGGCCGGTCAGACCGGACCATCGTTCACTTCGGCCAGATCAAGCCGTTGAAGGGTCTGGAGCAGTTCATCGAATTGGTGGAACAGGCGGCCGCTCAGGGGCGGTCCTGGAGGTATCAGGTGATCGGCGCGCCGGTGACGTGGGCCGGCGACTACCTCCAACGGATGAAGGCCCGGGTGGCGCACCATCAGGTTGAATGGATCTTCGACTGCGGCGACGATGAGGCGTCCAGACTGCTTGCTCGCGCAGATGCAGCCTACCTACCCTATCCCGACGGCGTGTCCGAACGTCGCGGAAGCCTGATAGCGGCGCTTGGAAACGGTCTTCCGGTTTTAACGACCCATGGCGAGTACGAGCCCGCAGACATCAAGGATGTTGTACTGTTTGCATCCGATCCGAGACAGGCCGAACAGCGTCTGTCCACCCTTTTCAGCCAGCCTTCTCTGGAGAGGCAGTTGCGTAAGGCTGGGCCAGCTTATGTCGAGCACTTCGCGTGGGACAGGATCGCGCGGGCCTACGGAGACGTCTATCGCGAGGTTCTGGTTCACCAGAGGGCTGCAGCATGAGCCTGCTAGCAGACAAACACCATCCGTTGAACCTCCTCAGCGTCGCGGAAGCTCACGCCGTCATCGGGGATGCACTGGCCCGAGACTCGGCCAATCTGCACGTTATCGTCGACTTCGATGAGACCCTCTGGCTGTTGAACTCGACGGAAGAGTACCTCTCTTCGCTGCAACCGCGGTGGCTGGCCCAGTTCATCCTTTTGGCACTCGATGCAGCAAGGCCGTGGGCTTTGCTTCGCGTCCACAACGCGCGACTCCTCTACCGCGACTGGATGAGAGCACTCGCATGCACGATCCTGATGCCTTGGAACCTGATCGCTTGGCGCCGTTGCGCCAGGGCGCGTGCGGAACGCTGGCAAAACCGGGTACTCCTGGACTGGCTGACGAAGGACCACCGGATGCCGCTCCATGTGGCGACGCTCGGCTTGGAAGTCCTTGTCGCGCCGATCCTCAAGCACATCGATCCGAATGCAAAGCTGATCGCAGGGGGGAAATTGTGGTCCGGCTATCGAATCCGCACGCGCGGCAAGAGCGGATGGATTGAAGATCGGCATGCCGGTATGGTCGCACGTGCGATCGTAGTGACAGATAGTGAGCACGACGCCGACATCCTCGCAGCGGCGCATACGCCGGTGTTCGTGAAATGGCCGGAGGCGGCATACCGCCCCGCCTTTTCCGACACTTACATCCCCTTCCTGTACACGCAAAAGGCTAAGCGTCCCGGCGAGAACTACATGCTTTACGGCTTCCTGCTGGAGGATGTCGTCCATCTATGGCTGGCTTTCATATGGTTGACGGCGATGCCTGCCATCGCTGCGCTCGCCATCCTGCTGCTCCACCTTTCGTTTTGGGCGGTCTATGAATTGGGGTATGTCGAGAACGACGTCCTCGCCATCAATCACGAAGCCAAACCCAAACTCTACCCGCAGGCGGCTGCCTATGCCGGCCGGGTCAAGACGGCCCAGGCATGGTTCGTGGCTCTGTTGCTTGGCATACCCGGGCTGGCTCTCCTGCAAATCTACGCACCAGCTTCGCTCGTCCAGCCATTGGCCGGTCTTAATCCAGGAGTGGCGTTCGGCATGCTGCTCGCCACTTGGGTCGCCTACCTTCTCGTCCAAAGGGCGGTGTTCTGGATTTACAATCGCCTCGATATTGGCTCGAGAGGCTTGTTCTACGTTTTATTGCAGGGGGTCCGGCTGAGCGGGTATGCACTCCTGCTGCGGGTCAATATCGTCGGCGCTGTACTCCTGCTATCGCTCGTCTTGGCACGCTGGTGTAAATATTTCGCCTATCGCGAAACGGGCCAGACCCTGGTGGAATCGCAACGCCTGCTCTCGTTGTTCTTCTTCGTCGTCCTTGCATGCGGGGTGGTTGCCACCGAGCCGGCGGCATTCCTCAGCCTACAGGCGGTGGCGAGCTTCTTATGGCTGGTAGCCTACTCGCACCGCCGTCTTCGGGAACTCCTCCGACAGGTCAAAATCCATCATTATTGATACTCGACGTCGCGACCTACACGGGGAGCAGAATGCTTCTGTCATCGACCTTTGCTAGGCGGAGGCGATGAGTGCGCTTCCAAGTATCGAAGAAGTTTCGTCCGGCCCCGGTGGCCGAGGCGCTAGAGCAGTATCGGATCATATGGAATTGCTCTTGCGATTCCATCCCGATAAGACTGCTCGACATTCTAAGCTGGAGCGAATTCGCC
>CAXUOD010000177.1:0-7985 GCA_964252585.1 uncultured Lichenihabitans sp. | reverse complement strand
ACGAACTTCGAGGCATTGCGATCAGCCATCGGACGGTCACCCGAGCGCCTGATGCTGTTCGCCTTCGACATCATGAGCCTTGATGGTCAGGACCTCCGTAGCGGGCCCCTCGTCGATCGGCGGCGACGCGGCGGAGCCTCATCGGAACCAACCCGACGTCACGCTTCCAGTCCAGCCCCCGAGCAGGCCGGTCGCGGCCCGGCGTCGTTCCATGCTCTCCGGTGACCTTGGGCGACTTCCGACGCGCCGGGGGCTGCGCCAAGAAGGCCAGGACCCGCGGGCGCGTGCTGGGCGGCCTCGATGGCTTCAGACGACCCTCCTCGAGCGATGGGCGACGCTAACCCTGGGTCATCGCCTCTGCATCGCGACGGCCCAAGCCAGCCCCGTGGCCGGAGCGGATTCGCCTATGGCGAACCCACTCCAGCGTCGACTGGAGGACGAGGCCTTACGATCGGTGGACGAGCATCATCGTCCGATCAGAACTGCTCCTTGCCGTAGAACTCCTTCGCGTTCGACTGGTCGATGCGCTGCGTCGGCACCAGCACGTTGCGGGGCACTTCGGTGGCGCAATCGATCAGGATCCTTTTCGCCAGTTCCAGGGCCTGGGCGGCACCCGTCGGATAGGTGAAGGTCGCGGCCCATTGTCCGTCCGACACCGAGCGGATGCCGCCCGAGGGACCGGGCAGGCCGTCGGTGCCGATGATCTTCACCTGATCGGCCTTGCCGGCCTGCTTGGCCGCAATATAGGCCCCGGAGGCCGCGAGATCGTTGGACGCATAGACCAGCTTGATGTCGGGGTGAGCCTGTAGCATGGCCGAAAAGACCGTGACGGCCTTGTCCTCCATCCAGTCGACGGGCTGGACGGCGACGAGCTTGATCTTGGGATTGGTGGCGATCCCCTCCTTGAAGCCGTCGAGGCGCTCGATCGCGGGAGACGAACTCGGCAGGCCTTCAAGGATTGCGGCCTCTCCGCCGTCCGGCATCAGCGTCTTGGCGGCCCATTCGCCGGCTTCCTTGGCGATCTGGCGATTGTCGCCGCCCACGAAGGCCGTGTAGTCGTCGCCGACCGTCTTGCGATCGAGTTCGATCACCGGGGTTCCCGCCTTGAAGGCGCGCGTCACGATCGGCGTGAGCGGTGCCGATTCGAAAGGCGAGATCATCAGGAGGTCGACCTGCTTGGTCAGGAAGTTCTCGACCTGGCTGACCTGGGTGTTCACGCTCGCCTGACCGTCCGCGATGGTGATCTTGAACTTCGGATATTGCTTGATGAGCCGCTCGAGCTCGTGGTTCACGTGCTCGCGGTAGGGCTCCTTGAAGTTCGCCTGGCTGAAGCCGATCACGTAATCGTTGTTGGGGCCGCAATCCTTGTAGATGGGCTTTCCGTCGGCCGCCCAGGCACTGCTGGCCAATGCCGTCGCGGCCAGCAGGGCCGCCATCGTGGTTGTCGTTTTCATCGTCTCTCTCCCGCGTTGCAGCCGCCGGGTGATCCCGGTCGGCTCATTCGTCCGTCACCGCCCGCCAGCGGCGCCGCGGCCCACATAGGTCTGCAGAGCTGCGGCCAACACGATGATAGCACCGGTCGCGAGCAACTGCATGGCGGCGCTCACGTCGTTGAGCTCCAGGATGTTGGCAAGCGCGCCCAGCATCACGGCCCCCGCGATGGTGCCCACCATGCTGCCCGCGCCGCCGAAAAGGTCGGTACCGCCGATCACCACGGCCGCGATAGCATTGAGTTCGTAGCCGGTGCCGTCGTTGGGACTGCCGAAGGAGAACTGCCCGGCATGGACGATGCCGGCCACGGCAGAAGCCAGCCCCGTGAGGGCATAGACCGAGATCTTGATCCCCTCGACTGGGATGCCGCTGAGCCGCGCGGCCTTCTCGTTGCCGCCGACCGCGAAAACGTAGCGGCCGTAGCGCGTGTTGTTGAGCACGAAGGTCGCGACGGCGGCCAGCGCCAGGAACACCAGCGTCGCAACCGGGAACACGCCGCCGATGCGCTCCCCCAGGACCGCGAAGGCCGGCGGGGCGCTGCCGGGGCCGGCGCCATAATTGATGTTGATGAAGGAGTTGTTCGAAGCGATCAGCGACAGGCCACGAGCGGCCTGCAGGCCCGCCAAGGTGACAATGAAGGCCTGGATGCGGAACTTGGTCGAGATCGCGCCCTGGATGGCGCCGAACACGAGCCCGCTGACCAGCACCAGCGGCAGGGTGGACCAGAGCTCCCAACCTTGGTTCACCAGCAGGTCGGCGGTCAGCACCGAACAGAGGCCGAGGACCGCGCCGACGGACAGATCGATGCCGGCCGCGATGATCACGAAGGTCATGCCGAGCGCCAAGATGCCGGTCTCGGAGATCGACCGGATGATGTTGGCGATGTTGTCGGGCTCGAGGAACAGGATGTGGCCATGCCGGCGCGGCGAGAACGCGACTCCCGCCACGATGACGAGCACGAGGCCGAGGAGACTCTGGAAGCGGACCAGATAGGCCAAGGGATGGCGTCGGGGCCGCGGCGGCGCGGGCGACAGCGTCGGTGCGGTCGTGCTCATGCGGCCCATCCTTCGCCTTCGCTGATTCCGCGAACCGCCTCTTCGCTCGGGCCGGGGCCGAATTCATGGATCGTGCAACCGGCCCGCATGACGACGATGCGGTCGCAGAGCCCGATCAGTTCCGGCAGTTCGGACGAGGCCACGAGCACGCCGAGGCCGCTTTCGGCCAAGCCGCGCAGCCGGCGATAGATCTCGGCCTTGGCTCCGACGTCGACGCCGCGGGTCGGCTCGTCGAGGAGCAGCAGGCTCGGGCCGCTCATCAGCTCCTTGGCGAAGACGACCTTCTGCTGGTTGCCGCCCGACAGGTTCACGACCTTGGCACCGGGCAGGCGTGGCCGCACGTCGTAGTCTTCCATGGCGCGGGCCACCTCGCGGCGCTCCAGGGCGCGCGACACGAGCCCGAGGGGCGTCACCCGCCGAAGCGTCGACATGAGGGTATTTTGAGCCACCGTATGGTGCAGCACGAGCCCCGTGCCCCGACGGTCGTCCGTGACATAGGCGAGGCCGGCCCGCCGCGCCGCCGGGATGGTGCCGAGCACGGTCGCGACGCCCCGAACCTCGACGGTGCCGCGCCAGCGGCCGCTCACGCCGAACCCATGCAGGGCCGATAGAAGCTCCGTCCGGCCGACCCCCATGAGACCCGCAAGGCCGACGATCTCGCCTTCATGCACGGTCAGCGAGACGTCGCGCGGCGCCTGCCAGCCGGCGCGCGGCACGTCGGGGTCGAATGCGGCATGATGGAGCCGCAGGATCTCGGCACCGGCCGTCGTGGCGCGCGGCGGGAAAAGATCCGAGAAGGCGCGCCCGACCAGCATCCGGACGAGTTCGGCCTGCGGAGCGTCGGGCGACGTCTCCCCCACCACCAGCCCGTCCCGCATCACCGTGACCCGATCGGCGATGCGCGCCACCTCCTCGAGCCGGTGCGAGATGTAGACGATGCCGACCCCGCGGGACTTCAGGTCGCGGACCACCGTCATGAGGTGGTCCGCCTCGACGGCCGAGAGCGCCGCGGTCGGCTCGTCCATGATCAGGATGCGGGCCTCGGCCGCGAGGGCCTTGGCGATGGCGACGAGCTGCCGCTCGCCCATGCGCAGGTTCGCGACCGCGAGCCCGGCGTCGAGCGAAACGCCGGCCTTCTGCAGGAGCGCCTGGGCCTCCGCCCTCATGCGACGGTGCTGCATGACGCCGCCCTGGGTGAGTTCGTTGCCGAGGAACAGGTTCGACGCGATGTCGAGGCCGGGGACGAGGTCGAGTTCCTGCGGGATCATGGCGACGCCGGCCGCATGGGCATCGCGCGGGCTCGCGAAGCGCGCGGGCCCGCCGGCCAGCGTCATCTCGCCGGCATCCGGCACGATGGCCCCCGAGAGAACACCCATCAGGGTGCTCTTCCCGGCGCCGTTCTCGCCCAGCAGGACATGCACCTCGCCGGCCTCCAGGTCGAAATCAACGCCTTTGAGCGCATG
The DNA here is from genome assembly GCA_964252585.1 of uncultured Lichenihabitans sp. GTDB lineage: Bacteria > Pseudomonadota > Alphaproteobacteria > Rhizobiales > Beijerinckiaceae > Lichenihabitans. The sequence goes on along the minus strand of CAXUOD010000177.1, from coordinate 3,976 downwards.
GACGCCGCCGAAGCGCTTGTCGATGCCGCGCATCGTGAGAAGCGGAGCGCTTCGCCGATCCGACACGGTCGGCGCCGTCGACGTTGGCACGGCGCCGAGGTTCGGCTCGGGCCGCAGGCTGTCCGCCATGTTTCCTCCGCGGCTCTCAGGAGGCTCCGCGAGTATGGCGGGGTGCTAAAGCACCTCGCGCGTTCACGGTCCGCCGCCGACGACCAGCATGATAAGCAGAATGGCCGGAGGAGCAATCGCAGACGGGCCGGCTTGGCCGCAGCACCAGCCGCTCCCATACGGGAAGCGACGGCAGACTTCGCAGCACGCCCTCCGAGGCGACGATGATGTCCGTCCTCGAGACAGGTGACGGCCCGGGCAGCATCGTGCGCGCGCTCTCCGGGGACTGTTCGCTCGAAACCCTGGATCGCCTCGCCGCCGAATCGGGATGACGCGGGTCGGACCTCTGCGCTCGTATGCCACCGCGAAAGCTCTTCATGCGGCAGCTAATGCCGAGTTCGAGGAGTAGCACGATTGGGCGGTCCCGCCCGTTTCCTAGCTGAGACGGCCCATAGGGCCGGGTCGAAGCACGCACGACCGAGCCGAAGCACCCAGGGCCAGCAGAGAGGTCTCTGAGGCATTCCTCGACCCGACCGTGGACAGCGGCCGGCTCGGGATGAGGCCCGTAAAGTTGCTGATTAATCCTCCACCTTCGCTGCTGTAGGGAGCCGGCTGGGGTGTGTTGAAGCGCCTCGGGTCCGGCACCGGCCCGTCAGATCTCCGACATCCCCTTCAGTTTCTGCACCTCGCTTTCGAGATCGTTGAAGGCCGCCGGTCCCGGGGCGCCGTCGAGCAAGAGTTGCTCGGCCGCGAGCCATTCGGCCGAGCCCTTCTTGGCCGGATTGTCGACGACCCGCTGCGCCGCGATGCGGGGGTCCTCCTCGGTGACGGGATCGGGCGATGCATTCGCGACCGCGGGCGTGCCGGACCGTTCGGCCAGGATCTCGTCGAGCCACGTCGTATGCATCTCGGGCACCGATGTGATGAGCTTCTCCGTATAGGGATGGAACGGCGGCGAGAAGATATCGGCGGTCGCCCCCTGCGCGATGATCTCGCCCTTCAGCATCACGGCCGTCCGATGCGCGATGCGGCGGACGGTCCCGAGGTCGTGGGTGATGAAGATATAGGCGAGGCCGAGGTCGTCCTGCAGCCTCTTCATGAGCTTCAGGACCTCTTCGGCCACGAGAGGATCGAGCGCCGAGGTCGGCTCGTCGCAGATGATGACTTCGGGTTCCGCCGCCAGGGCGCGTGCGATGCAGACACGCTGCTTCTGACCGCCCGAGAGTTGGCCGGGCCGCCGGTCGGCGAATTCCTCGGGCAGGCCGACGAGCCGCAGCAGTTCGAGCACGCGCGTCCGCACTTCGCTCCGCGAGCGCTTGAAGAAATAGGCCACGGGCCGCCCGATGATCTGGGCCAGGGTCTGCCGGGGATTGAGGGCCACGTCGGGCATCTGGTGGACCATCTGCAGGCGGCGCAGGATGTCGTCGGGGCGCTGGGCCAAGGCCGGCGACAGCACCTTGCCCTGGAGCTCGATCTCGCCGCTCCAGCGCGGCAGCAGTCCGACGATGATGCGCGCAACCGTGCTCTTGCCCGAACCGGACTCCCCCACGACCGCCAGGGTCTCGCCTTTCGCAAGATCGAAAGAGGCGTTCTTGACGATCGGCGTCGGGCCATAGCCGGCCGTCACGCCCTTCACCCGCAGGATCGGCTGCACGGCCTTGTCGGGAACCGACAGCGTCAGGTGCTCGGCCTCGCGCCGCTCGTTCACCAGCGCCCGGCAGTAATCGGTCTTGGGGTTCTCGAGGATCTGCTGGGCGTCGCCGACCTCGACCATCTTGCCGTGGCGCAGCACCATGATGCGATGGGCGATCTGCGCCACCACGGCGAGGTCGTGCGTGATGTAGAGGCCGGCCGTGCCGAACTCGCGGATGAGGTCGCGCAGCAGCGCCAGGACCTCGATCTGGGTCGTCACGTCGAGCGCCGTCGTCGGCTCGTCGAGCACGATCACGTCGGGGCGGCAGCTCATGGCCATGGCGGCCATCACACGCTGCAACTGACCGCCCGAAACCTGGTGGGGGTAGCGCTCGCCGATCGTGTCGGGATTGGGGAGCTGCAGGATACGGAACAGTTTGCGGGCGTAGACCTCCGCTTCGGCCCGCGACATGACGCCATGCACCACGGGCGCCTCGCAGACCTGATCCATCAGCGTCATGCTCGGATTGAACGAGGCGGCGGCGCTCTGTGCGATATAGGCGATGCTCTTGCCCCGCGTATGGCGGCGGTATTGAGCGGTCGAGGCCCGCAGTTCCGTGCCGGCCAGCGTGATGGTGCCGCCCGTGATGCGCATGCCGGCGCGGGCATAGGCCATGGACGCCAAGCCTATGGTGGACTTGCCGGCGCCGGACTCGCCGATCAGGCCCAGGATCTCGCCGCGTTTCAGCGTGACGTCTACGTCGTCGACGAGCACCCGCCCCGTGATGGTCTCGACCTTGAGCTTCTCGAGACAGAGGATCTGATCGTCAACCATGATGAAATCCCCTTACATTTCGGCCTGCGCACCGGACGGCCGGGCGTCGATCGACAAGAACCAATCGACCACGAGATTGATGCCCACCGTGAGAAGCGCGATGGCGGCGGCCGGGTAGAGGGCGGCCGGCAGGCCGAACGAGATGCCGCCGACATTGTCCTTCACCATTCCGCCCCAGTCCGCATAGGGCAAGGGGACGCCGAGGCCCAGGAAGCTCAGGGCGGCGATGAACAGGAAGTTGAAGCAGAACCGCAGGCCGAACTCGCTCATCAAGGGAGCTGCCGCATTGGGCAGGATCTCGCGGCTCACCACCCACCAGAGCCCCTCGCCACGCATACGCGCCACTTCCACGAAATCGAGCGAGACGAGGTTCATGCCGAGGGCGCGCGACAGGCGGAACACCCGTGTCGAATCAAGGAAACCGATGGTCAACACCAGGGAAAAGAGGCTCTGGCCCAAGACGTTGAGGATCATCAGGGCCCAGATCAGCGACGGGATCGACAGCACCACGTCGACCAGGCGGGAGATGACCGTGTCGACCCACCGGCCCGTCACCGCGGCCACGAGGCCGAGCGTAATGCCGAGCGCGAAGGACAGGATGGTGGTGACGAAGGCGATGCCGATCGTCATGCGGGCACCGAAGATCAGGCGGGAGAACATGTCCCGGCCGATCTGGTCGGTGCCGAACCAGGCGGCACCCGACGACGGGTCCCAGCCACCGCCGACGACCTGGGTTTCACCGTAGGGCGCGAGATAGGGGCCGGCGATCGCCACGACGACGTTCAGAAGGATGATCAGCAGGCCGATGATCGCGGTCGGCGGCGCCTTGTGTCCGAACAGAACCATGAAAGCCTCTAACGCGGATGACGAAGGCGGGGGTTGAGGATGATCGCCATGACGTCGGCAAAGGTGTTGAGCGTGATGAAGACGCCGGCGAAGACGATCCCGCAGGCCTCGATCACCGGCACGTCGCGCTTCGTCACGGCGTCGATCATGTACTGGCCGATCCCCGGGTAGGTGAAGACGTTCTCCACCACCACGACCCCGACGACGAGATAGGCGAGGTTCAGCGCGATCACCGAGATGATCGGGCCCGCCGCGTTGGGGAGGGCGTGGCGTGTCACGACCCGGGCTCGGCTGAGCCCCTTCAGGAAGGACATCTCGATGTAGGGGGTCGACATGATCGACAGCACGGAATTGCGGGTCATGCGCAGCATATGGGCCGTGACCAGGAACGTGAGGGTCACGGCCGGCAGGGTGACGGCCCAGATCCGGTCACCGAACGATGTGTCGGCACTGACGGTCGCGAGCGAGGGAAACCATTCGTGGTTCACGGCGAGGTTCAGGATCAGGACGTAGCCGACGAAGAATTCCGGCATGGAGATCGCCAGAAGCGCCGCG
>CAXUOD010000176.1:0-11178 GCA_964252585.1 uncultured Lichenihabitans sp. | reverse complement strand
CTAAGTAATCGTTCAGTACAAAGTGAACGTCGCCCTTATGGGGTGACGCCCATGAGTATCGACTGAAGTCGCCTGGACATCCAGGAGCGGCTACGACCGTATTGCCCGCATGCCTTGCAACACCTCGGAACCGCCATTGAGGGAGCGATCTCCGCGTCGCGATGGAGCAGCAACCCGATCGCGGCCGTGGTCGGGTTGCGTCTAAAGCCGCTATCGACCCATGCGATCACGACACACCGGACAATCAAAAAGGATTGGTTCACCAAGGCCTCAGCGATGGATGGAACTTCCGCTCCGGCTAACCGTAACTCCGGCCTGAACGGAGACCCAAAAGGTTATGTTGATGTTTTTGCTGGCCGGAGGCGTTTCCTCAATCATGATGATTTGCATCTTATGGGTTATCCTGACCGACTAAGCGGGGGTGGCAAAGGCAGCTGCGATTTGCCTAAGGCACTGAGGCCCGAGGCGATCCTCTTAACGCATTGACAGTGCAGATCGGCCGTTCATTGGCTTGCGTTCTCCGCAGACGTTGGTTCCGTTCGATGGACTTGTAACCAACGCCAGGTTCTTCACCCGTATGATTACAGTTCTTCAAACAATGGACCAGATTGTCGGCTGGAAACCTTCCCGTGTACAATCCCTCAGTTGCTCTTAACTGAAATAGTGAGCTTTCTGCGTTGGCCGGCACAAGGTAAGACAACGCGATGAGAGCAGAAAACGATATGGTAGCCGTCAAGACACCCCGCATGTGATCCCCTCTCCTTCAGCCTGGGTCCTTGGCGCTTCTGACGCAAAATCGATCACGGCGACAGTGCGCGTTTCGCTCTTCGCACACCGCGACCAAGCGCCGTGGATGTGCTCGTGGTGCGGATCGGCAATGGCCAGCGTCGTGATGCCGGCGTTCGTCCGCTGAGCGTTTACACTGTATTAACTTTTAACCTTCAAATGTGTCTCATCCTTTGCGGTAGCGATCCGCGCGGCGACCCTGATCGCGCGGTGGTGATCCGCGGAGGGGTAAAGTGCCCGCGGCCTCGCCGTACCGTTGCTCCCCAAAGCATCGAGGCGGGCCGCGGTTCACGTGCCGCCGCCAGCCACGCGTCACGCCATCAAAGCAAGATCCATCGCCAGGTCGTGAGCCGCTGCAGCCTTTCCGTCCAAGCATCCATGGCCGACTCGCCCGCCCGCAGCCTCGTTGAACAGGCTGCGTCCACCTCAGATCACGACAGCGCCCTCCCGATAAGGCTTCTTGAGCGCGCAGTCGACTTGAGTCTTCCGCATTGTGACATTCGACATGCCATCCGATTACAGCCGCAACACGTTGGACGCTTCTTGAAATCTGCAAGTAGCGGCCGCGAGCGAATCTCCTGGGATCAACCCAGGAGTCGTCATGGCACCGGCAATCTCGACGCGGACCGCGTCAACCACACTTCCAGCCAGCAACGTCCTTCCCTTTAGGTCAGGGCGTTCGTCCACCCCCATCGACGGCGACGGGCAACGCCGCGCAGAGCTCCGGCCCCGCTCGGCCAATTGGGCGGAGGCCGCCATCCCGTCAGCGCTGTCATGGCTAGGCAGCCTCGTCATCGAGGGTCTCATCCATTGTGCCTTCGTCAACCACGCTGGCGACCCGAACCTCATCCAACAGATCCTCGATGAGCGCAACCTGAAGGCGGAAGCCCAACTCCGCCGGACTCCGGAGGTCCGCCCGTGACGCAAGCGCAACTGTCGGCCGGTCACGCGGTGGAGCACTCCGTGGCGATCTGGCGCTCCCGTCTTCGCGATTGGGTGCTGCGGCACCGATCCGCGCCAAGCTTCGCAGCACGACCCCATGCTCTGGCCGACATGGATCGGCGTCTCTTGAACGACATCGGCCTTGCCTGGTGCGATGTCGCCTACGGGGAGGCCGAATACGGCGTGCAGGCCGGGGTGCCGACGCGTCCCTAGGCCACCCGAAGGTCCGTCTGTGACCGCCCGAACCTCATTCTTCCGGATCTCGTCGCGAACCTGCGCCCAGCGCGTCGTGATCGACTCGAGGATCATCCCAGTGTCCAAACCATATCGTTTCCTCCTCGCCTCGTGGGGCGGTCCCGGCAACTTGTCGCCGCTGCTGACCGCCGCGCGGCGCCTCCGGGACCATCGCCATGTCGTGCGCGTCATTGCCGATCGGGACTGCGAGAGCGACGTGCTGCGCTCGGGCTTCGACTTCACGCCCTGGCGGCGTGCACCGAGTTCCACCGATCTCGGGTCCGCAACCCTGATGTCCGATCCGACCGACTTCCGCGCCTTCTGCAACGACGTCATGTTCGGCCCCGCCTCGGTCTACGCGGCCGAAACGCTGGACGAGTTTCAGCGCGTCGACACCGACGCCCTCCTCGCGATCGACATGCTGATCGGGTCGGTGACGGCCGCGGAGGCCGCCGGCATTCCTTGTGCGATGTTGTCACCTCACATCAGCCTTAGACCGTTGTCCGGTCAGCCATGCGTCGGCAGCGGGCTCATGCCACCCAAGACCGCCTCGGAATATGATGCGGTTCGGGCTGCGGGTTCCAGCTTCGTGACCGCGTTCGACGCCTGGCTCCCCACGCTCAACCAGACCCGAGCCTGCCTCAACCTCCCTCTCCTCGACCGCACGATAGACCTCTACGACAAGCCCGACCGGGTGCTCCTCGCCATCAGCGCGGCCTTCGATCATCCAACGACACGCCTGCCCGAGAACGTCCGCTATGTCGGCCCGCTCCTCGATCAGCCCGGCTTCCCCAAGCCCTGGACGAGGCCCTGGTCCGAGCGGGTCGATCGGCCTCGCCTCCTCGTGTCGTTCAGCACCACCTTCCAGGACCAGGGCGCCCCCCTGCAACGCGTCATCGACGCTCTCGGCCGGCTCGACGTAGAGGCCGTCGTGACGACCGGCCCCGCTATCGAACCGACGGCATTACGGGCGGCCGACAACGTCCATGTCGTCGAGAGCGCGCCGCACGACATGGTGATGGGAGAGGTGACCGGCGTCGTCACACACGGCGGCCACGGGACGATCTGCCGATCGCTGACGCACGGGTGCCCGCTGCTGGTGATGCCGATGGGCCGCGACCAGAACGACAACGCCGCTCGCGTGGTGAGCCGGGGCGTCGGTCTGACGCTCGCCCCAACCTCCTCGGCCGACGCCATAGCGGCAGCCGTGACCCGGCTCGTCACCGAGCCGCAGTTCCTGACGGCCGCGCAGGCGTTGGGGCACCAGATCTCGGGCGACCTTCGATCTCCCATCCTCGTCGACGAAATGGAAGCCGTGGCGGCACGTAAAACCAAAAACAAAAGAGCTGAAGCAGGACTGAGGCTCTCCCAAGCTGTCTATTGATACGGCTGTCCTCGCAAGAAGCTTCACACTCTCCGAGCATACAATAGAACAGTATCTGCACGAAGAGTGTCAGCGTCAGACGTCCATCTCCACTCTTCCGACGACGCTGCAGTCCGCGGCCAACGCGATGCTCGTCTTCCTCCTCCTCCCCGGCTGCCGTGTCTCGCGAACGCGAGCGGCACGTCGGCAAACCCAGACATGAGAGAACCCATGAAAATCCTCATCGGCTCGACACCGGCGACCGGTCATCTCAACCCACTCCTCGCCATCGCCGACATGGCGATGGCGGAAGGACACGACGTCGTCATGCTTTCGGGAACCGCGTTTCGCGATCGCATCGTCAAGAGCGGGGCGAGGTTTCATCCGCTCTCCGGCATCGCGGATTTCGACGGCCGCAACATCGCCGGCGTGGTCCCCGAACTGAAGGACCTGCCTCCGGGGCCGGACTGGTTGCGCGTCGCCATCGAACGGATCTTCCTCGACAGGATCCCGGCTCAGCATCGAGGATTGCTGGAGGCCCTCGGGGATTTCCCGGCCGATCTGATCATCGGCGACGACATGTTCTTCGGCGTCCTCCCCATGCTGCTCGGGCGTCGCGAGAACAGGCCGGCTATCGTGCTTTGCGGCACGTCGTTCCTGCATTGGGAGCGGGCCGACCGGGCACCGCATTTCCTGGGCCTGCCTCCGGCGAGAACTCGCGCGCAATTCGAAGCCTATGCCGGCATCGCCCGAGAACACGCCGAACGGGTCGAAGGCCCGCTGTCCCGCAAGCTCGATCGCGTGCTGAACGGCTTGGGGCTTGCGCCCCTGTCGATGACGCTCTTCGACTCGGTCGTCAAACTCGCCGACACCTACCTGCAGCTCTCGGTGCCGAGCTTCGAGTTCCCGCGCGAGATGCCCGCCTCGGTCAGATTCATCGGCTCCCTTCCGATCATCGCAAACCAGGTCCCGTTGCCGCCATGGGCCTCCGACCTCGATGGGAGACGGAAGGTCGTTCTGGTCACCCAGGGAACGGTCGCCAACCACGACTTCGGCCTGCTGGTCGGCCCGACGCTGGCTGCTCTTGCCAACGAACCCGACATCCTGGTCGTGGCGACGGCCGGAGGCCGACCCGTAGACGCCATCCCGGGACCGATCCCGGCCAACGCGCGCGTCGCCGATTACCTTCCGTTCGACTGGCTCTTGAGCAAGGTCGACGTCATGGTGACCAACGGCGGTTACGGCACCGTCAACCAGGCCTTGAGCTTCGGCGTCCCGATCGTCGCGGCCGGACTGACGGAAGACAAAGCCGACGTCAACGTCCGGATCGCCTGGTCGGGCGCGGGAATCGACCTCATGACGAACGAGCCTACCCCGGGCGCCCTTCTGGCGGCGGTGCGCACGGCGCTCGATACCCCGCACTACCGGACTTGCGCCAGGCGGCTCGCGTCCGAATTCGCGGCCTACGACGCGAGGGCGGAAGTCTCCGAGGTCCTTCGCAGCCACGAACGCCCCGCCTTCGGCGGAACCCGCACCGCCGCCTGATGCCCGAGAGCCCGCAGCCTTCGAGCGGGCCGCAGAACCAGCGTGCAGCCGGGAGCGATAACCTGGCCTGCGCGCCGGCCCGAAGCGACGGCGCGATCCGCAACACGGATGAGAACCAGGCGCCTTCGCCACGGGCGAGAGCGCTCGGGCATGTCGATGGAGCTTTGCGATGCGCCTTCCCCGCCAACGCGCTCCCTTCCCCGAACGAGCCGCCAAGGCGGTCCGCCCGCTTGGATGCGTCGAAAGGTTCTTCCACCTCTACGCTTTGACCTTTCCCGTCCACTTCTGCCTCGCCGCCGAGATCCTGGGCGCCGTCGACGTGCCGAAGCTTCGCACAGCGCTCGAGCAGGTCCGTCGGAGGCATCCCGCCCTGAGGGTCTTGATCGGCGACGATGCGGGCAAGGGACCGATGTTCGAGACGACCGACAACCCGATCGAACTTCGCGCGTCCGTCGTCGAGGCGGGTTCGGATTGGCGCGGCGCCGTCGAGAGCGAGCTGAACCGTTCTTTCGACCCCTCTCCAGGTCCGCTCATGCGGGTGACGGCCCTGCTGAAACCCGGAGGCGCCTCGGTCGTCCTCACGTTTCACCATGCGGTCGCTGACGCGATCTCGGGTGTTCACGTCATCGACGATCTGATGCGCGCTCTTGCCGGAGACCCGCTCGCGGCATTGCCGTCCTGCCCGCCCCTCGAGGCGGTGAGGGCCCGCCCTGCTTCGCGTGCGGCTGTGGCGCTTGGCGACGCGCCGCCCGCCGATACCGCCTCGCCCGCGGCGCCGGTCGCGGCTGCGGCAGAGAGCCTTCCGGCGAAGGTCACGGTTCTGGCATGGGACCAGGACGAGACGGACCGCCTGCTCCATGGCTGTCGGGCGAACCGGACGACGGTGCATGCCGCGATCTGTGCCGCGACATCCCGGCATCTCCCGGTCTCGGACGGCGAAACGTTGCGGCTGCACAGCCCCATGGACCTGAGACGGCTGGCCGAAGTCGAGACCGGCCATTGCGGCGTCTTCATCGGAGCCAGTGTCGTCGAGATCCCGGCCGCGAGCCGAAGGTCGCTTTGGGACGATGCCCGAGACGTCTCGGGAAGCTTGCGCATGGCGAGATCCTGTCCGGCAGTGAGCGGCATGCTGCACCAGTTGGCCGCTGCGTTTCCGCCGACGGCGGACCCGGACAGGGTGGCCGAGTTCTTCGCCTCCCAGCCGCAAAGCTCAGCGGTCGTCTCGAACCTGGGCGTTCTCCCGCTTGCGTCGGATCGTGGACCCTTCAGGCTCGAGGCCGTTTGGGGGCCGGTGATGTTGACCAATCCTCCGGCCGACCGACAGACGATCGGCGTCAGCACCTTCGCCGGCCGGCTCCGCATGGCGCATCAGAGTTACCGGCCGGTGTCCGACCTTCTGGACGCCATACGAGACGACCTTCTGGGCTTCTGCCCGTAGAGCGCTCACGTCTTGGGTGAGGGTTTCGGCTTTCCCGCTTACCCGGCCTTCAGGTTGCGGGTCAGCGTCGCGGCGAGCGAACCGGAGCGCCAGGGGCGGCGCACGACGTCGGCCACCCCGGCTGATCTCAGGTCCTCGGCCTCGATCTCATCTCCCGCCGAAGCCGAAAGAATGACCGGTGAGCGCGAACCCGACGCACGAACCGCTTTCGCGAAGTCGAAGCCGCTCATGCCTCGCAGGGCCTTGTCGGCGATCGCGAGATCGAAGCGGTCGGGAAAGGTGCGCAGCGCCGTCAAGGCGGAGTTCGGGTCGGCAAAGCCCACGGGCTCGAACCCCAGGGCGGCCAGGAGTTCCTCGTCACCCAGGACATCGTCATGGCTGGTTCCGACCACCATGACGGTCTGCCCCGGTCCGGACGTCGCCGCGTCGGCCGTCTCGGGACGATGCGCTTCGGGCAGCCACACCTCGAATGTGCTGCCCTGGTCCGGGGCGCTTCTGACGTCGAAAGCGCCGCCGCTCTCGCTCACGACCTCGAAAGCCGTCGCCAGCCCCAACCCGGTGCCGGCTGCGCGGGTCGTGAAGAAAGGCTCGAAGATCTTGGCGAGAGTCGCGGGATCCATGCCTCGCCCCTGGTCGACGACGGTGACCCGCACATAGTCACCCGGGTCGAGGCTGCCGTGCGAGACCTCGCGCCGCCGTTCGAGGTGCGGCTTGTCGAGCGTGACCGCGATGCATGTTCCGGCCCGGGAGGCTTGCGCGGCGTTGCGGATGAGGTTGACCAGCATCTGTTGCAGTTGCACCGGCTCGGCCATGACGAGTGCGCCATCGACGGTTCCATTCGCCACGAGCTCGTTGTCCGCCATCACGGGACGCAATTGCTCCATCGTCTCGGCCAGGAGAACGTCCAGCGAGGCGAGGTGCTGCTTGGCCAACCCCCGCCGGCCGAAATCCAGGATATGGCCGACGAGCTCGCGGGCACGTTCGCCCGCCTGGGCGATCTCCGACACGTGCCGCATCGCGACGCTATGGGGCGCAACGGCTTCGGCCGCCATTTCGGCATGGCCCAGCACGGAGCCGATCACGTTGTTGAAATTATGCGCGACACCACTCGTGAACGTGCCGATCGCCTCGAGGCGCTGTGCTTGTCGAAGCCGGGTCTCGAGCGCCCGGCGCTCGTTGAACATGGCTTCGCGGTGCAGCGCATTGCCGATGACGTCACCCTGCATGCGCAGCAGCCCCACCGTCTCCCGCAGCCAGGCGGGGCGTGGCCCCATGTGATCGAAACAGAGCAGGCCGATCATCCGCTCCCCGGCCATCAGCTTGGCGCCGGACCAGGCCCTCACGCCTGCCCGATCGAGCGCGGCTCGCAATGCGGGTGGGAGCTCGTCCTCCTGATAGGGCGTGCGGAATGTCGTTCCAGGAACGTCGGCGAGCGAGCGCGCATGATCCAGGAGCACGGCGGGCCATCCGGCCGGCGTCGCGACGCCCGGCTTCGACCAGACATGGACATCGCGCCCTTCGAACCGGATGACATAGGCGCGGTCGGGACGGGTCTGTTCGCCGAACATGCCGAGGACGACGTCGATGCGGGACGGGATGTCCTCCGGCTGGCAGGCGATGAACTGGCTCGACGACAGGCCGATGATGTGTTCGAGATCGGCGCGCCGGCGGAGCGCGACCGCGCCGGCGCGCAAGCGGAGTCCAACGCCCACCAGGAGCCCGGTCAACAGCAGCGCCGCGACGTAGAGCCCGACCCGGAATCGTTCCGCCTCGGATTCCTGCAGGATCTCCCTCGCGTTGATGGCGGACCGGACGGCTTGGCGTCCGCGCTGGGTCGACGTGCCGATCAGTCGTCGGAGCCCCCGATTGAGGCGCGGCAAGATCTCGACCAGCAGTTCACCACGTGAAACGAGGCCGGCGAGGTTGTCGAGGTTCGGCTCGCTGGTTTGAAGCTGCTTCAGGACGTCGAGACGGCTCTCGACGAGGCGCGCCACGTCGGGACCGGCATCCTGAGCCAGATGCGCCACGGCACTCTCGAGCGCATTCACCGCGGCGACAAGGCGGGTATCTTCGCCAGGCCTTGCAACCCTGTCGCTCAGGAGGTCGAAATAGGCGAGAGAGTTCTGCAGGAGTGCGTTGTCGGTCTTGAAGGTCTCGACGAGCTCTTCTTCCTCCGCGAAAGCAGTCTCGATGTCCCGGATCGGTTCCGGTGAGTCCCAGTCGTAGGTTTTGAGCCGAACGATCGAGGCGCGCATGTTCTCGACATCGCGGACGAGCGGATCGTAGTCGAGAAGCAAGCCGGTCCGAGCCTTCAGGACGTTGCCGTGCAGGAGCGAGTCGTTGAGCGCCAGGGTGTCGAGGGCACGCCGCATCTCGACGAGATCGGCGTCATGGGGCTCGAAGCTTCGGATGAGGAGCCAGGTGAGCAGCCCCACCAGCACCAGGCCGATCCCGCCCACTTTCAGAAGGAAGCTCATCGCGGCCTTGTCAGCACTTCGCCGCGGTAACGACCCGTCAACGTGCGAAGGAAGGCAACGATCGACCCGACCTGCTGGTCGGAGAGCATCTGGCCCAACTGGGCTTGCGCCATCCGCTGGACGGCTTCGTCCAGAGTTGCCGCGCTGCCGTCGTCGAAATAGGGCGCCGTGACGGCGACGTTGCGCAGGCTCGGCACCCGCATCATCTCCGGATCGCGGCCGAGAAGCGGCTGAAAGACCCCGGCCTTCTCGAAGAGATTGCCCCCGATGTTCACGCCTTGGTGGCAGGATATGCAGCCTGCCGACTTGAAGAGGTGGTAACCCTCGAGTTCGTCCGACGAGAGCGCCGTGTCATCGCCGCGCAGCCAAAGGTCGAAGCGGCTGTTCGGCGTCACCAGCGTTCGTTCAAAGGCCGCGAGTGCATCGAGAACTCCCTCGCGGTCCGGCGCCCGTCCCATGGCGTCACGGAACCGAGCCACGGTCGCAGGATCGGCACGAAGTTTTCCGAGTAGTTCAGGCCAGGTCGACGCCATGAACCCGGGGTCTCCGATAGACTTTTCGGCCTGTTGCTGCAGTGTACGGACATCGCCATTCCAATCCAGCCGAAAGCTCAACGCAGTGTTGAAGACGGTGTTCGTATTTCTATGCAGCGGAAGACCATCGGGTGACAGATCTTTTCGTCTTGCGTCGGCGCCGTTCGAGCGGATGTCGTGACAAGACAGGCACGAGCGGGCGTTTCCATGCGATAGCCGAGGGTCGTTGAACAGCGTTTCGCCCAGTTTTGCGAGTTTGCTGTCCTCGGTCGCGTTTTCTGGAATGGGCGTGATCGGTTCTGAGGCGTCGTGAGATCGATCCACGGAAACGGATGCCCGGAGAAGCCCGGACATGATCGGGAACAGGATGATGGCCAGGATTACAGGCCAAAGCAGCCGTCGAACCACGAGCGACGGTTTTTTGGCCCAACGTCCGCCGCCAGGTCGAGGAGCTTCGATGTCAGTCACCACCGTGCCAGGACACGCGGGATCCGCGGATGATCCCCGGCCGCTTCGCGTCCTCGTGGTCGACGACGATCCCGGAATGCAAAGTATCATTTCGGAATATCTCGAACAACACGGTATCGAAGTAGCGGTCGCGGCCAGCCGCAAGGATATGACCCGCCTGATGACCAATGCGACTTTCAATCTCATCATTCTGGACCTGCGTCTGGGACAGGAGGACGGGCTTGATCTGCTGCGTGAACTCCGCACGCGTGGCGACATCCCGGTCATCATCACGACCGGCCACCGTCGCGACGAGGTCGACCGAGTGGTCGGGCTTGAACTCGGGGCCGACGACTATCTGACGAAGCCGTTCAGTCTCAGGGAGTTGCTGGCGCGCATCCGTGTCGTGCTCCGCCGCGTCGACTCGACGCCGCCGGAGGCCACGAGAGAGGCAGCGACCGGCCGCAGCCGCTTCGGCGGGTGGGTCCTCGAACGCCGGGCGCGGCGACTTCTCGATCCCTCCGGCGCAATTGTCAGCCTCACCAAGGGCGAATACGCGTTGTTGCTTGCCTTCCTCGATGCCCCGCAACGGCCGCTCACACGAGAGTTCCTCCTCCAGTCCACCCGCATGCACGAGGACATCTTCGACCGCAGCATCGATGTGCAGATCCTGCGTCTCCGCCGCAAACTCGAGGTGGACCCGACTGCGCCGCGCATGATCCAGACCGAGCGCGGTGTGGGTTATACCTTTGCGGTTCCGGTCGAGACCATCCGCTAGAAGACCATTGTTACCGTTGCAACGAAGAAAGTGGGTTTCGCAATGCCCAAGTAGCGGTCGCCCCTCACCATGACAGGGTCAAGCCACAGGAGGACCACTTGACCCCGACGATCTCTCACACGTTCACCTACACGGCAGCAGCCTCGGACTTCTATGGTCGTTCAAGGATCAATCCTAGCGAATGGAAACGACCAACGAGGCGCCGTTTCGCCATCTGCATAGCCATCAACCGTATCTTTTGCGATTACTTGGAGGCTTGTGTATTGGCTGCCGTTTCGTGGATCGCGAGTTACCTCGTGACCGGGTTGGTCCAGTGCGCAGCAAGCCTGCACGGGCACCACGGGGTCCTGTCCCACTTACACCTGCTTTGAACGAAGAACGGACGGGAACAGCCCGCGGCCCCGGTCAGCGGGGTGGCGCGCTTACCACTCCGGCGAATTCTCCGCCGCCATGACCAATGTCCGACAGTATCGACTCGTCTTCTGGACGCGCCTCGTCCTGAGCGGGTTGCGACATCCGGTGGAACGTTCTCACTCGCACAATCTAATACCGCTTCAAGCGACAATGCTGAGCGGAGCCGGCTTGGGGCTCCGGCGGGCGGAGCCCGCTGGAGAAGCCGGCGGAGAGCGGCCCGC
>CAXUOD010000175.1:0-11216 GCA_964252585.1 uncultured Lichenihabitans sp. | reverse complement strand
CTCGAAGTCTTGAGCGTTGCCGCGGATATAGACCATGCCGTTGATCGAGGACGAGCCGCCGAGAACCTTGCCCCGCGGACAGGTGACGCGACGGCCATCGAGGTGCGGTTCGGGTTCGCTGAGGTAGTTCCAGTTCGTCCGCTCGATGCCCATGGCGATCGCGAGCGCACTCGGCATGCGGATGAAGGGTGACCAATCGTTCCCGCCGGTCTCGAGCAGCAGGACCGAAGCCGTGCCGTCCTCCGAGAGGCGATTGGCCAGCACGCAGCCGGCCGAGCCGGCGCCCACGATCACGTAGTCGTATTCGGTCGACAATGAAGCGCTTTCAGCGGTTCGTGCGCCGCTCCTGCGAGGGCGTACGGGAGAAATGTTCGGAATAGCACTTCGAGAAATGCGAGGCGGAGACAAAGCCGCAGGCGAGCCCGATCGACAGGATCGGCATGCTGGTCTGGAGCAGAAGCTGGCGGGCGCGCGTGAGCCGGAGACCGAGGTAATAGCGGGTCGGCACCTGGCCGATGTACTTGCGGAACAGCCGCTCGAGCTGGCGGGTCGACAAACCGGCGCCTTCGGCAAGATCGACGCACGACAGCGGCTGTTCGATGCAGCGTTCCATCTCGCCCACAACGCTGATGAGCTTCGGATGAGCGACGCCGAGCCGGGACCGCAGCTCCATCCGCTGCCGCTCGTCGCCGTCCCGCATGCGGTGGTGGATCAGCTGGTCGGTCACGCCAGACGCGACCTCCTGGCCCTGCTGGTGGGCGATGAGCGCCAGCATCATGTCGATCGCCGCCGTCCCGCCGGCGCAGGTGAAGCGCGTCCGATCGATCTCGAACAGCTCTTCCGTCACGTCGATCTGCGGGAACTGCTCGCGCAGGCTGTCCTGGTTCTCCCAATGGATCGTACAGCGATAGCCGTCGAGCAACCCTGCCCTGGCCAACACATAGGTCCCGGTGCAGACGGCGCCGACCGGCGTACCGCGGGACGCGAGCCCCCGCAGGCGGCCCGTGAGATCCCGATGATCGAACGTCTGCACATCGACGCCGGAACACACGACCGCCGCCGTCGCACCCTGCATGTCGGCGAACGTGCCGTCGACCCCGAGCTTCAGTCCGTTCGACGCCGTGACCGGCTGACCATCCACCGACAGCACCCGCCAGCTGAAGGTCTCATGGCCGTGGACGCGGTTGGCCAGCCGGAGGGGTTCGATCGCCGAGGAAAACGCGATCATCGAAAATTGCGGCACCAGCAGGAACACGACCGAAGTGACGTCGGCCAGGCTTCGGGACGCCCCTCGGCCGGGCGCTTCCTCGATGCTGCGCCGCGCGGAGGGAAGCACCGCAGCCTGTCCCGGCGTTTTGGAACTCCGCCGCATGGCAAGGTCATCGGGATCGGTCTTGATGAAGGACATGACGTTCACCGAACATGCAGCCGCGGCGTCATGACGACGGACTCCCCAACGTCCGCTTGCCCGATCACGACATCGAGTGGCGAGAATGGGAGAAGACACCGCTTTCGTCAAACCAGCAATACGATTGCTCCCATCGAATGGTGAGATGGCGTTTCGATCCCGAAGAGGGGCGCGAGCCCGGCCTCACACGGGCCAGCGTTCGAGCCGATAGGCCGAGTCCCAGAACATCCATTCGAGCTGCATGGCTCGGGTGAAGGCCGCATGCATCGCCTTCGTCTGACCGGGGCCCACCGAACCGGCCACGGCGTCGGTCGCGGCGATGATCGCATCGACCGCGGCCGAGAACTCGTCGCCCGCATAGGTGTCGATCCAGGCCCGATAGGGGTTTTCCGACGCCGAAACGCGATGGATGTGGTGGCCTATCTCGCGATAGACCCAGAAACACGGAAGCAGCGCCGCGACATGCACCGCCAGAGGGTCCCTGAACCCGGTGGCCAGCAAGAACGACGCGTAGTGGTGGCACGCCGGTGACATCGGGGTACCGGCGACGGTTGCCTCATCGATTCCGAACAGACGAAAATAGTCCGCGTGCAAGGCTCGCTCGACCACGACGGCCTCCTGTGCGGCAGCCGCGAACAGGACGATCAGATCGGGATCGTCGGCCCGCGCCGAAGCGACCGCCAGGGCTTGCGCGAAGGCGATCAGATATTTCGCGTCCTGGACGATGTAGTGGCGGAAAGCGTCGAGCCCGAGCCGCCCTTCGGCCAGTTCGATGTTGAAAGGCAAGTTGAGGATCCGGTCGTAGAGCGACGTGTTCCGGGTCCAAGCGTCCGACGAAAAACCGAGCGTTGTGAGAGCCATAGCGGCGCATCCTAAACTGGATCATCATTCATATGCTCGGGAGCCGACAGTCGGCGGCAGCCCCGTCGCTAAGCCCAGAAACGCTGCACAGCTCACGCGAACCGCTTGGCGGCTTGGCGCTGGTCGGCGATCAGCTTGGCGAGGTCGATGCCGAGAGGTTGTCCGTCCTCGACGCGCCAGCGCCCGCCCACCATGACCCGGTCGGCCCGATGGGCGCTGCACAGGATCAGGGCCGCCAACGGGTCGTGCGCACCGGCGAACCGCGTCTCGTCGAGCGTGAAGAGCGCGAGATCGGCCTGATATCCCGGCGCGATCCGGCCGATATCGCCGCGGCCGATGCAGCGGGCCGACCCTTCGGTGCCCCAGCGGAGGACGTCGCGGTGCGTGATCGCGTCGGCCCCATAGCGAAGCCGCCCGATCATCAAGGCTTGGCGGAGCGCCTCCATCATGTTCGATGCATCGTTCGAGGCCGAGCCGTCGACCCCGAGCCCCACCTTGGCGCCGGCCGCTTCGAGTTCGACCGTGCGGCAGATGCCCGAGGCCAGGACCATGTTCGACGCCGCGCAATGGCAGACCCCGAGCCCATGGCGGCCGAGGGTCGCGATCTCGCGTTCGTCGAAGTGGATCCCATGCGCGAGCCAGGTGCGCGGCCCGAGCCAGCCCGTACGCTCGAGGAACTCGACGGGGCGGCAGCCATACCGGTCCACGCAGAACCGTGTTTCGTCGTCGGTTTCGGCCAAGTGGGTGTGGAGCGGGCAGTCGAAGCGCTCGGCCAGCGCCGCCGTTTCGCGCATCAGCCGTTCGGTGACCGTGAACGGCGAACAGGGCGCGAGACCGATCTGGATCTCGGCTCCAGGCGAGCGGTCGTGGAACAGCGACAGCACGCGCTCGCTGTCGCGCAGGATCGTGTCCTCGTCCTGAACCACAGCGTCGGGCGGCAGGCCACCGTCCTTTTGGGACAGGTTCATGGATCCGCGCGTCACCGTCATGCGGATGCCGATCTCGCGCGCGGCCTCGACCTCGATATCGACCGCCCGTTCGAGCCCTTCCGGGTAGAGGTAATGATGGTCGGCCGCGGTCGTGCAACCCGACATCAGGAGTTCGATCAAGGCAATCCGAACGGCAGGACGCAGCGTGTCGGGCGTCAGCCGTGCCCAGATCGGATAGAGGGCCTGCAGCCAGGGAAAAAGCCGCTTGTTGATGGCTGCAGGGTGGGCGCGGGTCAGCGTCTGGTAGAAGTGATGGTGCGTGTTGACGAGACCCGGCAGGACGACATGCTGGCCGGCGTCGAACACGGCGCAAGGGGCGGTCGGCTCCGTGCCCGCGGGCACCAGCTCGACGATGACCCGTCCTTCGACCACGAGGCCCCGTTCAGCTCCTTCGGCCAAGATTGCGAGCGGATCCCGGATCCAGAGGCGCTGTTGCGTCACGGGCGGCCTCAGTAGCTGATCTTGTCGGTCTTCTCCGCCCAGGCATGGAAGATCGACTCCGCCTCGGGAGAGGGCAGGTGACGGGTCGGCATCCGACGCGCGAGTGGCGCCTTCGGCACCTCGTCGTAGAGAAAGGCATCGTCGAAGCCGATCGCGGCCGCCTGATCCCGGGTATTGGCGTAGACGAGCCGATCGAGCCGGGCCCAATAGATGGCCGAAAGGCACATCGGGCAGGGCTCGCAGCTCGAGTAGATCGTCGCCCCGGCGAGCGAGAAACCCTGGACGGCCGCACAGGCCCTGCGGATCGCAACGATCTCGGCGTGGGCGGTCGGGTCGTTCGACGACGTGACTTCGTTCGATCCCTCGGCGATGACGCGCCCGTCACGCACGATGACGGCGCCGAAGGGTCCGCCCCGCCCACCTTCCATCGTGGCACGGGACAGGTCGGCCGCAAGGCGCATGAAGGTTTCGTCGTCGATCGCCTCGGCCATGCGGCTCGTCTCCTTGTCGACATCGCCGCGGGGAACGTCCCGGAGGTGTCGAACCGAAGCTTAGACTGACCTCATCGAACCACAAGCCTGCGCGCCGAATCTCGAGCGATCCGCCGTGAGCCGGAACGCCGCCCGCCCCGGACCTCAGCCCGCCGACCCCGGTTCACCACTCTCCGGTATTCTTCATCGAAACCCAGGGTTCGGCCGGCGCCTTGGCGCCACCCTTCTGCAGCAGTTCGAGCGAAATGTTGTCGGGCGTGCGCACGAAGGCCATGTGGCCGTCCCGGGGGGGACGGTTGATGACGACGCCGGCCTCCATCAGCTTGTGGCAGAGCGCATAGATGTCATCGACCTCGTAGGCCAGGTGGCCGAAGTTGCGACCGCCCTTGTAGTCCTCCGGATCCCAATTGTGGGTCAGCTCGACCAGGGGTGCCTGCTCGGCCTTGCCGCGGGCCACGTCGTCCGAGGCCGCAAGGAACACCAGGGTGAAGCGCCCCTTCTCGTTGTCGATCCGGCGGGTCTCGGTCATGCCGAGCAGGGACTCGAAGAAATGCAACGTCTTTTCGAGATCCGTGACGCGGATCATCGTGTGCAGGTAGCGCATGATACGACCTTCTCGGGCGAGCGGCCGAGATGCCCACACCCTGTTCGGCGAAGCACCGGGACCGCATTGCGGGGACGGTCGCAAACGCCTGTCGGCCGTGAAAGATGCCCTCGGACTCCGCGGGCGCGGCCCGTGAACCGGCGATGAAGCGCAGCCTCAGGGTCGGTTCAGACGTACGGTCCTAGAACGCCGGCATGCACCGCGGCACCCTTCGCCGCGGGCCGGACCCCGAAAGGCATCATTCATGTCGTCTCTCGTCACCACGACCCGAGCCACTTTCAAGTCTGCCATCCCGGCCGGGGGGGTGGCGCTCACGCGCGGGGGCGCCGCCGTATCGTCTGCGGCGCCCGCCGAAGCCGCCGTCTATCACCATGGCGGGTTCCACCACTTCGGTGGTTTTCACCGCTTCGGTGGTTTCCATCATTTTGGTGGCTTCCACCGGTACGGCGGTTTCCATCCCTACGCCGGCTTCCACCGTTACGGCGGGTTCGGCCATCGTTTCGCCTACGGTTTCGGTCGCCCCTATGGGGCCTACGGCTTTCATCGTTTCCATCGGCCTTGGGGCTATGGGGTACGCCGCATCGGCTATTACGGGCCCGTCTTCGTCGGTCGCCCCGTTCTGCATCGCGCCTTCGTGCCCTATGGCGTCTATGCCCGGCGCGCCTGCTGACGCCACTTCCTGCCTCACGGCGGCCGGCCACCAGACCGGCCGCTTCGAAGCGCCGAGACGGTTTCGCCGCGATGGACCGCCTCGGCTTCGGGCGTGAAGCTCCCGTCGGCTTCGTGCAGAACGAAGGCCGGCGCGATCCGCAGTGGGGCGCGGCTCCCCTTGGTGCCCCCGAGCAGGATCCGCACGGCATCGCCGTCGCGGCGCGCCAAGACGGGCATGACCACCATGGCGCCGAGTCGCCCGGCGCATCCCTCGAGCAAAGCCGGCAAAGCCTCCGGCCGGTGGATCACGACGAAGCGTCCTTTCGGCGCCAGCAGCGCCAGCATGGCCCGTGCCCAATCGCCGTGGCTTTTCGAGGCCAGGACATGGGCCGAGGCCCGTGCCGGATCGGGAGACGCCCTGACGTCGCCGGGGAGGTAGAAGGGTGGATTGCTGACCACAAGCGACGCATTGTCGAACCGGAGATCGGCGGCGCGCAGGAGCGGCTTGTCGAACAGGTTCGCCTCGACCACCCGCACTCTGCTGTCGACCCCGTTGCGGGCGCAGTTCTCCCGCGCCAGCTGCGCCGCCACGGCATCGACTTCGAGCAGGACACCCGTCGCTCCCGGGCAGCGAAGCGCCAGAGCCAGTCCCGCCGTGCCGACCCCGGCGCCGACATCCACGAAACGATCGCCATCGCAAACTTCGGCCGCGGCGGCCAGCAGGACCGCATCGGTGCCGGCCCGATGGCCCGTGGCTCCCTGAACCAGCGACAAACGACCGCCGAGGAGGGCGTCGGCCGTTTCGGGTGCGGCGTCACCCACGCCGCAACTCCTCCCCGAACCCGGCATCGACCAGCACGCGCCGGGCCCGCGACTCTGCGTCCCGCTCGACGAGGATCCGCCGGGCCAGGAACCCCGACGACCCTTCGAGAACGCTCATATGCTCGTCGGCGACGAAGTAGACGATGTGACTTTCGTCCAGCAGCGACGAGATGACCGAGATCAGGATGAGGTCGTTGGTCCTGAGAATTTCGATCATGGTCCCCACATTTGGCGCGCAGCATGGGTGGTAGAGCGCCGATGAGCCCGGTTGCGGCACGGTCCCCCGGGCCTTATGGTCCGGCCGCGCAGCAGTGACAAGGAAGTGTGCCTTTGGGCGTGGTCATCCCTCTCGACGAAGTGGCAGCCGAGGCCGGCATCTCCCGGCTCTGGTCGCTCGTCCGCACCGACATGGACCGTGTCAACCAGACGATCCTGTCGCGCACGGGCTCGAAGGTCACGATGATCCCGGAGGTCGCCAACCATCTCATCCAGTCGGGCGGGAAGAGGCTTCGCCCCATGATGACGCTCGCGACCGCCGGTCTGTGTCGGTACGTGGGCGACGGCCAAGTCAAGCTCGCGGCAGCCGTCGAATTCATGCACACCGCGACGCTGCTGCACGACGATGTCGTCGACGAAAGCGACATGCGCCGCGGCAAGCTCGCGGCTCGCATGCTCTGGGGCAACGAAGCCAGCGTGCTGGTGGGCGATTTCCTACTCGGGCAGGCGTTCCGCATGATGGTCGAGGTCGGCTCGCTCCCCTGTCTCTCCGTGCTGGCCGATGCCGCCGCGGTGATCGCGGAAGGCGAGGTCATGCAGATCTCGGCCGCCAAGGATACGGCCACGACGGAAGACGATTACGTCGCCGTGATCAGGGCCAAGACGGCGGCGCTTTTCGCCGCGGCCTGCGAAGTGGGACCGATCCTGGCCGGCAGATCGAAGGCCGAGATGTCGGCCTGCCGGGCCTACGGCACCAATCTCGGCATCGCGTTCCAACTGATCGACGACGCGCTCGATTACGGGGGGTCGAGCTCGACGCTGGGGAAGAACGTCGGTGACGACTTCCGCGAAGGCAAGATCACCCTCCCCGTGGTTCTGTCGTTCCGGCGCGGGTCCGGGGCCGAGCGGGCGTTCTGGACCCGCACGCTGGAGAAGGGCGAAATTGCCGACGGCGATCTCGAGACGGCGATCGGCACGATGCGGCGTCATCGCGCCATCGAGGACACGATCGAGCGAGCGCGCCACTACGGCGCCATGGCGCGCGACGCACTCGAACTCTTCCCGGCCTCGGACCACAAGCAGGCCCTGCTCGACGTCGTCGACTTCTGCATCCGCCGGGCGAACTGACCGTCACGCGACATCGGACCCGCGAAGGTCGGTGAAGATTCGTCGAGCCTCCGTCGAACCGGCGGACTTTGACCAGGTTTGAAAAAGAGACCCGTGTTCCAGACGCGCGCCTCACCCCGAGCGCAGCCGGCAAAGGATGGGTGAGTCCGCTTTGCGTCGTCGGCGTAACCTGTCTACTGCCCGCCGGCCAGGAACGCCTGACGGGCGCTGGCGCTGTGCTCCTTGAGGACCTTTCCACCTGCGCCGTGATCCACTTCCTTCAATTGGACGTCATAGCCCCAGAGATCGGCCAAGTGCTGGAGCACCTCGCGCGTCTCGCGCTCCTGCATCAGCACGCCGTTCAGGACGTTGTGCTGCAGCATCAGGCGGCGATCGCCCGCAAGGTCGACGTCGATGACCTGGATGTCGGGATCGAGCCAAGCGACGTCGTAGGAGCGCGACAGGGCGCGACGGAGGGAGCGGTAGCCCCGCTCGTCGTGAATGGCCTCGACCACGAGATCCTTCTCGGGATCCCCACCGTCATTGACCTGAAACATCTTCCAGCTTCGCATCAGCCGGGGACTGAGGAACTGGGACACGAAGCTTTCGTCCCTGTAGTTGGCCCAGACGTGGGCCAGGGTGCCATACGGATCGTTCGTGCCGGCGATGTCGGGGAACCACTCGCGGTCCTCGTCGGTCGGCTTGGTCGAAATGCGGGCGATGTCCTGCATCATGGCGAAGCCCAGCGCGTAGGGGTTGATCCCTCCGAACCGCGGATCGTCATATTGCGGTTGCATCACGACATTCGTGTGCGAGCCGAGGAATTCGAGGTAACTGCCTTCCGAGATCCGGCCCTTGTCGTAAAGACGCCCCATGATCTCATAGTGGCAGAACGTGGCGCATCCCTCGTTCATCAGCTTCGTCTGACCCTGCGGATAGAAATATTGGGCGATCAGGCGAACGATGCGGATGATCTCGCGCTGCCAAGGTTGCAGCCGCGGGGCGGTCTTTTCCAGGAAATAGAGGATGTTTTCCTGCGGCAGTTCCATGAGCGAACGGCGCCGCTCCTCGGAGAGAGCTTCGGCCTTGCCCTTCCCGGCCTCCGGCACGGTGCGCCAGAGGTCGTTATAGACCTGCTCCTGGTGCAGCCGGCGATCACGCTCGCGCCGTTGTTCGGACAGAAGATCGGGCTTGCGCTTGCGGGGGTAACGATGGACGCCGTGGCTTTGCAGGCTGTGCGCGGCATCGAGGGTCCGTTCCACGGCCACGTGGCCGTAGCGCTCTTCACAATCGACGATGAATCCCTTGGCGAAATCGAGGTATTGCAGGATCCCTTCGGCCTGGGTCCACTGCTTGAACAGGTAGTTGTTCTTGAAGAAGTGGTTATGACCGAACGCCGCATGCGCGATGACCAGCGTCTGCATCGTGGCGGAGTTCTCCTCCATGATGTAGCTGACGCAAGGGTCGGAGTTGATGACGATTTCGTAGGCGAGCCCGCGCAGACCCTTCCTGTAGCCCGCTTCATGCTGGGCGAAGTGCTTGCCGAAACTCCAGTGCTTGTAGAACAAAGGCATGCCG
The DNA here is from genome assembly GCA_964252585.1 of uncultured Lichenihabitans sp. Lineage (GTDB taxonomy): Bacteria > Pseudomonadota > Alphaproteobacteria > Rhizobiales > Beijerinckiaceae > Lichenihabitans. The sequence continues at coordinate 2,048 of CAXUOD010000175.1, read as the reverse complement.
ACCGAAGAATAGGCGTCCAGCATCTGTTCGGTGGTGATGATCTCGATCTGATTCGGATAGGTCTTCAGGCCGAGTTCGCCTGCGGCGACCGCCTCGACCGCATCGTGGATCCGCTGGATCGTGGAAAAGTCCCAATCGGTACCTTCGAAAAGCAGCCCATCCGTGCGCGGATCGCTCATGTGGCCCCCTGCCGCGCCGCCAGACCTTTACGCTCGAAGAGCTTCCGGAACACGGGATAGATCTCGGAGCGATGCCGCACTTTGCACATGGCGAAATCAGAGCCCGCCTTGGCCACGGCCTCGTAGGTTCGCCAGAGTTCCGTCTGTCGCTGCACGAAGCCCATGTGGGGCGTGTCGTTCTCGCGCCCGACTTCCAGGTAGGCGAAGTACTGGCAGAGCGGCAGAACCCCGTCTCGCAACAGCGACGTGGTCCGGTCCGTATCGCCCGAAGAATTGTCGCCGTCCGAAGCCTGTGCCGTGTAGATGTTCCAATCCGCGCTGGGGTAACGCTGGGCCGCGATCCTGATCATCTCGTCGAGCGCGCTCGACACCACGGTGCCGCCGGTTTCGGGTGACGAAAAGAAGGTCTCCTCGTCGACCTCCTTGGCCTCGTGCGTGTGGCGGATGAAGACGATGTCGACATGCCGATAGCGCCGCTTGAGGAAGATGTAGAGTAACGAGAAGAAACGCTTGGCGAGATCCTTCATGTGTTCGGTCATCGAGGCCGACGTGTCCATCAGGCAGAACATCACGGCTTGGGCGATGGGCTTCGGGACTTGCTGAAAGCGCCGATACCGGATGTCGATCGGGTCGACGAAGGAAACACGGCGCGTGCGCTCCTTCATGTGGACGAGATCGGCCTGCAGGGCGATCAGCCGTTCCGGATCGGCTCCCGACCGGATCAGGGCTTCGATCTCGTCTTCGAGGGCTCGAAGATGCTCGTCCTTCGGCCGACGCAACGCGATCCGCCGCGACAGGCTGTTGCGCATGGTCCGGGCGAGCGACATGTTGGCGGGCGACCCGGACGTCGAGTATCCGGCCCGGCTCAAGGATGTGCTTTCCGCACTGGCGAGACGCTTCTTGGCCAGATCCGGCAGTTCGAGATCGTCGAAGAACAGGTCGAGATATTCTTCGCGAGACAGCACGAAGCGGAAGTCGTCCTCGCCGTCGCCGTCTTCGGCCCCTTCCCGGCCGGAACCACCACCTCCCGAGGGATCACGCGGGATGCTGTCCCCCTGGAGGTACTTCTTGTTGCCCGGGAAGAGACCTTCCCGCAGCCCCCCGGAGGACGACCGCCGCAGCCGCGGCTCCTTCAGGCCGTCGAGCGGGATCGTGACCTCACCTCCCTGATCGACATCCTTGATGCTGCGGTCCTTCGACGAGTTTCGAACCGCCTGGCGCACCAGCGACTTCGCCCGACGCAGGAACCGCTGGCGGTTCGCGAGGCTCTTGCCACCCGCATTGAGGCGTCGATCGACGATGTGCATGGCGTCTCGCTTCCGAAGATCCGTTAGCCGGCCTTCTTCACCCTCATATACCATTCGACGAGCCGGCGGACCTGGCGCTCCGTGTAGCCTCGCGCCACCATACGCTCGACGAACTCACCATGCTTCTTCTCGGATTCACTGTCACGCTTGGAACTGAAGCTGATCACCGGCAGAAGGTCCTCGACCTGGCTGAACATCCGCCGCTCGATGACGTCCCGTAGTTTCTCGTAGCTGGTCCAGGACGGGTTGCGGCCACCATTATGCGCCCGGGCGCGCAGCGAGAACTTGACGACCTCGTTGCGGAAATCCTTCGGGTTGGCGATCCCCGCAGGCTTCTCGATCTTGGTGAGTTCCTGATTGAGCAGTTCCCGGTTGAGCAACTGCCCCGTGTCGGGATCCTTGAAATCCTGGTCTTCGATCCAGGCATCGGCGTAGTCGACGTAACGATCGAAGAGGTTCTGCCCGTAGTCGTGGTAGGATTCGAGATAGGCCTTCTGGATCTCGTGACCGATGAACTCGGCGTAGCGGGGAGCGAGTTCGGCCTTGATGAACTCCCGGTAGC
>CAXUOD010000174.1:0-11239 GCA_964252585.1 uncultured Lichenihabitans sp. | reverse complement strand
CGAAAGAGCCGCGGCAGGTTATGCAGCGTGCCGAGGCGGTCGCGCAGACCTCCGGCCAGGATCGAAAGGACAGCCGTCACGCGGCAGACGCGGAGGCGGGCGCCGGAAGGGGACAGGATTCCACCGTGAGCCGCCCAAAGGCCACCATCATGCCTCTCCGGAGAGATCGTCGAAAAAGGCCTTGTTGGCGTCCAAGCCTGTCGCGGGCCAAGACTGTATTTTGCGCTGGATCTGTCTCAGGCGTTCGCGAAAAGAAAGTCTCTCGTCGAGACGATGGTTCTCACCTTCGAAAGCGTGTCTGGCGGCCTCGGTTTTGGCGGAAGATGTCTTGACGGGCAAGCGCTCGGCCGAACCATCGACGTTCCCACTGCGGATGTTGAGCGGCATTCTTCTTCCATTTAGGCCTTGGCATCGTTGGGCCAACCACCGAACGGGCCGTTGTCTATCTCTTTCACATAGGTGCACAGACCACGAACAGAGTTGCGGGGCAGGAGTTGTATAGACCGACAATCTGGTGGACAGTGATTGTATGTCTCTTTCGATTCGACAATCCGCAGGCGCGACCGGTGAAAACATGTATTGGCCAGCTGGCGCTCCTCGGGGCGGCATCGTGTGTCTGCATGGTAGCGAGGGCGGCTGGGCTGGATGGAATGATCTCTACTGCGCCCTGTTCGCAGCAAACGGCTTCGTCGCTCTGAGCAGGAACTACTCACAGAACGCACGCTGGCCGACGCCTCCGGACATCGACGACGTGCCCTTGGAGGGAACACAAACCGCGCTCGCCGCCCTGCGAGCCGAGCTGGTCCCTTATGGTTGCGGCTTGGGACTCTTTGGCATCTCGCGTGGCGCAGAACACGCCCTGCTAGTCGCCCAACTCCTGGCCGAGGATGGTTGCGAGGAGCTTCCGGACGCTGTTGCCGTTCATTCTCCGCCCGACGGCACGTGGCCGGCCTTTATCGTCTCCGACTTCCAGACCGGCCAGCCCTGGGCCGGCGACCGAACGCGCTCCTCGTGGTCGTGGCGCGGCAGCCACGAGCGGACTCGACCTGGAACCCTCCTCGGCACTGGACCAGTCCCTTATCCCGTGTTCGTCACACAGGGCATGCAGGACAGGACCTGGGACGCCGATATGGCTCGGCGTCTAGTCTCCCGAATGAATGAAGCCGGGGCTAACCTCGAAGCCCACTTTTTCGACGAAGAGGATCACATCTTCCGAGCCGCTGCCCGCAATCGGGAATGGGAACTCATGACCAACTTCTTCGGTCGACATCTCGCGCGAGCCTTGTAACCCCGTCCTCGTTTCTTGAGTTCGTCATGGGCAAGCCCTGTTGTCTGCTGCGGGCGACGCTGCAAGTCTGCCGTGCTTCACGGCCGATCCGATGAGCCCGGCCGCCGTGGCCAGACACGAGCGACCTCTACTCTCAAACTGAGACACGACCGGGCTGCCAGTTGCGCTGCCCTGCACCTAAGCTGCGACGGCACTTTCGCGCTCGCCATGCTTGCCGCAGCCCATCGCTCGACGGATGATGGACCACCCTCATGGAGGCCGAGATGCCAGCTTCAACCATTACGGCGGTCGACGGCGTCGAGCCGCGCCGCGGTGCCGCGGTGCTGCTCGAAGTGCTGCGCAGCGAAGGGGTGCGCTACATCTTCGGCAATCCCGGCACGACCGAGCTCGCGCTCATGGATGCGCTGACCGGTGCACCGGACATCAACTACATCTGGGGGTTGCAGGAGGCGAGCGTCGTCGCCATGGCGGACGGCTATGCCCAGGCCTCCGGCAAGCCCGGTTTCGTCAACCTCCACACCGCCGGCGGCCTCGGCCACGGCATGGGCGCGTTGATCAACGCCCAGGTGTCGAACACGCCGCTCGTGGTGACGGCGGGCCAGCAGGACATGCGCCACAACCTCACCGACCCGCTGCTCTTCGGCGACCTCGTCAAGATCGCCGGGCCGGCGGTCAAATGGGCTCACGAGGTCATCCACCCCGACCAATTGCCCGTGCTGGTGCGGCGCGCCTTCCACGACTGCACCGCGGCGCCGAGCGGCCCCGTGTTCCTGTCGCTGCCCATGGACGTGATGGAACAGATGAGCACGGTCGGCATCGCCGAGGTCTCGACCATCGACCGCCGGGCGATCGCGGGCTCGCTGCCCGAGCTGGCCGACATCCTGACCCGCATCGCGCCCGGCAAACTCGCCATCATCGCGGGCGACGAGATCTCGGCCTCCGACGCCAGCGCCGAGACCGTAGCGCTGGCCGAAGCCTTCGGGGCACCGGTCTTCGGCTCCTCATGGCCGGCCCATATCCCCTTTCCGACCGCGCATCCGCTCTGGCAGGGCAACCTCCCCACCAAGGCGAGCGAGATCCGGGCCAGGCTCGAGCCCTTTGACGGCATCTTCGCGCTCGGCGGCAAATCCGTGATCACGATCCTCTATTCGGAAGGGCCGGCCGTACCGCCGTCCTGCCAGGTGTTCCAGCTCTCGAGCGACGTGCGCGACCTCGGGCGCACCTATTCGACGGCGCTTTCGACGGTCGGCGACATCAAGGCGTCCCTGCGGGTTCTGCTGCCCATGCTCGACCGGAAGCTGGCGCGCCAGCAGGGCGCCATCGCCAGACTGCGGGAAACCGCGGAGCGCGAGCGCGACGCCCGCCGCGCGGCCCTCAAGGCCAGGGCCGCGGACGAGTTCTCGGCACCGGTGACGACGCCGCTGGTGGCGGCCGAGCAGGTGACCAAAGCCATCGGCCCCCGGGTCGCCATCGTCGACGAGGCGGTCGCGACATCGCTTCACGTCCGCTCCTTCCTCAACTCCTCGTCGCCGCGGCAATATTCCTTCCTGCGCGGCGGGGCGCTCGGCTGGGGCATGCCGGCCGCGGTGGGCACCTCGCTCGGGCTCGACCGCGAGCCGGTCGTGTCGCTCGTGGGCGATGGCGCCTCGCTCTACTCGCCGCAAGCGCTGTGGACGGCGGCACGGGAGAGGCTGCCCGTCACCTTCGTGGTGATGAACAACCGCGAGTACAACGTCCTCAAGAATTTCATGAAGGCCCAGCCGCATTTCCTCAGCATCCGCACCAATCGCTTCATCGCCATGGACCTCGAAGACCCGCCCATCGATTTCCTGGCGCTCGCCACATCGATGGGCATCCCGTCGCGGCGGGTCGAACGGGCGCAGGATATCGCGGGAGCCGTCGAAGAAGGCATCGCCTCCGGCGTGCCGAACCTGATCGAGATCCCTATTGCGGCGACGTGAGCCCGTGCGCGACCCCGGCCAAAGAGCCTGGCCATGACGACACGGCTGACGCTGTTCTGTCATGCCTCAACCGAGGCGACACGCGTGGCCCGCTTCCCCGCTGACGAAGCGCTCGATGCGAGAGGCGAAGCCGGGCTGTCGGCCGTGGCTCCGGCGTGGCGCCCGATCGCCATGCGCGCCGGCCGCAGGCTCACCGCCCCGGCCCTCAGGGCGAGGCAGACCGCGGCGGCCCTGCAAGGAGAGTTCGTGGAAGACCCTCGCTTGCGCGACCACGACTACGGATCCTGGACCGGGCTGGGCCTTGCCGAGGTCGAAGCACGAGACCCGCAGGCTGCCGCTAACTGGATCGCCGACCCCGCTTCGGCGCCGCCCGGCGGCGAGAGACTGCTCGATGTCCTGGAACGGGTCGCGGCCTTCATGGTCGAGGCGGCCGCGTGCGGCGGGCGCGTCGCGGCCGTGACGCATGCGGCCGTCATCCGAGCCGCGGTCGTCCACGCGGTCGCGGCCGGCCCCTCCGGCTTCTGGCACATCGAGGTTCCGCCGCTCGCGCGCGTGGACCTTAGCCACGATGGACGCCGCTGGAGCCTGCGCGCCCTGGTGGCGCCGCCCGAGCCTTGATCGCGGCCTTTGACGTGTGCCGGCACGCCCCGCGCAACGGCCGGGTCAGGACGAGGCAGGAGTTAGCGCTTGCGCCGACCACGAAGGATCAGCTCTTCTTTCCGCATAGACGGGTAGAGAATGGTCCCCATGACGTTCGACACAGTGATCCGCCGCGCCGATCTCGGCGATGGGCGGGGCCCGCTCGATATCGGCATTGCCGGCACGCGCTTTGCCGCGATCGGGCGCGATCTCGTCTGCGACGCGGCCGAGGTCGATCTCGGCGGCCGGCTGGTCCTGCCCGGCCTCGTCGACACCCACATCCACCTCGACAAAGCCTGCCTCGACAAGCGATGCCCCTGCGGGTCCGGGAGTCTCGCCGAAGCCGTGCGGCGGGTCTCCGAAGCCAAGCGCGACTTCACCGAAGAGGATGTCTACGGGCGGGCGCGCCGGACGCTCGAAATGTGCATCGCCCACGGCACGAACCGCATGCGGACCCATGTCGAGGTGGACCCGCGCGTCGGGCTGACGAGCCTCAGGGCGTTGCAGCGGCTGAAGCGGGATTACGCCTGGGCCATCGATCTCCAGATCTGCGTCTTCCCGCAGGAGGGACTGCTCGACGATCCGGGTTGCGATGCCGTCCTGGTCGAGGCCCTCGACCTCGGCGCCGACCTGGTCGGCGGGGCTCCCTATATCGACCGCGACAGCCACGGGCAGATCGCCCGGATCTTCGACCTCGCTCAGGAGCGCGACCTCGACGTCGACCTCCACCTCGACTTCTCGCTCGATGCCGCGTCGCTCGACCTCGACGAGGTCTGCCGCCAGACCGAGCGGCGCGGCTGGTCCGGGCGCGTCGCCATCGGCCACGCCACCAAGCTCTCGGCCCTCCCGCCGGACCGCTTCGATGCGGCGGCCCTGCGCCTCGTCGAAGCCGGCGTCGCGGTGACGGTGCTGCCGGCGACCGACCTGTTCCTCATGGGTCGCGAGGCCCCGCACGACGTGCCGCGTGGTGTCGCGCCGGCCCATAGGCTCGCCCGCGCCGGCGTGACCTGTTCCGTCGCCACGAACAACCTTCGCAACCCGTTCACGCCCTACGGCGACGGCTCGCTGGTCCGGATGGTGAACCTCTTCGCCAACGTGGCACAGCTCGGCCGCGAAGACGACCTCGGGGCCTGCCTCGACATGGTCACACGGTCGGCGATGCGGTTGATGCGTTGCGACGAGACGGGGATCGCGGTCGGCGCCCCCGCGACCCTGATCGCCTTCGCGGCCGAGAGCCGCGCCGAGATCGTGGCCGGCATCGTGGCGCCGGAGATCGGCTTCAAGGACGGACGGCAGACCTTTCTTCGGCCGCCGGCCGAACTGTTCGGTCCGGGATCGCGGTGACGACCTATCCGGCGGACTCCAGGTAAGGTTCAAAGGCGTCAACCGCGATGCTGATCGAGGCATCGCCGTCCTGGCCCCAGAGGTCCCGGCTGTCGAATGCGACCGTGTAGAGCCACTGCGGGTTCTCGCCCTCGCCGAGCGCGTTGGTGTCCGGGAAGACGTGGGCGCCATTGACGCGTTCGATCGTGCCGACATGCCCGCGGACATACCGCGGCAGCCGCGTGTGGGTCGCCGAACCGGTGATCCTCGCGCGGACGCGGTCGCCGACCCGGTGGAGCGCCGGGTTCGCGGCTTTCCGGTCGGCCGGTCCGCCGAGCCGCAACATGGGCGCGACATCGGCGGCTTTGAGCGGCGTGACCGGCTTCGGCGGATGCAGCATCTGCCCGGCCTCGATCTCGTCCTCGCCGATCAGCTCGCGCTCCTTCATCAGGCGTTCGAGCCCGGCCAGCCACAGCTCGTAGTAGGATTTGCCGAGATAGTCCTGGGGCGAACGGTTCTCGCGGGCGTAGCGCGACATGTCGATGGTCCAGCCGCCCGGCCGCCCCATCGCCAGCGTCAGGGCGAAGGCGCGTCGCTCCCACTCGGCGTGGAAGAGTGGCTCGTCGGGTTCCTGCACGACAGGGCCGTAGCCCTGCATGCCGCCCATATCCTGTGCACCGTCCATCAGGCTCGCTCTCCCGGCGATCGGGCCAGGGCGGTCCCGATCATGCTGTCGCGCGTCACGAGTTCGGCCAGATGCTCTTCGCTCCAGCCTTCGGTCCCCTCGGGCCGCAGCGGAACCACGAGATAGCGAAGCTCGGCGGTCGAGTCCCAGACGCGGATCGCGACCTCGTCGGGCAGCAGCGTGCCGAACTCGGCCAGCAGGCCCCGCGGATCCCGCACGGCCCTCGACCGATAGGGAGCGGCCTTGTACCAGGCCGGCGGCAGGCCGAGCACCGACCACGGATAACAGGAGCAGAGCGTGCAAACGACCACGTTATGCAGCGTGCGGGTGTTCTCGACCGCGACGATGTGCTCGCCTTGGCGCCCCGCATAACCGAGTTCGGCAATGGCCGGCGTGGCATCGCTCATCAGCCGGACGCGGTAGTCGGGATCGCTCCACGCCCGCGCGACGACCCGCGCCCCGTTGCGCGGCCCGATCTCGACCTCGTAGGCTTCGATGAGCGCGTCGAGGGCGGCCGGATCCACGTAGCCTTTCTCGGTCAGGATCGATTCCAGGACCCGCACCCGAACCTCGGGTTCGGACAGCGCCGATAAATCGTGACGTTGGCCCGCCATGGCGACCGTTCCCTCCGCGAGTCGCGGCGTCCGACGCGAAGGACGTCGCCTCCCGATCACGATACCGGCTTCGGATCACGATTTCCACGATCTGACGGCGACAAGCGGCCTCCGTCATGGACCAGTGGCCCCCGTCGCCGGCAACGCCCCGGCGAACTGCGCCCGCAGAGCATCGCGGCTGACCCGCACGGCCGCATCGAGCGGGGTTCTCGGCTCGCTCCCGAGCAGCGCCAGCAGGTGCGCGTTGTCGAGCCGTAGCGGAACGCGCCAGAGATAGCGCATTTCGATGACCTCGCGCAGAAAGGTGACGAACGGCGCCCCGAGGTAAACGGGTAGCCACGAGAACGGCCGGATCTTCAGCCCGGCGTTCTCGACGCGGCGGACAGCCTCGGCCATGCCGCGCCCCTGGAGGTAATGACCCTCGAAATGGACGCGTTCCGCAGCCGCGAGGGAGCTTTCCCGGTCGGCCAGCAGCGCCACGGCCTCGGCGAGGTCGGGGAGGTAGGCCCAAGCGTGACCGGTCTTCGCCCGCTCGGGCGTGACGACCTTGCGCAGGCTCTTGCCGCCGCCCAGCAGCACCGCGCTGACCCAGGAACTCGGCGCCCGTGGACCGAAGTAGTCGCCGGCCCGGACCACCAGGAACCGCAGACCTTCCTCGACCGCCTCTTCCAGCATCGCCTCCATCTCGACGCGGATCCGCCCCTTGCGGGTGCGGGGATGCTGCGGCGCCGCTTCCCTCACCACGTCGCCGGCATCCGCGCCATAGACATAGACGCTCCCGGGGTAGATCAGCCGGGCATCGGCGGCCTTCGCGGCCACGATCGCGTGGCGCAGCATGGGCATCGCGAGGCCCCGCCAATCGCGGTACCCTGGCGGGTTGACGCCGTGGAACAGGATGCTGACGCCCTCGGCGGCCGCCACGACGTCGCTCTCGTTCATGGCGTCGCCCTCGAGCCAGACGAGTCCGGCCGGACCGGAGCGCCGGGCGCGATCCGGGTCGCGCGCCAGGGCACGCACCTGCCAGCCGTGACGCAGCAGGGCGGATGCGACCTCGCCGCCGACACCGCCCGTGGCACCCAATACCAACGCTCGCTTCTCGTTCACCATGGTCCGAACCTCCATCCACGCTTCGAGAATGGTCTTTGGCCGGGTGAACGTCGATTGCTGAAGAGCGCGCATCCGATATACGAAAAAGTATGATAGAACCCGATTGGCATCTCTGGCGCGCCTTCCTGGCCGTGTTCGATCACGGCAGCCTTTCGGGCGCTGCCCGCGCGCTGCGCCAGACTCAGCCGACCCTCGGACGGCAGATCGCCACGCTCGAGAGCGACCTCGGGGCACCCCTGTTCACGCGCTCGACCGACGGGCTTCGCCCGACCGAGATCGCGATGGAACTCGAACCTCACGGCCGGGCGATGGCCGCCGCCGCGGCCGCCCTGATGCGCACGGCTTCGGGGCGCGATGGCGAGTTGCGCGGCACCGTTCGGTTGGCGGCGAGCGAGATCGTCGGCGGCGTCGTGCTGCCCCCCATCCTGGCACGGTTCAGAACGCAGCATCCCGGAGTCGACATCGCCCTGGCCCTCAGCAACCGGGTCGAGGACCTGCTCCGCGGCGACGCGGACCTCGCGGTGCGCAACGTGGCGCCGACGCAAGCGGCTCTCGTGTCGCGCAGGATCGGCGAGGCACCGGTGAGCTTCTTCGCCCACCGCGACTATGTGGCGGCGCACGGCCTTCCCGCGACGGTCGCGGATCTCGGGAGCCATACGCTGATCGGTCTCGACGACCACGCGCGCCGGATCCGGCCGGTGTTCGGCATCGATGCGCGCTTCGGCTTCCAGTGCAGCAGCGACCTCGGCCTGCTGGCGGCGCTGCGGGCGGGGTTCGGGATCGGCTACTGCCAGACCGGCATCGGCATGGCGCTGCCGGAACTCGTGCCGGTGCTGCCGGGGTTCGTGCTGGCGCGCGTCGGCATCTGGGTCGTCATGCACGAGGATCTACGCTCGATGCGCCGGTTGCGGGCGCTGTTCGATCATCTCGTCGCCGAGCTGACGCGCTATCTCGAGCCTGGGCCGATGCTTGCGCCCGGGTCGCCACCGCCATAGTCCCGGCCTGTTCCTTGCCGGCGCCTGTCTCCCTCTCCCAACCGGTCGCAACCCGCTCCATGCAAGGTTTTACATGGGCCATCGATCTCATCTTCGAGAGTAATGCTGATTTCAATAATACTTGCGTCATTCGGAGCTGCGTAATGACGACGTTGACGGTTACAATGCGAGGCCAGGTCACGTTCCGCAAGGACGTGCTGAAGCACCTCGATATCCAAGCTGGCGACAAGATCAGGCTCGATCTTCTTCCCGACGGTAAGGCAGAGTTGAGGGCAGATCAGCGCCGAGGCTCGTGGAACGATCTCGCGGGCTTCTTCGCGAGTAAAACCAATGGCGCTCGATTGTCGATCGAGGAATAAAACGACGCCATTGCCGACGCCGGAGCGGAAGCGGGCTTGGCCGGTCTCGACGGAAATGAAGATCGTCGCCAAAACGAATGTGCTGCTGCGCGCCGTGCTCCCGGATAAGGGCAGCGCGACACTGCGCTGAACGCTCTTAGATCTGTGGAGGTCGTGGCGGTGAGCGTCCATTCGCTCTGCGACTATTCTTGGGTTCTCGACCGACGGTACGGAGCGGACAGGACGCGAATCGGCGCGTCGATCCGGATACTCGTCGATACCAGCAACGTCGTCGTGAACCGTCCTGCCGTCGAGGCCGGGCTCATCGTACTCGACGCGGGCGGCGACTTCGCGGATGGCGTGATCGCATTCGACGGCCGGTGGCTCGGCGGCGAGACTTTCATTTCATTCGACGAATAAGCTGTGAAGCTGCTGACGATCAAGGGACCGCGGTCCGTCTTTTGTCGTGAACCCCTGCACTATCGGCGTGTCGCCACCATAACGGCTCGGCTTGTGCCAAGCTGAGCTTGCCTTTTTGCCAGGCGAAAGATGCGGATGGGACGTGACGACGTCGCCCGAGCCTGGGAAGCCAACGCTCCCGTCTGGACCGAGCAGGTGCGTCGCGGTCTGGACGTCTACCGTGACACCCTGAACACGCCCGCTTTTCTCGCCTTGCTGCCCGATGTCATGGAGTTGGAGGGGCTCGACATCGGGTGCGGCGAGGGCTCGAATACGAGGGAGCTCGCCCGGCGGGGCGCCTGCATGCGAGGGATCGACATCGCTCCAACCTTCGTGCGCGCCGCGCGCGAGACGGAGGCGACCACGCCGCTCGGCATCCGCTACGATGCGGGCGACGCCATGGCCCTTCCCTTCGCGGACGCCGTCTTCGATTTCGCCACGGCCTTCATGTCGCTGATGGACATGCCCGAACAGGGTTGCGCTCTGCGCGAAGCCGCGCGCGTGCTGAAGCCCGGCGGCTTTCTCCAGTTCTCCATTCTGCACCCTTGCTTCGTCCCGCCGCATCGCCGCGTGCTCCGCGAGCCGGACGGCGCGGTTCGTGCCGTCGAGGTGGCACGCTACTTCGATCGCGTCGACGGCGCAGAGGACAGGTGGTGGTTCACGGCCCTGGCGCGGGAAGAACGCACTGGGGTGGCCCCGTTTCGCATCCCACGCTTCCATCGGACCCTCAGCGAATGGGTCGCGGCCGTGATCGGCGCAGGCCTTGTGATCGAAGCGATGGCGGAGCCCTGTCCCGACCTCGAGACGGCGCGCGCGACCCCGATCGTCGCCGACGCGGCGGTGGCGCCCCTCTTCCTGCTCGTGCGGGCACGCAAGCCGACTTGACGGGCGTCTCTTGCGTGCGGCACGCCCGCCCTGTAGTCCCGGCTTGTTCCTTGCGAGGGCTTGTCTCCCTCTCTCAACCGGCCGAAATCCGCCCCATGCAGCAGCCCCCGAAAACTATCCGCCGCGTCGTGCTCGCCTATTCCGGCGGCCTCGACACGTCCATCATCCTGAAATGGCTGCAGACCACCTACGGCTGCGAGGTCGTGACCTTCACGGCCGATCTCGGCCAGGGCGAGGAGCTGGAGCCGGCGCGGCAGAAGGCGATCCTGCTGGGGATCAAACCCGAACACATCTTCATCGAAGACCTGCGCGACGAATTCGTCCGCGACTACGTCTTCCCCATGTTCCGGGCCAACGCGCAATACGAAGGGCTCTACCTGCTCGGGACATCCATCGCCCGGCCGTTGATCGCCAAGAAGCAGATCGAGATCGCGCGCAAGATGGGCGCCGATGCCGTCTGCCACGGCGCCACCGGCAAGGGGAACGACCAGGTGCGCTTCGAGCTCAGCTATTACGCGCTCGAGCCCGATATCACCGTCATCGCGCCGTGGCGCGAGTGGGACCTCACGTCGCGCACGGCCCTCCTCGATTTTGCCGAGAAGAACCAGATCCCGATCGCCAAGGACAAGCGCGGCGAGGCGCCCTTCTCGGTCGACGCGAACCTGCTGCACGTGTCCTCGGAGGGCAAGGTGCTGGAGGACCCCGCCGAGGAGGTGCCGGACTACGTCTTCTCCCGCACGGTGTCGCCCGAGCAGGCCCCGGACCGCGCCACCGTGATCGCCATCGGCTTCGAGCGCGGCGACCCCGTGTCGATCGACGGCGAGCGGCTCGGGCCCGCGGCGCTGCTGGCGAGGCTCAACGAGCTCGGCCGCGCCAACGGCATCGGGCGGCTCGACCTCGTCGAGAACCGCTTCGTCGGCATGAAGTCGCGCGGCATGTATGAGA
>CAXUOD010000173.1:0-11345 GCA_964252585.1 uncultured Lichenihabitans sp. | reverse complement strand
GCGATCGCGGGCCATCCCGACCTCGATGGACACCTCGGCGACATCATCCTGGCGGCGCCCGATATCGACCTCGCGGTGTTCCGTCAGCAGGTGGCGCGCCTCGGCTCCTATGCGCATGTCTCGGTCTTCGCGTCGAGCAACGACCGCGCCCTGACATTGTCCGGCATCATGGCGGACCGGCCGCGCGTCGGGGCCGTCGATCCCAACACGCCCGAAGGACGGCGCGCGATCGAAGGGTTGGGGGTCCACGTCGTCGACCTCAGCCGCGACAGCGTTGGCTGGATCGGCCACGCCACCTACGCGAGCGCACCGAAGATCATCCAGGGGATCGGCAACGAGATCGCGGCGCCCCGCCCGGAAGACCACGACACGCAAGCGGTGCTCGATGGTAGCGCACCGGCCTCAGCCAGCCTCGGCGAGCCGCACGACACCGTCGAAACGTCGCCCCTCCCGGCCTCGAAGCCGGCACCGGTCGCGGTCGTGCCATGACGGCTTACTCTTGCGCGAGACGACGCTGGCCGCGATGATGGCGGCATCAGAATCGGTCCAGTTCATCGGAGCCTGTCGTGTCGAGAACCCCGTCGATGGCGCTGCTGCGGACCGCTGCGGCTGCCGTGGCCTCGTCACGCCGAGGAGAGGCCGATCATCCCGAGCCGGATCGCCGTAAGGTCCTCAAGGGAGCACTGGGTCTCGGGGCCGCCACCGCGATGGGTCTGCGACCCGCTGCTGGACAAACCGCAACGGCTCGGATCGCCGTCGTCGGCGCAGGACTGGCAGGCCTCACCGCGGCCTATCGGCTGAAGCAGGCCGGCTTCGACCCCGTCGTGTTCGAAGGAAACACGCGACTTGGCGGGCGTTGCTTCACGGCGCGCGGCATCTTCCAGAACGGGCAGATCGCCGAGCACGGGGGCGAGTTCATCGACACGGATCATTACGAGATCCGCGGGCTCGCGAAGGAGCTCGGCCTGACGCTCTACGACGTGCTGGCGGCCCAGCCACCCGGCACCATCCCGGTCTACCGATTCAACGGCGAGCGCTACACGCTGGCCGATGCGACGGCGGATTTCGGACAACTCTATCTCGATCTCAAGGGGCAAAGCGCGGCCATTGGGGGAAGTTACAATTATCAATATTCGACCGCAGGAGCCAAACGCTACGACGCCATGACGGCCCGGCAGTGGATCTTGACCTATGTCCCCGGCGGTCTCTCCTCGAAGCTCGGTCAGTTGATCGACAACGCCTTCGCCGAGGAGAACGCGGCCGATACCGACCACCAGAGCGCGCTGAACATCATCACAACCTTGGCCGACGACCAGCGGGACAACTTCGATCTGTACTACACCGACTCCGATCAGCGCTTCCGGGTGCTCGGCGGCAACGATCAGATCCCGACGCTGCTCGGTGCCCAACTTCCGGGCGCCATCGAGACCGGAACCGCCCTCGTCGGGATCCGCAAGCGCGACGATGGCCGGATCGTCCTGACCCTGACGCGTGGGAGTGGCTACCGCGATGCTCTCTTCGACCGAGTCGTCCTGGCCCTGCCCTTCGCCGTGATGCGCGCCGCGGTCGATTATTCGAATGCCGGGTTCCAACCCTTGAAGGTGCAGTCGATCGCTCAACTCGGCATGGGGGCCAGCGTCAAGTTCCAGTTGCAGTTCGAGCGCAGGCTCTGGAACGATCTCGGCTGCAACGGCGAAATCCGCCTTCCGTCGCCGGCTTTCGAAACGACCTGGGATGCGACCCGAGGGCAGGCCGGCACGACCGGCGTGTTCAACTTCTGGTCCGGTGGATCGCAGGCCCTTTTCGACGGCGCTTCGCCCGATCGCAATGCGCTAGCGGCCCTGTGTCTGGCTGGCGCGAACCAGATCCTGCCGGGTCTTCCACCGTTGTGGAACGGCTTGTCGACGCTGGATATCTGGAGGCGGAACCCCTGGTCGCTCGGGTCCTATTCCTTCTATCCCCCAGGCTACCAGACGACCCTGCTCGGCATCGAGAAGCAGCCGGAGGGCAATGTCTTCTTCGCCGGAGAACACACCTGGAGCCAGGCCGGCTACCTGAATGCCGGCGTCGCCTCTGGCGAGCGCGCGGCCCGGCAGGTGGCGGCTTCGCTGGCATCATAGCGACCCGCTGAGTGCGACAGCAACGTTCAAAGCGGCTCGAGTTGTAGATTGTGACGTTGCTCGATACGCCGAACCCGGGCTTCGAGTTCACTGAGATGATGATGCCGTGGCCGATCGCTGAGGCGGTGATATTCCACCACGGCACCCCGCAATCCGACGATCTGCTCGCTCAGCTCCTTGCGGGTGGTGATCAGGTCCGAGGCGACGTCAGCCCGTAGCGCGTTGATCTCGAACCTCAGGTCGTCCTTCGACGCCATTTGGCGAGGTCGCTCTTCTTTACAATATTGGCGAGGTCGATTCTCGTCGCCATTTCAGCGAGGTCAGCCTTGGTCGCCATATCGGCGCGCATCTCGCGAAGGAGGCGGAGAACGAGATT
The DNA here is from genome assembly GCA_964252585.1 of uncultured Lichenihabitans sp. Taxonomy (GTDB): domain Bacteria; phylum Pseudomonadota; class Alphaproteobacteria; order Rhizobiales; family Beijerinckiaceae; genus Lichenihabitans. Next base: position 8,849 of record CAXUOD010000173.1, on the reverse strand, counting down.
GTCGGGGTCATCGCTCAAGGTTGTGATCCTCCGCGATTGGCGTACCACAACCGGTGGACCAAAGAACAAGCGCCTCGCAGATCAGCTTACAGAAAGCTTGCCAAAAGTGTCTCGCCGAAGAACGCAGCGGGCCAGGGTGGCGGGCTCGAAGCCAAACGACACAGTCGCTTTCGGCGACTAGCTTCGGCCGCTTGTCGAAGGATACGATCGCGCGCTGGCGCTTTAAGCCGGCTCCCGCCAGGTCTCGCTCGGCCTACATGAACTGGCCGAGGCCCGGAATCGCGCCCGCGAGTTCGCCGACCGCATCGTCTCCGGCCTTGCCGCGCAGGTAATCGAACATGACCCGGCCGAGGGCCTGCATGTCGCCCATGCCGACCCCCTCCGACATCAAGCGGTTGGCCAGTCCCATCAAGCCCGGCGCCGCGGTGCCGCCGCCTTCGGCCTCGTCCTCAGCCGCCGCCGCCGCCGCTTCTCGACCGCCCGGTACCTTGTCGATCACGGCGGCGCTCTGCTCGGGCGACACGCTCTTCTGGATGAAATCCAGCACGATGCCGACGGCTTTGCGAGCCGTGTCGGGTTCGAGGCCCGCGGCCGCGCTGATGTCCCGGACGAGGTCTTCCATGTCGCATTCTCCCTGAACCGCGTTCCCCTATGCCACCGGTCACCCCGCGGCTCGAGGCACTAACCCGCGGTCTTCATCAGCTTATAGGTGATCGCGTCGACCAGCGCCTGGAAGGACGCATCGATGATGTTGGCCGAGACCCCGACGGTCGTCCAGCGCTCGCCGTCGCGGTCGCCGCATTCGATCAGCACGCGGGTCACGGCATCCGAGCCGCCCTGGAAGATGCGGACCCGGTAATCCAGGAGTTCGAGATCCTGGATGTGGCGCTGGTACTTGCCGAGATCCTTGCGCAAGGCGAGGTCGAGGGCATGGACCGGACCCGTTCCCTCGGCGACCGACATCAGGCTTTCGCCGTCGACCGTGACCTTGACGATGGCCTCGGACACCGTGATGCGCCGGCCCTCGGCATTGTAGCGCCGCTCGACGTTGACCCTGTAGCGCTCGACGTCGAAGAACTGCGGCACCTCGCCGAGGATCCGCCGCGCCAGCAGCACGAAGGAGGCGTCGGCTCCCTCGTAGGCGTAGCCGAGCGACTCGCGGACCTTGACCTCGTCGAGGAGGCGAGCCACGCGCGGGTCGTCTTTCCTGACCGCGACCCCGAGCCGTTCCAGTTCGGCCAGGAGGTTCGATTTACCCGCTTGGTCCGAGACGAGGAGCTTGCGCCTGTTCCCGACCGCCTCCGGGTCCACATGTTCGTAGGTGCGCGGGTCCTTGACGACCGCCGAGGCATGGATGCCCGCTTTCGTCGCGAAGGCGCTGTCGCCGACATAGGGCGCGTGGCGGAACGGCACCCGGTTCATCAGTTCGTCGAAAGAATGCGACAGCTTCGTCAGCGCCGCGAGCTTCTCGGGCCGGACCCCGATCGCAAGGTGGTCGGCATAGGCGGGCTTCAACAGCAGCGTCGGGATGAGCGACACGAGGTTGGCGTTGCCGCATCGCTCGCCGATGCCGTTCAGCGTGCCCTGGATCTGCCGCGCCCCGGCCCGCACCGCGGCGAGCGAGTTGGCGACCGCGTGCTCGGTGTCGTTATGGGCATGGATGCCGACATGGCTCCCGGGGATCCGGCGCGTCACCTCGCCGACGATACGCTCCACCTCGTCGGGCAGCGTTCCGCCGTTGGTGTCGCAGCACACGATCCAGCGGGCGCCGGCCTCATGGGCCGAAACCGCGCAGCGCAATGCGTAGTCGGGATTGGCTTTGTAGCCGTCGAAGAAATGCTCGCAATCCACCAGCGCTTCCCGGCCGTGCTCCCGCGCGGCCCATACGCTCTCGGCGATGCTCGCGACGTTCTCGTCAAGGGAACAGCCGAGCGCCACATGCACGTGGTAGTCCCAGGCCTTGGCCACGAACACGATGGCATCGGCGGAGGCCGCGAGGGTCGCGGCGAGGCCCGGATCGTTGCTGGCCGAGCGACCGGCGCGCTTCGTCATGCCGAAGGCGGCCAGCTTCGCCCGCAGCTTCGGCGGATCGGCGAAGAAGGCCGTATCGAGGGGATTGGCGCCCGGGTAGCCGCCCTCGATGTAATCGAGGCCGAGGTCGTCGAGCAGACCCGCAACCGTTCGCTTGTCGGCGAGCGAGAAATCGATCCCGGTGGTCTGGGCGCCGTCCCGGAGCGTGGTGTCGAAGAGCGTCAGGTAGTCGCGCGAAACCTGCGGCGTCATGGCGGCGGGCTCGCACCGGGGAGCCGCAGCTCCAGCGTCGTATTGGCCAGCCATTCGCCGTTGACCGGCACCGAATTCCGGCTCTGGGCCTTGTAGCCGCGCTTCTCGAAGAAGCCTCGGGCCGTGTCGCTGGCATCGACCGAAAGGGCCTTGGCGCCGCGCGCTTGGGCGAGTTTCTCCAAAGCGTCGACCAGGAGGGTGCCGATGCCCTGCCCCGCGACGGCCGGATAGACGTAGAGCATCGCGATGCGGTCGTTGCCCTTCAACGCCGCGAAGGCGGCCGGCGCACCCGCCATGGTGGCCACGAGGGTCAGCATCCCTGCGAGGCGCGCGCCGAATGCCGCCTCGTCGGCCGCCGTATCGGCCCAGGCGGTGCGCTGCTCCTCATCGTAGTCCTCGCCCGTGAGGTCTTCGATGCTGGCGCGGAAGATCGCCGCCAGCATGGGCGCGTCGGCCGGCAGCATGGGCCGCAGCGCCGGCCTGTTGTCGTTGGCCGGCATCACGATGCTCCCTTCCGGCCCACGTCCCAGCTGGTGGTGCCGTCCTTGTTGTCCTTGAGCACGACTCCCATCGCGGCGAGTTCGTCGCGGATCCGGTCGGACTCCGCCCAGTCCTTGACCCGACGGGCCTCGAGACGAGCTTCGATCATTCGGCCGACTAAGGACGGGTCGATGCCGACGCTCGCCTCGCGGCGCTCCTGCCAGGCGGATGGTGGTTCCTGCAGGAGGCCGAGGATGCGGGCCGACGCCAAAGCCTCGGCTCGCGCGTGGGTGTCGCCGGCCCTGGCGAAGAGACCGTGCAATCCGGCGATGGCGGCCGGCGTGTTGAGATCGTCCGAGAGTTCGCCGATGACCGCCTGCGCGGGCTCCGATGCGTGATCGCCGTCGGTCGTCATCGCATACCAGCGATCAAGCGTCCGCTCGGCTTCCTCCAGCGCCTTCTGGGTCCAGTCGATCGGCTGACGGTAGTGCGTGCGCAGCATGGCGAGACGCAGCACTTCGCCCGGCCAGGACCGCCCTCCAAACGTGTCGGTCGAAAGCAAGTCCCGGATCGTCACGAAATTTCCGGTCGATTTCGACATCTTGTCGCCCTCGACCTGCAGGAAGCCGTTATGCATCCAGACCTGCGCCATCAGCGGTCGATCAAAGGCGCAGCAGCTCTGTGCCACCTCGTTTTCGTGGTGCGGGAAGATGAGGTCGAGGCCGCCGCCATGGATGTCGAAGGTCTCGCCCAAGTGCTTCCAGCTCATGGCCGAGCACTCGATATGCCATCCCGGCCGTCCCCGGCCCCAAGGGCTGTCCCATCCCGGCTCGCTCGGCGTCGAGGGTTTCCACAGGACGAAATCCGTGTCGCTGCGCTTGTAGGACGCGACCTCGACGCGCGCGCCGGCCCGCATCTCGTCGAGGCTGCGGTGCGAGAGCGCGCCATAAGCCGGCATCGACGGGACATCGAAGAGCACGTGCCCGTCTGCCTCATAGGCATGGCGCGACGCGACGAGCTTCTCGATGATCGCGACCATCTCCGGGACATGATCCGTAGCGCGGGGCTCGACGGTCGGCCGCAGGCAGCCGAGCCCGTCGACGTCTTCGGCGAGGCCGCGGGCTGTCTCTTCGGTCAAATGGCGGATCGTCGTGCCCCGTTCCGCCGCCCGGACGATGATCTTGTCGTCGATGTCGGTGATGTTGCGTGCGTAGACGACATGGCCCGGCCCGTAGAGGTGGCGCAACAGCCGGAACAGCACGTCGAAGACGATGAGCGGGCGCCCGTTCCCGATATGGGCGCGATCGTAAACCGTCGGTCCGCAGACGTAGAGCCGGACCCGCTCCGGATCGAGCGGGGTGAAATCCTCTTTGCTCCGCGTCAGCGTATTGTAGAGGCGAAGAGACATCCGGACCCTCGGTTACCGGGCCCTGGAGCACACCGGTCGGCAGGTCTTGCGGCTCAGGCCATCTCAACGTCAAGCCGAATCGGCGATGCGGCCTCCTCCGGCGGGCGGGATAAGCTGACGCGGGGCACCGGATGAGGTCTCATGCCACGGCGACGGACAGTGACGCCGTTCCACCCCAGCCCCTCGTCTTGAGCCGACCGCGCGGAGCGATCATGTCGAAGAGCCTGCCCTGAGCTTATCGAAGGGCGCTCCAGGGCGGCTCGGGGTCGCTGCAAATGGCAAGCGCCCTGCGTGGTTCGTTCCGGCCCTCCGGGCCGCTATCCGTAGGCTTCTCCAACGGGCTCCGCCCGCCGGAGCCGTTGCCGACCTTTGACGCTCAAGCCTCTTCGAGGCGATGAAGAAAGGATTGCCCGCCGTTCGTACGATACCTCTCAGAAGAGCGTTGTGGCGGCGTTCGGCGAGGGAGCGGACGTATAGGCGGGTGCCATGACGGTATGCCTCACGCGAGGCACGTCGATCCCCTGCCGATGCAGCATGTGCTCGGCGATGCCACGCAACCCCGCCAGGATGGGGTGATCCTGGCCCGCCATCTTGGACATCAAGACACGCCAGTCCCGCTCCGAAGCCGCGACCGCAAATCCCGAGACCAGAGATACGGTCAAGCCACCCACCGTCATCCCGGCACGGGCAGCTTGGCTCTTCATGGTCGCGGCGAAGTCACCCCCGATCGACATCACCGCGGCTTCCGCCACGGCCTTGTCGCTCAATGAGTGCAGGATATCGGCCACAATCATCCTATCCTCCCCGTGGTGGGACGGTCCTTAGACGGATTGGGGGGCGCCGCCGCACCCCCCAATCCGTCTTGAACCGTCGTATCGGCCGATCGCGGTCAGACGATGGCCGGATTGGGAGTCATGATGGCGGTCGAAGCTGCATCTGGCAATTGCTAAACCGAATCAGACAGAAGTTTTTCTCAGTCCGACAATTACCCGAATTTATCTTACTTTAAAGACAAGCGTTGCAGAAGGGTCTCGATTCTCCCGCCTGCACGTCGGGCCTAAAGACCAGCCTTGTCCGTGACCGCGTGGGTCCAGGCCCCCTCCGGCTGTTTGGTAATGACGGGGTCCGACCCCGAGGAGAGCAGCACCTTCACGGTCCGCTGATAGTCGGCCGGGTCGAGCACGCCGGTCGACCCGGCCGTCAGCTTGTTGACGTCGCCCATCATGTGCTTCTGATGATCTTCGGTCTGGGCGCCCGAGGCATCGTTGTCGAGCACGATCTTCACCGCGTCGTCCGGGTGGCTCTGCGCATAATCCCAGCCCTTCATCGAGGCCTTGACGAAGCGGGCCATCTTGTCGGCGAAAGCCGGGTCCTTGAGCTTGGGTTCGAGCGCGTAAAGCCCGTCTTCCATCGTGGCGACGCCCTCGTCCGTGTAGTTGAAGACGACGAGTTGCGCGGGCTTCATGCCGGCTTCGATGATCTGCCAGTATTCATTGTAGGTCATCGTCGAGATGCAGGCGGCCTGCTTCTGGAGCAGCGGGTCGACGTTGAAGCCCTGCTTCAGCACCGTGACGCCGGGCGGGCCATCGGTCTTGACCCCAAGCTTGGCCATCCAGGCCAGGAACGGGTATTCGTTGCCGTAGAACCAAACGCCCAGCGTGTGGCCGGGGAACTCGGCCGGCGTCTTGACGCCGCTGTCGGCCCGACAGGTGAGTTCCAGGCCGGACCGCTTGAACGGCTGCGCGATGTTGACGACCGGCGAGCCCTTCTCGCGTGTCGCCAGCGCCGACGGCATCCAATCGATCACGACGTCGGCACCGCCGCCGGCCAGCACTTGCTCGGGGTTGATGTCCGGTCCGCCCGGCTTGATCGTGACGTCGAGGCCGGCGTCCTTGTAGAAGCCCTTGTCCTTGGCCACGAAATAGCCGGCGAACTGCGCATCGGCCACCCATTTCAACTGCAGCGTCACAGGGTCGGCGGCCCGGGCTGCCGTCGCGGCCCCGAGCGACGCGGCGCCCAGCGCCGCCAAACCGCAGATCATGTGTCTCATACCGTTCTCCTTCGTGGTTCAGGATCGGCGTCCGCGGAACGACGGATGCCAGAAAGTCGCGCGCCGTTCGACGGCCGAGACGAGGCCGTAGAGCAGCGAGCCCGACAGGGCTGCGACCACGATCGTGGCCCAGACCATGTCGATGTTCATCCGGCCGACCTCCACGTTGATGCGAAAGCCCATGCCGACGATCGGCGTGCCGAAGAACTCGGCCACGATGGCGCCGATCAGCGCCAGGGTGGTGTTGATCTTGAGCCCGTTGAAGATGAAGGGCAGCGCCGCCGGCAGCCGCAGCTTGCGCAGCGTCACGCCATAGGGCGCCGCATAGGTGCTCATGAGATCGCGGTCGATGCGCGTGGTGGCGGCAAGGCCCGCATTGGCGTTGACCAGCATCGGAAAGAACGTCATGGCGGTCACGACCGCGGCCTTGGACGGCCAGTCGAACCCGAACCACATGACCATGATGGGCGCCACGCCGACGATGGGCAGCGCCGACACGAGCGTGCCGAGCGGCAGCAGGCCACGCTGCAGGAAGGGCACGCGGTCGATCGCGATGGCGGCCCCGATGCCGCCGCCGCAGCCGATGAAGTAGCCGACCAGGAGCCCCCTCATGGTCTGGACGAAATCCGCCGCCAGCACGCCTGGCGCGGCGACGAGGCGCGCCGCGATCGCCGAGGGCGGCGGCAGGATGACGGCGGGTACCCCAAGCCCCCGCACGATCATCTCCCACCAGAACAGCAGGGTCGCGCCGAAAATCAGCGGCACCGCGGCGGCCGCGATCCGCCCCGCCCAACCGCGCCGTGGCGCTTTACGGAGGATGAGTTCGACCAGGGACCAACCCAGCAGCCAGACCGCACCGCAACCGAGCCAATAAAGAGGTCCGGGCGCCGGGCTCATCGCGCCGCCCCGGTGCGCCGCATCGCGAGATACTCGATGCCCGACATCAGCCCGACCAGCACGGCGCCACAGATCGCCGCGACGAAGAGAGCGGCCCAGATCTGTACGGTCTGCCCATAGTAGGACCCTGCCAGGAGACGCGCCCCGAGACCACCGTCCTCGCTCTTCGTCACCTCGGCCACGACCGTGCCGACGAGGCTCGCCGCGATGCCGATCTTGAGGCTGGCGAAACAGAACGGCAGGCTGGCCGGAAGCCTTAGCTTCGAAAGCGTCTGGCGGGTCGAGGCCGAGTAGGTCCGCATCAGGTCGAGCTGCAAGGGATCGGGCGAACGCAAGCCCTTGGCCATGCCGACCGCGACGGGAAAGAACGACAGATAGGCCGCGATCACGGCCTTCGGCAGCAGTCCCGTCACGTTGGCCTGGTTGAGAATGACGACGATCATGGGCGCCAGGGCTACGATCGGCACGGTCTGCGAGGCGACGACCCACGGCATCAGGCCGCGGTCGAGGCTCGGCACATGCACGACGAGAAGGCTCAGGCCGAACCCCACGAGCGCGCCGAGCGCGAAGCCGAGCACCGTCGCCTCGAGCGTGACGCCGGCATGGTAGACGAGGCTCCGCTTCGAAGCGACCGGCGTGTCGAACACCGATTTCTCGATCTCGGCCGCGACCTGGTGCGGTGCGGGCAACCGCGGATGGCTCTGCGACCAGGTGCCGGCCGCGAAGTCGCGCCACCCGGCGTCCGAGACGCCGGCGTTGTCGAAGGCTTCGCGCTGCAGGTCGGCGTTCATGCCCACCGCGGCGCCGTACCAGATCGCCACGATCCCCAGAACCACCACGACGACGGGCAGCACGCGTCCGGCCACGGCGCGCAGGGCCGGACCCGGACCGGTCGGGCGAACGGCACGCCCAAGCATCACGGCGCCAGGATGCGCCCTCGCCTCAGTCGACATAGGCATGCCCGGCCCGCAGGCCTTCGCGCACGCGATGCGCCACCGCGAGGAACGCCGGGGTTTCCCGGATGTCGAGGGTCCGGTCGCGCGGGAAGTCGCAGTGGACGACGTCGTGGATGCGGCCCGGGCGTGGGGACATGACGATGATCCGGGTCGACAGGAACACCGCTTCGGGAATCGAATGGGTGACGAACACCACGGTCTTGCCGGTCCGTTCCCAGAGACGCAGCAGTTGCTCGTTCAGCTTGTCGCGCACGATCTCGTCGAGCGCCCCGAAGGGCTCGTCCATCAGCAAGAGAGCGGGATCGAAGGACAGCGCTCTGGCGATCGAGGCGCGCTGCTGCATGCCGCCCGACAATTGCCAGGGAAACTTGTTGCCGAAACCGTCGAGGTTGACGAGCGCCAAGCCGGCCTCGACGCGGGCGCGCCGCTCCTCGCGGCCGTAGCCCATGATCTCGAGCGGCAGGGCGATGTTGCGCCCCACGGTCCGCCACGGGTAGAGCGCCGGGGCCTGGAACACATAGCCGTAGGAGCGCTTCAGGCGGGCCTCGCGCGGCGTCACGCCGTTGACGGTCAGCCGACCCGACGTGGCGGTTTCGAGGTCGCCGATCACCCGCAGCAAGGTCGTCTTGCCGCAACCCGAAGGGCCGATCAGCGACACGAACTCGCCCGGCATGATCTCGAGCGAGATCTGCGACAGGGCCTGCACCGCGCCGTCGCCGGTTTCGAAGACAAGCGACACGTCTTCGGCCGCGATGGCGGGCGACTCGGCCGCGAT
>CAXUOD010000172.1:0-11345 GCA_964252585.1 uncultured Lichenihabitans sp. | reverse complement strand
CTGTCGCCGCAGCCTCGATGCGGACCGACGGGGCGGCTCCCCGGATCCGGAGACACGGTGGCGCTGCGGTGGAGGTCAGTGCGGCACGCAGGTCAGGAAGGCGATGGCCTGCCCCGTGCCCGGCGACAGGGAAGGCGTCGCCCGAACCTGGACAGACGGCCGCGCGGCCGCCTCCAAGGCCGCCTCGAACGATGTGAGCCCCATCGAGGGCGGTGGCGCGAGGTTTTGCTGTTCGCACGTCGAAGCGGAGGAGATGTCCTGCTGCACGGGACGCTTCCCGGCCGAGACCCGCCATCATCGCGATTCTCGACCCGTCCTTACGGCTTCATGCCTGGTGACACATCATGATGGGCATCGGTAAACGGGAGCTTGCGTGAGGCCTGCACGTCGATGAGGGCAGATCTCGGCCGCTCGAACTCCGTCCGCATCGCCTGAACCTCGATCGGGGCTGGGTCCAGCACGTCCAGCTCATCGATTCCTGCGACGACGCCACGGCCGGCATGGCCTTGAACGGCACGGGGCCAACCCATGTCGAAGACAGAAGCTGTCTCACCCCCGCGCCGCTCGCACCGCCGATCGAGGAACCGCTGCGACGAGGCCGCCCACCGGCGTCAACCTGCCGCGGCTCTCGTCGCCATCGCTTCGAGGACGGGGTGAGCCCGCGACCCGATGCCGAAGGCGGCCACGACCTTATCGTGCAGCTTCGTCGACAGTTGGTCAGCCGTTGCGGCGTGGGCCGCCGCTTGAGCCGAAGCGCGCTCCAGCGCTACAGCTTGCTTTTCGGCCTCGGCGGCACGAGCCTCGGCCATGTCGCAGCGCGCCTTCAGCGCCGCGGTGACCTGCTCGGAGATGTCGACCTGCGCTTTGAGCACGGACACAAGCCGCTTCCACTGCTCGATCGCCTCGTCCTGCTCTGCGGCGCGTCCAGCCGCCCGCTCGTTCGCGTCTTGGAGGTTGTGCTCCAGGAATTGGCATCGGTTGATGAGGAGGTCGAAAGCCTGCGAGGCCCTATCCAGGAGTTCGGTTGCCGTGTCGACGTCACGCCGGGGTGCCGCGGATTGCACTGCGACCGGAGCTTCCGCGGCGCTTTCCGAACCGCCCACGCTCGGCCTCTTCGAGAAGAACTCGCGCATCAGGCTTTCCAGGCCAGCCTCGTTCGACGCCGGCTTGGTCGCACCTGATGGGCTCAGCGTCCGGACCGTTGCATCCATCGTAGCCATTCCCATCACTTTGCAAGCGCGTTCGAGCCATGTTCATTGGGAAGCATAAAAAGGAAACATAAAAAGATAGTTAATGAATTGTTTTCGGACATCCTGCGCTGCCTGTAGCGGACGCGGTTCACGACGATGCAGTCGAGATCGGCGTGACGTTCACGCCGGCTCGTCGTCCTCGAGTGACATCACCCTGCAACGGCAGTTCGCGGCGTTGCCCTGTCGACTTCGTCATGGGTTTCGCCGGCGTTCAGCGTCACCATGGACGCGTGCCAGTCCCTCACCTTTTCCCACATCCGATCTTCGGCCCGTCGGCGAACCTGCTCCACCGTGGACGAGAAAGCGCCGCGGGCGGCGTCGTCCGGCGCCACGGCGGCGACCTTGCGACGAAGCGACTCGTCGGTCGCGACGACCTGCAGCAGGCGGTCGGCGTCCGAACTGGCTTCGCCCCTCGACCTCAGGGCCTCGAACAGACCGATGCGGTACTGGCCCCGCTCGGCCTCCGAACCGAGCGACGCGAAATCGCGGATCACCCGATCCGGTGACACTGAGGCGCGGATGGCGTCGCGTCCCGCCTGGCGCGCGTCCTGGTTTGAGCGATCCGATGGAGGGGTGCCGGCTGTGAAGGTCCGCCCCGCGGTCATGTCTCCATCGATCATGCGGTCGACGCCGGGAGCGAGAGCAGACGTGAGATGGCCGGCAGCTTCGACCGCGGGGGAAACCGCGAGGCCGTCGGCGACCCCCTGGAGCTTCGGTCGATACAGCAGTCGCCCCGCCACCTGCATGGCGATGGCAAGGGTGGCGAGCAGAAGCGAGTAGTCGATCAGGATCGACTGGGCCGGAACGACCCCGTTCAGCTCGCGGGCCAACCCGAGCGCGACGGGGAACAGCCAGCTCAAGGTCGAGATCGCGCCACAGCCGAGCACGACCGAACGCCGGACCTGATCGATGCCCTCGAACAACGGTCTGCCGACGTTGCGGACGAGGAGCGGCAGGGCGAGCGTCTCGACGAAGAGGGCGTTGACCGTGAGCACGACCACGATGACCAACTTGGCCTGGAGCTTGGGATTGGCGAGCACGGAGGCCGGCCCGTCCGGCGCGATGGCGATGATCAGGAGCCCAGAGATCCACACGGCGACGAGCCCGGCCTTGACGAATCTGGAGACGAAGTGCGTCAGGGCCACATTCTGGGCCGTAACCTTGGAGCCTCGCAGAAGACGCACGAGGTCGATGTCGAGCATCAGGACACCGCCGACGCCGAAGACGACACCCAGGACATGAAACAGCAGAAGGATCGTTTTCGGGGCCATGTCTTCACACCTGTCGCGTCGAGGGCTTGAAGCCGGCTTTCACGTCCGTCACCAAGCATTGGAGAGGACGAGCAGATCGCCGTACTATGACTACAGTTGCACATTCATAGAGCGTCAGAGATCGATACTTCAGCTCATCACTACGTTCAAATGATTGTCATAACGATCAGCTTCTCACAATCAAACCGAAAAGAATGACTCGTCTTTTATGAGAAACGGCAAACAAAACTATACCGCTGGGGCGGTTGGCCCTTCAATCGCGATGTCACGCGACGCTCCTGCCACTCAGAAGCTGGGTGAACAGCATCTCGGCGACGGCCTTGGCCGGGCGGGGAGGGCTGATGAGATAGCCTTGCGCTTCCACGCATCCTTCGCGTTTCAGATGGGCGAGCTGCTCGATCGTCTCTACACCTTCCGCGGTGGTCGACATGCCGAGGCCGTAGCCGAGGTCCATCACAGCCCTGACGATCGCCATGCACCCGTCGGTCTCGGCGAGGTCGCGCACGAAAGAACGGTCGATCTTGATCTTGTCGAACGGGAATTTGCGAAGATAGCTCAGCGACGAATAGCCGGTGCCGAAGTCGTCCATGGAGATGCGCACACCGAGGTCGCGCAACTGGTGCAAGGTGGCCAGCGTGGCCTCGGTGTCCTGCAGGAGCAAACCTTCGGTGATCTCCAGTTCCAGTCGTTCAGCCTTCAGGCGCGAAGCAGACAGGGCCGCCATGACATGGAGCACCAGGGAGCCGCTGCGGAACTGCAATGGCGACAGGTTGACGGCGACCTTGATCTCTTCGGGCCAAGCGACCGCTTCCTGACAGGCCGTTCTGAGGACCCAGGCTCCGATCGACTCGATCTCACCCACCTCCTCGGCCAGAGGGATGAACTCGACGGGAGACACCATGCCGCGCGTCGGGTGGTTCCAGCGGATCAGAGCTTCGAAGCCGCAGATGGCATCGCTGTTGATGTTGACCAGCGGCTGGTAGTAGAGCTCAAACTCGCCGTTGACGAGAGCGCGGCGCAGGTCGAGTTCCAACTCGCGCCGAGCCAGCATCAGCGCATCCATGCCGGGCTCGAAGAAGCGAAGCGTTCCGCGCCCATCCGTCTTGGCCCGGTACAAGGCCAGATCGGCATTCTTGAGCAAGTCGTCCGCGCAATCGCCATCGTGAGGCGCCAGCGACACCCCCACGCTGGCTCCGATCACGATCTGGTACCCCCGGATCTCATACGGCTCGCTCAAGCGCGCGATGATCTGTTCGCCCAAGCCGGTGCTCTCGTGGGGCTGCTCCGCACCGACCTGGATGACGGCGAACTCGTCTCCGCCGAGCCGCGCCACCAGGGTCCTGTCTGAGACGAAGGATTGCAGGCGGCCGGCGACGGCCTTGAGCAGGGCGTCACCGACCGGATGACCGAGCGTGTCGTTGACCTGTTTGAACCGGTCGAGGTCGAGGCAGAACACCGCCACGGTCTCGTCCGGCAGCCACTCCGACAGGGCGCGCTCGAGTTCCGACCCGAACAGAACGCGGTTGGGGAGCTTTGTCAGGGCGTCGTGGTGAGCCATATGGCTGATCTGCTCTTCGGCCCTCATACGTTCGTTGGTCTGCTCCTGCATGTTCATGAGGGCGCGCGCCACGGTGCCGAGTTCGTCGACGCGGTTCGTATGAGGGACCTTCTCCTGAAGACGCCCCCCCGTGATGTTGTTGATCGAGCTCGCCAGGTCGCGGAGGGGGCGCACGAGTTTCAGCCCCAGAGCGGAAAGCGCGGCGAAGAGCACGATGCCAGCGATCGAGGTGCCGACCACCAGATGGCCGGACAGGGCCTGCGCGCCTCGCGTGATCTGATCGATGGGGCGAACCACCTCGATGATGCCGCGAACGTCGCCGACCTTCCAATCCCGCTTCGGCGATTGGGGATTCGAGTTGTGGCACGCGACGCAACTCGCATCCATGCGGTCCCCGACCGCGACGCGCAGCACCTCGCGCCCGTTGACGACCTCACGACGCTCGAAATGGGCGCCAGGATCGAGGGACAGCTTTTCCCAGGCTTCGCGTTGAAAGTCGTCGAGCACGCGGCCGGCCCGCGTCGGCCAGGGAAAAGGGCTGACAAGGCCGACCTTGACCTCCTCGTTGCTGAAAGCCTGCGCGACATCAAGGATGAACGTGGTCGGGACAGGGATGGCGGACGGATCGTTCTTGTAGCTGGCCGAAGCTTTCGCGCCATCCTTGACTGCCTTCGACACGACGTTTTCGGAGTAGAAGGCGCGCAAAGCCTTGAGCTGGTCGGCCGTTTGCAAACCCTTCGACACGGCCTCTTCCAAGGCCGTGTCGACGACGGCCTTGGGGGTGTAGACACCGATGGTGATCACCATGGCGACGACCACAAGGCAGATCGGCATCAGCATCTTGAGGAGAAGGGAACTTTGCAGAGCCCGCGTCACCGGCGACAGCCGGAGCGACCAAAAATCCCGGCATTTCTCAGTCGCAAGCACATTCATGGATCGTCGTCCGGGCAGAGCTTGCACCATGATCAACCTGAAGAGTCACCCAACGATTAATCGTCCTACATTCTGCCTCGGAAAGGCCCGATGTCGCATTCGGCAGTTCACGTCGAGGGAACCGTGGGCGGGAAAACCCGGTTGCAGCCCCGCCGGTCTGCACAGTGCTTTGTGAATTGATCCCCGGATTAGGAATAGGGGCTGGCGCTCCTTTCGCGTGCCTCAATCGATAGGTGACCTTGCGCCACGGAGGCGCGTTCTGGCCGGAGCTCGTTTGAGCCCGGGGCGTGTCGTGCCCCCGCTCGGCGGCTGATCCATCGCAGCTCCGACAAGGGATTGCTTGGCTCACCACCTCCGACGCTTTCCGAACAGCGGGAGGCGCCTACCAGATACCGTTTCAGGCCTGCGCACCTGAGACTAAATTTCCTGTTTATACTCGCTCGAAGCGACAACCGCCAAAAAGGTTCTGAAGCTGTTGCCGCTCGCCTCGGCGCGCAGTTCCAGCTCTAGCCTTCTGTCTTTGCGATCATCTTCGCGCGATCAGGTGATTTCCCCTGATCGCGATCTGCTCCGAGCGCGGCGCCGTCAGGCGCCCCGTGACGGGCGTGCCTGCCGAGATGGACATGGCCGTGGCCGCGTCATCGGGACGCCAAAGCCATGGGCCGTGTGGGGCAGCGCCGCAAACCGGATCGAACGGCATGGGGCTTTCTCGGGGCCGGCACCCGTCAACACGCCAGCGGCAGCGACGTCCCGTCCTCACCGGCAGGCTCGGCGACGAGCGCGTCGATGCGATGGGCCGGCACCGGACGGCCGAAGAGCCAGCCCTGTCCGACCTCGCAGCCCAGATCCCGCAGCAGTTGCGCCACTTGCCTCGTCTCGATCCCTTCGGCCACAACAGACAGCCCTAGGCTCCGGCCGAGCCCGACGACGGCGGACACGATCTTCGCGCTTTCCCCGTCGGCCGCCATCGCGCCGACGAAGCTCTGGTCCACCTTGAGTTTGTCGAACGGCAACTGCTGGAGGTGGCGCAAGCTCGAATGCCCCGTGCCGAAGTCGTCCAGTGCGAGCTTCACCCCGAGCGTCCTGAGCTCCTGGAGCAGGCCGCGCGCGAGCTCGAGGTTGCCGACGAGTGCGCTTTCCGTCACTTCCACTTCGAGGCGGTCGGCCGGGAACTCCGTTTCCGCGAGGACACCGGCGATCATCGACGGCAGCCCGGGGCCGCGAAGCTGCAGGGCGGAAACGTTGCAGGCCAGCGTGATGTGGGCGGGCCACTTCGCGGCGGCGCGGCAGCCCCGGCGCAGCAGGTTGACCGTCATCGGGCCGATCAGCCCGCAGTCCTCCGCCAAAGGGATGAACTCGGCGGGAGAGATCATCCCGTTTGTGGGATGGGGCCAGCGCGCCAGCATCTCGACGCCGATGAGGCGGCCCGTCTCGAGGTCCACCAGAGGCTGGTAATGCGGCACGATCTCGTCGGCCGCGACGGCACGGCGGAGTTCGCCTTCGAGCAGCGCCAGGGAGCGGATACGGACGTCGGCGCCCTGCTCGAAGATGCGGAAGCAGCCCCGGCCTTCCGCCTTGGCGCGGTGGAGCGCGACGTCGGCCCGATGCATGAGGTCGCCGCCGCCGTCGTCCGCTCCGCGGGTGAGCGCGATCCCGATGCTGGAGCCGACCTGCACCACGGCGCCGTCATGCAGCGCGAAAGGGTTTGCCAGCGCCTCGACGATCCGGCGCGCCACGTCGACCGGATCGGTCTGTGGCCGTTCGGACGTGGCGGGATCGCATCGGAGAAGAAGGGCGAACTCGTCGCCGCCGAGCCGGGCGAGCCGCCTTTCCTCCCCCAGCACGGTTCGCAGGCGGTCAGCGGCCATGCGGAGCAGTTCGTCGCCCGCCTGGTGTCCGTAGGCGTCGTTGACGGCCTTGAAGCGGTCGAGGTCGATCGACAGCAGCGCATGGTCGAGGCCGAGGCGGCGCCCCTCGGCGAGGGCCTCGTCGAGGTCCCGGCAGAAACGGTGTCGATTGCTCAGGCCGGTCAACAGGTCCGTGCCGGCGACCGCTTCGGTGTGCGCCATGGCGGCCCGAAGCCGGAGTTGCGCGCGCAGGGCCGACGCCGCGGCGACGACCAGGACGGCCAGCAGGGCGAGCACGCCCGTCTCGATCCATGCCCTGGCGGACAGGTCCGACGCGCGATCTTCGGCGAGCGCCCTGAGGTCCTGGCCGAAGGTGTCGAGGCCGGCCGCCCAAACCTCACGCAGATAGACGAATTCCGGGCTGTCGAGCAGGGCGCGGGCGGCGGGGAGGTCGCCTTGGGCGACGAGGGCCAGAACCCGGCGCTCCACGCTGCGGAGGTCGCGGTGGGCCTCGCCGGCGGTTTCGTCGAGCGTCTGCCTGATCGCGGGGCTGGCGATCTCGCTGGCTTCCCCGAATGCGGCGTCGAGCTTCGGTGCGGCCTCGTCGAAGCTCGCGATCCAGCGCTGCTGGCCGGACATGGCCGCCAGCCGCACCGCCGCGACCATCTCCCCGTCGAGCCGGGCGACCGTGCCCTGGAGCTCCGCCGCTCGGACGGCCTCCTGCGAGGCGAGCCGCATCGCTTCGCGCTTCTCGGCTCCGAGATGGCCCAACCCGGCCAGCAGCGACAAGATGGCCACGGAGGCGAGCAGGATACCGGAACGGTGTCGCAACATGGCAGTCCGGTTTTGGTCTTGGCGGGAGCAGCGCGGATTGTGAGCCAATCCAGGTCACTTTGCGCGCCGGTTCTTATCAAATGATTGCACGCTTCGTGTGCGCCGGTCGGCGCGATCCGCTTGGGGACGTGCCGCTCAGTCGACCGAGTCCCGCAGCGGTTCGGCCCCATGATGCAGGACCGAAGTTCCCCGTCAGCCCCACGCCGCTCCGCCTCGCACACAGGGCGGCCCGGCAAGGGCCGACAAACTGGCCGTGCCGCGCTCCGTTCGGGTCAGCAGCTCGGCAGGGGTGGGCACGGGCTTGTCGACGACGGGCTCGTCCACCCGGGGCCAGGGCGTCCCGGCGGGCCGCAGTTCGGGACTGCAGGGCGGCCGATCGGCGGGTTTCGGCAGACACATGCATCATCGGCGCGCACGCAGAGCGTCCAAGAAGGCCGCCAGCACGGGGCGCATCTGCCGCCGGGACGAATAATAGACGTGGAATCCCGAGAAGGGTGGTGTCCAGTCCGAGAGCAACCGCACTAACCGCCCATCGGCGACATGGGACGCCACCTCGTGGTCGAGCAGGTAAGCGATACCGAGGCCGTCCAACGCCGCCCCGAGCATGAGGTCGGGCTCGTTGAAGGCGAGCGGTCCCCTGACGCGAACGGCAAGCGGCTGGCCATCGCGCTCGAACTCCCACGCATACAGCGTGCCCGTCCCCGTCATGCGGTAGTTGATGCAGCAGTGACGGGTGAGGTCACCCGGCACGTCGACCGGCTCAGCCCGCGCCAGATAGGCGGGAGCCGCGACGACCGCCATGCTCAGGTCGGGCCCGATCTTGCGCACGATCATGTCGCGCTCGACCTTCTCGCCCAGCCGGATGCCGGCATCAAACCGGTCGGCGATGATGTCGCGGTAGGCGTAGTCGATCAGCACCTCGACGGTCGCGTCCGGGTGCGCGATGACGAAGGCCGGCAGCATCGGCCTGACCACCCCCTCATAGGCCTGCCGTGTCATCGTCAGGCGCAGGATGCCCGAGACCCGATCCCGTTTCCGGTCGAGCGCGTCGAGCGCGCCATCGATGCATTCCAGCGCCGGGCCGAGCGTCGCAAGCAGGTCCTCGCCCGCCTCGGTAGGGGCCACGCTGCGGCTGTTGCGCTGGAGCAGCCGCATGCCGATCCGCGTTTCCAGCCGACGGATCGTGTGGCTGAGGTTCGACACCGACGTGCCGATCTGGCCGGCCGCGCGGGTGAAGCTGCCAAGTCGTGCGACCGTCGCGAAGGCGGCAAGGTCATCGAGGCTGGATCGGTCCATCGTGTGATCTCGTTCAACAGCCCTTGCGACGGTGAGCAGCTCATCGAACGCTCGCCTCGCCGCTACGTGTGCTTCATCACCCGATGGAGAAAGATATGATCACGAAGGATGCCGTTTGGCTCATCACCGGTTGCTCGAAGGGGCTCGGCCGCGCCCTGGCTCGTGAGGTGCTCGCCGCCGGCTACCGCGCCGTCATCACGGCGCGCCGCATCGAGGATCTCGCCGACCTCGCTGCCGAGCACAGCGAGAGCGCCCTCGCTGTCGCGCTCGACGTCACGGACGGCGCGCAGATCGGAGCGGCTGTCGTGGCGGCGGAGCAGCGGTTCGGCGCCGTTGACGTGCTCGTGAACAACGCCGGCTACGGCTACCTCGCTGCGATCGAGGAGGGCGATGAAACCCAGGTGCGCGCACTGTTCGAGGCCGACCTGTTCGGGCCCGTGACCCTGATCAAGACGGTGCTGCCTGGCATGCGCGCGCGGCGACGCGGGCACATCGTCAACGTCAGCTCGATCGGCGGCCTCGTGACCTATCCGGGCGTCGGCTACTACCACATGGTCAAGTTCGGCGTGGAGGCGCTCTCGGACGTGCTGGCCAAGGAGGTGGGCCCGCTCGGCATCGGCGTTACGGTCGTGGCGCCCGGCGCCTTCCGCACCGACTTCCGCGGCCCTGCCTCGATCAAGCAGTCGGCGACCCAGATCACCGACTATGCCGAGACCGCCGGCAAGTCGCGTGCGGGCACGCAGGCCGGCCACGGCAAGCAGCAGGGCGACCCCGCCCGGGGGGCGCGTGCCATCATCAAGGCCGTTGAAGCGGAGAGGCCGCCGGTGCACCTGCTGATCGGCGGCGACGCGCTCGACCAGTTCCGCGCCAAGCTGGACGACATGCGCCGGGAAACAGATGCTTGGGAGAACGTGACCCGTGGCACCGACTTCGACGCTGAAGCCTCGATCTGATCTCGACGGACAGTTTAAGAAACACGGTCCACGTCGCGCTTTTCTGTGGTGGTGCTGTTACCTGAGTGCGTGAGATAGAGTGGCGTCGCCATGAGTGTTGCTGACAAACTAGCCGTGCTGATGGCTCTCACGAGCGGTGCATCAAGCGGCTACGTCCAGATGGATCTGCCTCCCCCTGCAGCTGAGGTCACGATCAGGAACCAGCGAGGGGGTGAAATCAGGGCCCACGTGTCGCGCGTCGTCGAATACGATAGAGCAGGAACCCACCTGCGTGTGCTGGGGACTTGTCCGTCGGCCTGCACGCTCATACTCGCGCTGCCTCCGGACAGGATCTGCGTGGGTCCGAACGCTCGATTTGGCTTCCACCAGCCCATCAAAGGCCTGACCGGCAAGTTTGCGCTCACCGATATCGGAGATGCCCTCGAGGACGTCTATCCTCCCTTCGTGCAACAGTGGCTGAAGAGCAACTTCAATGGCCTGCCGACTGGCAAACCGCAGATGATGGGGTATGACGTGCTGCGCCAACACTACGCGACTTGCGCGCACTGACACGCTTTCCGCGTGATCGGCCCGGGTTCGATCTGCGCGGTCGCACCCGGTCCCATCCTTCAAACGCCGCATGAGTCTGCGACTTGTCAGCCGAGAACGGGCCTGGGCGGGGCGTCAAGGGGCTGTGCGAGGCTCGGCGGCCAGCGGGTCGAGATCGTCGTAGAGGGCTTGGCTGTGCCGGTAGAGCCGGTCGAACACCGGCTGCGCCGCGGCGTAGCGGTCGCGCCACGTTGGATCAGGCTGCACTTCGGCGGCGATGCGGACGAGGCGATCCGCGGCGGCAGCGAGATCGGGGGATCGGCCTGTCGCGGTCTGCACCATCGCGGCGCAGCCCACGATGCCGCACTCGGCCTCGGCCGGCACGAGGATCGGCACGCCGTAGACGCTGGCCTTGATGGCGAGCCACAGCGCCGTCTTGGCGCCCCCGCCGGAGGCGATCACGCGCTCGACCGGCCGGCCCGCCGCGCCCTCCATGATCCTGAGGTGGCGCGCCGCCGCGAAGGCGACGCCCTCCATCACGGCGCGCAGCATGGCCGGGCGCCCGTGGCCGGCGCCGAGGCCGAAGAACTGGGCGCGGGCGTTGCGGTGTTGCCCGAGCCGCTCGCCCGCGAGGTAGGGCATGAACAGGAGCCCGCCCGCGCCCGGCGCGGCCGCTTCGGCCTCGGCGGTCAAACGCTCGTAGCCGCCCTCGCCGCCGAAGAAGGTGCGCCGCGCCCAGCGCATCGCGTCGCCGCCAGATTCCAGCAGCACGAAGGGGCCCCAATGGCCTTCCACGGTGGCGACGTTGCACACCTCGGGATCGAGCACCGGCGCGTCGGCGATCAGCGTCAGGATGCAGGAGGTGCCTGTGACGT
>CAXUOD010000171.1:0-11408 GCA_964252585.1 uncultured Lichenihabitans sp. | reverse complement strand
GCGATCCGGAGATTGGCCGCGACCGCGGCGCGCTGGTCCGGCCCGATCGCGAGCCCGAGCAGCGGCGCCATCGCGTCGATCACGGCTTCGGGATCGAACACCACGACGCTCACGCTCGCACCGCGGCGCCGAGGACGGCGTTTCGAAGCGTCGCAAAGGGCGTGACCCAGCCGACGATGCCGCCCTGGGCCGCGATCATGCGCAGCGTCGCGGCCTTGAACTCCGGGAAATAGCTCTCGGTCGCGTCCGAGATGAGCAGGCCTTCGAAGCCGCGGTCGTTGGCCTCGCGCATGGAGGTCTGGACGCAGACTTCCGTCGTGACGCCGGCGAAAACGAGGTGCGTGATGTCGCGGGTGTGCAGGATGAGGTCGATCTCGGTGTTGCAGAACATCCCCTTGCCCGGCTTGTCGAGCACGATCTCGTCGTCGAGCGGCGCGCAGGCCGCGATGATGGCGTTGCCGGGCTCGCCCCGGACCAGGATGCGGCCCATGGGTCCGGGATCGCCGATGCGGACCTCGCCGCCGCCGCGCAGGCGTTTCGCGGGCGGGCAATCGCTGAGGTCGGGCGCGTGGCTCTCGCGCGTGTGGATCACGGTCCAGCCCTGCTGGCGGGCCAAATCGATCAGCGCCGCGACGGTCGGCACGATGGCTTCGAGCAGCGAGACATCGTTGCCGAGGGCATGGCCGAAGCCGCCGGGCTCGACGAAGTCGCGCTGCATGTCGATGACGACGAGCGCCGTATGGCCGGGGTCGAGCCGGTAGGGATAGGGATCGGCCGGGATCTCGATCATGGAACGTCCCTTCTCCCGCGTGCGGGAGGTCGGCCCGCTCCATGTCCCCTCATCCGTCGCCCCGCGTCGACACCTTCTCCCGCCCGCGGGAGAAGGGACGCGCACTTGGCTTCGAAACGATGACCCGGATCCATCAATGCCCCGCCATGTGCCGTCCGATGGTGGTGCGGTCCGTCTCGCCGACCGGCGCAACGTAGCTGATCTTGCCTTCCGACATCACGGCCACGCGATCGGCCAGTTCGAGGATCTCGTCGAGATCCTCGGACACGAGCAGCACGGCAGCGCCGCGGTTGCGCTGGTCCATGATCTGCGACCGGATCTCGGCAACGGAGGCGAAGTCGAGCCCGAAGCAGGGGTTCGCGACGATCAGGACGTCGACGTCGCCCGACAGTTCGCGGGCCAGCACCGCGCGTTGCACGTTGCCGCCCGACAGCGTCTCGATCGGCGCGTCGAGCGAGGCGGTCTTGACCTTGTAGCGCTCGACCAGGGCCGCGGCCCTGGCCCGGATGGGCGACGGCGACAGCCACCATCCGAAACGCGCGGCGGGTGGCTTGTCGAAGGCCCGGAACGCGATGTTCTCGGCCACGGACATGCGCGGCACGGCGGCGTTCTTCAACGGTTCCTCGGGCAGCCCATAGACCTTGAAGCGATCGAAATCCTTGCGGACCGGCTCGAAAGGCTTGTCGTTGATGAAGACCCGGCCGTCGCGCATGAGGCGCTGGCCGTTCAGCACCTCGACCAGAGCCGCCTGTCCGTTACCGGAGACGCCCGCGATGCCGACGATCTCGCCCGCGCCGACCTTGAGACTGACGCCGTCGACCGCGGGCTTGCCGGCATCGTCGTCGGCCACGATGCCGGCCAGGTCGAGCACCGTATGCGGATCGGCGCGCGCCGTGCGGGTGGCGCGTTCGCGGATCACCGTGTCGCCGATCATCAGGCGCGCCATGCTGTCGGTCGTCATGTCGGCCACCATGCCGCCACCGACGAGCGCCCCGCGCCGCAGCACCGAGACGGCGTCGGCGAAGGCCAGCACCTCGCGGAACTTGTGGCTGATCATCAGCACCGTGAGGTCGCCGCGACTGGTCATGCCGCGCAAGAGGCCCAGCATCTCGTCGGCCTCGTCGGGCGTGAGGACCGAGGTGGGCTCATCGAGGATGAGGAAGCGCTGATCGAGGTAGAGCAGCTTCAGGATCTCGAGCTTCTGCTTCTCGCCGGCCGCCAGCGCCGCCACCGGCACGTCGAGCGGAACGCGGAACGGCATGCGGTCCATGAAGTCCGCAAGGCCCTTGCGCTCCTTCCGCCAATCGATGACGGCGGGCGTGTCGGCCCGGCTGATCACGAGGTTCTCGGCGCCGGTCAGCGATGGGACAAGCGTGAAGTGCTGGTACACCATGCCGATGCCCAGCGCCCGCGCGTCGCGCGGGTTGCGCACCTCGGTCGGCTTCCAGTCGACGAGCAGCGATCCGGCATCTGGCTGGTAAAAGCCCATGATGCACTTGACCAGCGTCGACTTGCCGGCGCCGTTCTCGCCCAGCAACACGTGGAACTGCCCGGTCGGCACCGAGATGGAGACGTTGTCGAGGGCCGTGAAGCTGCCGAAGTGCTTCGACATGCCGACGGTCGAGACCGCGATGGCGCGGCCTGTTGCAGGGGGCATCGCAGGAAGCGCGCTCATGAGATCCACCCTGATTCCGCTTCGACGATGAGGGCCACGGGGCCGCCACCGTCCGGGCCCTGATGCTCGGCACCGCCTGAAACATAGAGTTCCGCATGGCCGACGAGGCCGGCCAACACGCCGCCCGTGAAGCCGCGGGCGTGCCGGGTCGGGGACAGGTCGGAGTCGACCAGCATCGTGTGACGATAGCCGCGTATCGTGCCGTCGGACGGCGCCTCGGCCTTGCCGAGAAGGGCCTTGAGGCGTCGGCGCTGCTCGGGCGTTATCTGGCCCGCGGCTCCAAGTCCGAGCCGCGCCAGCGCGGCGCGCACCGGCTCGACGTCGATGGGGTCCGCCATCGCGGCATGATCGATCCTCAACGGGCCGGACCAGCCTCGGCCGGTGCCCAGGACCACGATCTCATGCCCGAGGAGTTCGATGCCGGCCGAAGCCGACGCGCGAGTCGAGAAGACGGAGAGGTCGCGGCCGATCATCGCCTCCGTGACAGCGTTGGCCTCGACCTCGCCGAGCGCCACCGCCACGCCGAGCGCCGAGGCGGCGCGGGACAGCCCCATCGATTTCAGGGTGTCGGCCGTGGCGCAATCGACACCCCGCTGCCGGGCCTCGGCGATCCGGTCCGAAGTCAGCAACGGGCACTTGACCTGAACGAAATGAACCTCGGCCGGGTCGTCGATGCCGGCGTCGCGCATCGCACGCCCGACGCCGGCCGCAACCGCCGCGACCTGATCGCGCCGTCCGAGGTGCTCGGGTGGGAGGTCGGCCGTCTGCATGCGGCCGATCGAGAGCGCCCCCGGCTCCGGCCGTTCCGATCCCTCATGCGCCTCGAACACCGTGATATGCGGCGCCAAACCGCCTTCCGTTCCGCCCGACATGACGAGGCAGACCTCGTTCGCCGCGGCGACCCCCACATGCTGAGCCAGGAGATCGCGCAGAGCGCGGGACGCGAGGGCCCGGGTCCAATCGTTGACGCAGCCATTGCCCTCGGTCTTGCCGAAGATCGCGACGATGCGGTCCGGCCTGATCCGCCCTTCCCGAATGGCGCTCGCCAGTCCCCCGACATCGTCGGGGCTCCTCGTCGACAGGCGGTGGACGAAGGCGCGGCGCGTCATGGCACGCCGACCCCCGGTCTAGCGGGCCGGAGAAGGGCGACAGGGTCACACGCCGTGCACCTCGTTCTCATGGCTCCAGCCCCGCGAGCATCGCGTGCGACGTCGAGACCGCCCCGAAGACGCCGCCCTGCATGGTGACCATCTTGAGCGCGGCTTCGTGATTGCCGCGGTCCGTCGCGCCGCAGCAGTCCCCGAGCACCACGCATTCGAAGCCGCGGTCGTTGGCCTCCCGCATCGTGGTCGAGACGCAGACGTCCGTCGTGATGCCGGTCAGCACGAGGTTGCGAATGCCTTTGGTACGCAGGATCAGTTCGAGGTCCGTGGCGCAGAACGAGCCCTTGCCGGGCTTGTCGATGACGATCTCGCCGGGGATCGGCGCGAGTTCGGGGATGATGTCCCAGCCGGGCTCGCCCCGCACCAGGATGCGCCCACAGGGTCCTGCATCTCCGATCCCGGCACCGATCTGGCGCGACCGCCAGCGCTTGTTGTCCGGCAGGTCCGCGAGGTCGGGCCGATGCCCCTCGCGCGTGTGGATGACCGTGAAGCCGCGCTCCCGCATGATGGCGAGCAGCCGCGAGATCGGTCCGATCGGAGCCCGGGTCAGCGACAGGTCGTAACCCATCTTGTCGACATAGCCGCCGACGCCGCAGAAATCCGTCTGCATGTCGATGATGACGAGCGCGGTATTGGCGGGCCGCAGATCGCCGTCGTAGGGCCAGGCATAGGGGGCGGCTTCGACGAAACGGCCGGGGGCGGTGTCGGTCACGGCGCCCGTCACTCCGCGGCCCTCTGCTGGACTTCGCCGACGTCGTTTTGCCCAGCGCCATAGGACCGGGTCGGCGTAGCGAAACCGCAGGACGCGCCGTCCGTCTGCTTGACGGCGTCCTCCCAGGGCAGGCGATAGCGGCCCGCCACGAGGTCCTGCATGTAAGTATAGGGGCAGTCCTGCGCCCCGCCCGCGACCGCCGTGTAGCCGCGATGGCCGAGCTGGTAGATGTTGTTCTCGACGCCCCAGTGGGTCCGGGCCTCGCGCACGAGGTCGGGGCGAACCTCGGCCGTGATGATCTCGTCCGGCCGACCGCTCGTCCCATGCGCGATGACCGAACCGTCGAAGTCGACGATCATGCCTTCGCCCATGGAATCGAAGGTGCCGTCGGAGCCGCTCATGCAGACATTGGCCGTGACCATGAGGTTGCAGAAACTGTTCGACTGGTTGGTGAAGCGCCAGGAGTCGCGGATCGGCGCCGTATAGCCGGCCGTTCGGAGCATGATCTCGGCGCCCTTGTAGGCGCATTCGCGGGCCATCTCGGGGAACATGCCGTCATGGCAGATGATCAGCCCGAGCTTCGATCCGTTCGGCCCCTCGATGACCGGGATGCCGCGGTCGCCGGGCTCCCAGGGCTCGACCGGCACCCAGGGGTGCATCTTGCGGTAATACAGCTTCACCTCTCCCGCGGCATCGATGACGAGCCCGACATTGTAGGGGTTGCCGTGCGGGTTGAACTCCATGATGGAGAAACAGCCCCAGATGCGGTTGTCGACGCAGGCCTGCCGGAACGCCGCCACTTCGGGGCCGTCCATGCGGCACATGATGGCGGGGTCGGTCGCCATCGAGAGGCCGTGCAGCGCATATTCCGGGAAGACCACGAGGTCCATGCCGGCCAGGTTGGCGCGTGCCTTGGCGACGGTCCGCACGATCTTCGCGGTCTGGGCCGCGAGCTGGTCCGGCGTCGCGACCACGGGCAGTTGCAGCTGCACGAGGCCGATCACCACCCCGTTGGGGCTCTTGTTGAGGCCGCCTAATCCGTTCATGGGTTCTCGCCTATCGGGTGATGGACAGTTCGCCGGGGGCGGCCCGGAGGGCTTCCTTCGAGTTCGACGACCCGATCATGATCAAGAGGGTCAGGATATAGGGGGCGGCGTTGAAGAGGTAGTAGCCCTGGGTGATGCCGACCGATTGCAGGGCCGGGCCCAGCGCCCCCGCGGCCCCGAACAGCAGGGCCGCCAGGACGCAGCGGATGGGGCTCCAGCGGGCGAAGATGACGAGCGCAACGGCCATCAGGCCCTGCCCGGACGAGAGGCCCTCGTTCCAGGAGCCCGGGTAGTAGAGCGACAGAAAGGACCCGCCGACCCCGGCCAGGAAGCCGCCCGCCGCGGTCGACAGGACGCGCACGAGGTCGACCGGCACGCCCATGGCCCTCGCGGCCGGGGCGCTGTCGCCCGTCGTGCGGACGATGAGGCCCACCCGGGTGTTGCGGAACCCCCACGCCATGGCGAGCGCCGCCGCGATGCCGACGAAGAACAGCGGATTGACGCGCAGGGCCTCGGCGAGAGCCTTGTCGCCCGTCCAGTCGGCCAGGGGGATCGAGGGGAGGTGCGGCGCCTGGGGCTGGATGTAGGGCTTGCCGAAGAAGAACGCGAGGCCGGTGCCGAGCGTCATCATGGCGATGCCGATCGCGATGTCGTTGACCCGCTGCAGCGAACAGAGCAGCCCGTGCAGCGTGCCGAGGAGCACGCCGGCACACCCGCCCGCGAGCACGCCCAGCCAGGGCGATCCCGTGAGATAGGCCGTGGCGTAGCCCAGCATGGCGCCGAGCACGAGCGTGCCTTCGAGACCGAGGTTGATGCGCCCCGACTTCTCGGTGAGGGTCTCGCCGAGGGCCACGAACATGAAGGGTGTCGAGACCCGGATGGCTCCCCCCAGGAGGGCGGTCAGGACGATCAGCAGCGGCGACGAGGTCATGTGCGCCTCTTGCGGCCGGCGATGTTGAAGATGGCGAAGCGGCCGTAGAAGGTCTCGGAAGCCAGCAGCACCACGAAGATGAAGCCCTGCAGCACCAGCACGGTGGCGTCCGGCATGCCCATCCGCCGCTGGACGAGGCCGTTGGCGGCCTGGAGACCGCCGAACAGCACCGCGACGGGCACGATCACATAGGGGTTGTGGCGCGCCAGGAACGACACCAGGATGCCGGTGAACCCGTAGCCGGCCGCGAGCGACGCATTGGCACGGCCCTGGATGGCTGCGACCTCGAAATAGCCCGCGAGGCCGGCGCAGGCCCCGGCGATCGCCGAACAGGTGAGGATCAAGCGGCCGACCGGCAGGCCTTGCGCCTGGGCGGCCCGCATGTTGCCGCCCGTGATCCGGGCCGCGAAGCCGAAGGTGGTGCGCGACATGAGGATGCCGAGCAGGATCGCCACCACGACCCCCACCGCGAAACCCCAATGGACGTTGAAGCCCGGCATCTTGCCGACCGCGTAGAGGCTGCCGATCGGCAGGGTCGAGGCCTTGGCGGTCTGCCCCGGGTCGCGCAGCGGTCCTTCGACGAAGAACTGCATGAGCGCGATGGCGATGTAGGAGAGCAGGAGCGACGAGATCGTCTCGTTGACGCCGCGCTTGTAGCGCAGATAGCCCGCGAGCCCGACCCAGAAGCCGCCCGTCGCCAGGGCGAACAGCACCATCAGGGGCATGACGAGCCAGGGCGAGAGGCCGCTGCCCACGAAGGGCGTCGCGATGGCGGCCGCCGCGAA
This sequence comes from uncultured Lichenihabitans sp., assembly GCA_964252585.1. GTDB lineage: Bacteria > Pseudomonadota > Alphaproteobacteria > Rhizobiales > Beijerinckiaceae > Lichenihabitans. The sequence goes on along the minus strand of CAXUOD010000171.1, from coordinate 4,306 downwards.
GCCGCCGAGCACCAGGGCTCCCTCGCCGCCGATCATGGTCAGCCCGAGCCGGGCCGGGATCGCCACGGCGAGCGCCGTCAGGATCAGGGGCGAGGCCCGGGTGAGGGTATTGCCCCAGGAGAAGGCGCTGCCGAACCCACCCACCCAGATCAGGTCGACGAAGGTCGCCGGCGATTTGCCGACGAGCAGCAGGAAGAGCGCGAACAGGGCCAGGGCCGCCAGAACGGCCGCGACCGGAACGACGACATATTCCGAACCGGCCCGGATCCGGGTCGCCCAGACGGTGCCCGGCCGCAGCAGAGCCGCGGGCCTCGGGGCCGATTGTTCGATGACGTCGGTCATCCCCTGCGGATCTCCCGTCCCGTCGAGCAGGCCATTGGGCTCGCGCGACCCTTTCGGTCGAGTGTTGACGATCTGTCGTCCGGACGCGCCTCAGTTGGTCGAGCCGAGTACGCCGTCGACCAGGTAGTCCATGTTGTTGAGCGGTTCGGCGTAATTGTCCTTCGGCGCGTTGGCGAGGACGATCTTGCCCTTGTTGTCCTTGATGGCGGTCTTGAAGATCGGCTTGCCGGCCTTGAGGTCGGCGATGGCGGCGTCGGCGGCCTTGATGGCCGGCTCGGTCGCGCCCGCCCCGTAGGGGGAGTTCTGCACCATGTCCCTGTCGTAGCCGCCGAAGGTGATGTTGGGCAGGGTCTGGCCTTTCTTGATCATTTCGGCGAAGCCCGTGTAGATCGTGCTCCACTTGTACTCGGCCCCGGTCACGAAACCCTTGGGCGCCAACGGCCCCTGGTTGGCATTGTGGCCGCAAGATTTGACGCCGCGCGATTCCGCCGTCTGGATCACCACCTTGGGACCGTCCACGTGGCAGGTGACGAGGTCGCATCCGGCGTCGACCAGCGCATTGGTGGCCTCGGCCTCGCGCACCGGCAGCGACCACTCGCCCGTGAAGATGACCTGCACGGTCGCGTTGGGGTTGGTGCTGCGGGCACCGGTCAGGAAGGAGTTGATGTTGCGCAGCACGATGCCGATGGGCTTCGCGGCCACGAAGCCGAGCTTGCCGGTCTTCGACGCGAGGCCGGCCGCGACCCCGTCGATGTAATGGGCCTGGTCCAGGAAGGCGAAGTAGGACCCCGAGTTCTTCGGATCGCTCTCCTTCCAGAGCGGCGCGGCGTGGCGGAACTGCACGTCGGGATTGGCCTTCGCCTCGTCGAGAACGAACGGGCTCCAGTAGCCGAAGGAGGTCGGCAGGATCAGCTTGGCGCCGTCGAGGTTGATCATGGATTCCATGGTCTTGGACACGGCATCGGTCTCGGGGACGTTCTCCTCCTCGACGACCTTGACGTTGGGGATCTCCTTCAAGGCCTTGGCCGCGACCGCATGGGCCTGGTTCCAGCCGAAGTCGTCCCGTGCGCCCACGTAGATGATGCCGATCGTCAGATCGTCCGCCGCCCAGGCGGAGCGGAACGGCGCAACACCCGTGACCAGCGCCGCAGCGCCCGCCGAGGTCGTTTGCAGGAACCGGCGGCGGTTGAAGGCGATCGTCATGAGGGTGCTCCCTGGGCTGGCGTGCCGTCGTTGCATGCACGCGCTGTGCCAGATCGACCCACCCCGACATCCCGTCGTGTGTCGCGGGCCCGCGCGTCGGCCTCGGTCGAACGCGCCCTGGCATGGGCGGATTGCATGCAATCCGGGCTATGTCTGAGTATCCTGCGAGCAGACGCCTGCGTCAGGATGCTCGCGCCTCGCGCACGCGCCGACGCCGCATCGGCGCACCCGTCACATCGTCGACGGCGTCGCGCACGACCCCGATGTGAGCCCGCATCCGGGCCTCCGCCTCGGCGGCATCGCCCCGTTCGATCGCCGCGACGACGCGCCCGTGCTCGACGAAGCTGCGGGCCAGGCGACCCTGCCCTTCGAACTGGACGCGACGGAACGGCGCCAAGCGAAGACGGACGTTGCGGGTGGTCTCGGCCAGGAAGGCATTGTGGCTGCCGTCGTAGATCGTGTCGTGGAAGAGATCGTTGGCCTCGACATAATCGTCCCGCCGCTTGCCCTTCACCAAGGTCGACGAGGCATCGTGCATGGCCCGCAGCGAGCGCCGCTCCGTCGCCGTCATGGTCTGGGCGGACCAACGGGCGCAGAGCGCTTCGAGCTCGGCCATCACGGCGAACATGTCGTCGAGCGACTCGGGCGACATGTCGCAGACGACGGCACCCCGGTGCGGCCGGGCCTGGACGAGGCCGGACATCTCGAGCTGCCGGAGCGCTTCGCGGATCGGTGTGCGGGAGACGGCGAACTCCTGTGCCAGCCCGGTTTCGTCCAACGCCGTCCCGGGGACCCGCCGGCCCCGCACGATGTCGTCGGCGATGGCCCGCTGGATCTCGCTGGCCTTGGTGGTCTTGCTCATGAAGCGTAAGTCGCGGCCAGGCGGCCGCTCAGGTAGTCGGCGACCGTCACGGGACGATAGAGCGGGGTCGCGCCCGCCGCAACGGAGCCCGGTAACGCCTCCACGACGACGTCCGGGTCGGCATCGAGGAAGAAGGCGACCGAGTAGCGTTCCCGGCCCGCGGGGCTGACGACGCGATGCGGCGTCGAGCAGTAGAGGTCGTTGGTCCAGCGCATCAGGCAATCGCCGATGTTGCACACGAACGTGCCGGGGATCGACGGCGCCGCGATCCAGGCGCCGTCGCGGGTCCGCACTTCGAGGCCGCCGACCGCGTCGGTCGCGAGCAGCGTCAGGTTGCCGTAGTCGGTATGGGTGCCGGCACCGAGTTCGCCGACCCGCGCCTCCGGTGCCGCGGCGGGGTAATGCAGGAGGCGCAGCGTGGCGAGCGGGCGCAGCAGCTTGTCGTCGAAATAGCCAGGCGGCAGCCCGAGGTCGACCGCCACAGCGCGATGCAGGACGCGGCCGAACGCCAGCATGGCCTCGTAGTAGGACAGCAGCGTCTCCCTGAACCCCGGCACGTCGGGCCACAGGTTGGGGCCGCGGAACGCCTTGCCGGCCAGCACCTCCGGATCGTCCGGCGCGAGATCGAGCCCGACGTTGAAAGCCTCCTTGTTGTCGGGACCCCGGGTCGGGTCGAGCGCCTCGACCGCGAGACCCACGTAGCCGCGATTGTGGCGGGAGCCCGCCATCGAGACCGCCGCCTTGACGGCTTGGGGCGCCGCGAAGAAGCCCCGCGAGCTTGCGAAGACCTCCTCGCGCAGCCCTGCCGGCACGGGCGCGTGGCTGACGTAGAAGAAGCCTACCGTCCGGCAGGCCTGCCCGATCTCGCTCGCCACCGCGGCGAGCCCCTCCGCGCCCCGGTCCAGCGCCCGGAGGTCGATGACCGGGATCGTCGGGGCCGTCATGCTCGTGCCCCGGCCGTGACGAAGCTGCGCCAGCCGCCGTACCGCGTGATGTCCTCGGCGCCCTCGAGCCCGGCCGTTTCGCACAGAAACCCCTTGGGCGTCGTGCCGTCGGCGAGCCGCAGCGTGCCGATACCGAGAGGCTGCGGGATCGAGGCGACGAACCGTCCGAAGCCGTCGAACGGCAAGGCCCAGACCTCGGCCGCGATGCACCGGCCCTCGGCGGGGCCGACCCGGACGAGGCCCGGCCGCAGCGGCGGCCCGCCCGGGAGGGCGTAGAGCCGGTACTCCGGTGCCGTGGCGACGGCACGCCGCAAGCAGCCCCCCAGGGCCACGAGTTCGCGGTTGAGCGGCATGCCCGACAGATGCGCCCCGATGACCGCCACCTCGACTTCGCCCGGTCCCAGCGGGGTCTCGGAGGACGAGTGCGGTTCGACAGTGGTGGTGATCGGCGCGGGCTCGACCGGCATCCTGGGCAGCGGCCATCCCGTGGCGCCGAGCGTCGTCCCGGCTGCCGCATGGAGCGCGGTGCCGAGCGACGCCAGCAGGGCGTCCTGCCCGGCCGGCGCGATCAGCGTCGTGCCGGCCGGAAAGCCGTCGTCGCGGAACGGGCCGGGGACGCTGAGCGCGCAGAGGTCGAGCAGGTTGACGAAATTGGTGTAGGTGCCGAGCGCCGAGTTCGGGCCGATCGGGTCTTCGGCGAGATCGGCGACCCGGTAGGCGCGCGGCACCGTCGGCACCACCAGGACGTCGATCCGATCCCACAAGGGCATGCAGGCTCGGCGCAGCGCCGCGACGCGGTAGAGCCCCGCGAAAGCGTCGGCGGCCGAAAGGCGCTCGGCCCCCAGGATGATGCGGGCCGTCACGGGATGCAGGGCGTCGCGGTGCTCGGCGATGAAAGGCCGGATGGCGGCGTAGCGCTCGGCCACCCAGGCTCCCTCGTAGAGCAGGTTCGCGA
>CAXUOD010000170.1:0-11516 GCA_964252585.1 uncultured Lichenihabitans sp. | reverse complement strand
GACCCCCCAATCGTAGGGCACCGAATATTCGCGGTTCGGATCCCAGACCGGGTCCTTCCAACGAGCCTCGATGTTCTTGTATTCGGGCAGCTTGGACGCATCGATCTTCTGGATCAGGCCTTCCTTGGCGAAGATCGGCACGAAATCGGACGACACGACGACGATGTCGTAGCCCGCCGAGCCCGACTTCAACTTCGCGAGCAGGGTCTCGTTGGAATCGTAGGTATCGAGCGTGACCTTGACCCCGGTCTCGGCCTCGAATTTCTTGATGACGTCGGGCGACGTGTAGTCGGTCCAATTATAGATGAAGAGGTCGCCGCCGGCGCGTGCGGCGCCTGTTCCGCCGAGCAGCAAGGCCATGGTGGCGGTCGCGGCGAGGACTTTCGAAGCTGTTTGCGGCATGGTTGGTTCCTCTTTCGGGTCGGGGTTCAGGCTTTCCGGCTGCGCCGGTCGGCGATGACGAACGACAGGGTCACGGCTGCGATCGACACGAGCAGCAGGATGGTGGCGGCGGCATTGGCCTCCGGCGTCACTCCCACGCGCAGCATGCCGTAGAGGTAGACCGGCAGGGTCGTGGCGCCGGCCGGAGCCACCATGAGCGTGATCAGGAAGTCGTCGAGCGACACCACGAAGGCGAGCGTCGCCCCGGCGATGACGGCCGGCATGAGGAGCGGCAGCGTGACCAGGCGGAAAACCTGCCAACGCCCCGCATAGAGGTCGCGCGCCGCGTCCTCGATCTCGCGCGGCATCTCGCGCAGGCGCGCCCGGATCGGCAGCAATGCGAACGGGATGCAGAACACGATATGGGCCAGGATGACGTTGCCGAGCCCCGCCCTCAGCTTGACGGCCTCGAAGAAGATGAGGGTCGCGATGGCCGTGACGATCTCGGGCGCCACGAGCGGCATCGCGACCAGGGCTTCGCCGGTCGCGCGGCCCGGAAAGAAACGGCCCCGTTCGAACGCCAGGGCCGCGGGAACGGCGAAGAGGGTCGATACCGGCGTCGCGACCGCCGCCACGATGATGCTGTTCAAAGCGGCGCGACGCAGGTCCTCGTTGGTGACCGCCTTGACGAACCATTGCGTGCTGAATCCGGACCAGATGAGGGCGATCCGGTTGGCATTGAAGGCGTAGACCACCAACACGATCAGCGGCCCGTAGAGGAACACCAGGGCAAACCAGCTGGCGGCCGCATATTCCGGCATGCGACGCCAGTCGAAGCCCCTCGCGCGGGACGAAGCCTTCGGGAGCGAGCGCTGTCGGGGCGGCGTGGCTGTGGCATCCTTGGAGATTCGGGCCGTCATGCCACGACCCCGCCCCGGACGCGGCGGCGCGCCGCCCACATGAGCGACCCCAGCACGAAGACCATCAGGATCATCGACATGGCGGCCCCGAAGGACCAGTCCCGGCCCGTCGTGAACTGCTGCTGGATCAGGCTGCCGATCATCAGCTTCTTGTTGCCACCCAGGATGTCGGGCGACAGGAACGAGCCGAGCGACGGCACGAAGACGAGGAGGATGCCGGACGCCACGCCGGGCCGGGCCAGCGGCCAGACGATGCGGCGCATGATGGCCGGGCGATCGGCATAGAGGTCGTAAGCCGCCTCGATCACCCGCGGATCCACTTTCTCGAGCGCTGCGTAGATCGGCAGCACCATGAACGGAAGGCTCGAATAGACGAGCCCGAGCAGGACCGCGCCATCCGAGTACAGGAAGGTGATCGGCTCTTTGATGAATCCGAAGCGTTCGAGCACGAGATTGACGAGGCCCTGGTCCCGCAGCAGCAACACCCAGCAATAGGTGCGGATCAGGAGATTGGTCCAGAACGGCACCGTGACGAGCAGCACCAGCACCTCGCGGAGGCGCGGCGTCCGCGTCGCCATGTACCAGGCGAGCGGCAGGCCGAGCACGAGGCAGAGCACCGTCGTCAGCACGGCCTGGACCACGGACCGGGCGAAGATCTGCAGGTAGGTCGTGTCGAAGACGAGCGTGTCGTCGAGATCGCGGTCGTAGACGAAACGGATATACGACTGGGCCGTGAACGGGTGTTCGACCCCGCCATAGGGGCTCGGGGTCATGAAGCTGTAGATGGCGGCGATCCCCATGGGCAGCAGCATGAAGATCGCGATGGTCAGCAGGGCAGGGCCTGCCAGCAACAGGGCTCCGTCGCGTTGGCCGGGCCGCGACGCCATGCCTCAGCCTTCCAGCGCCAGCAGTGCGTCGGCCGGAAACCGGCATCGCACGGCCTGGCCGGGCTTGATGCCCTTCGGCAGATCGGACCGTTCGACCTTGACGGTCGAGCCACTCTCGAGCGCCACGCCGCAGGACGTCGTGGCGCCGAGGTAGGTCACGTCGGTGACGCGCCCCGGCAAGCCGGCCTGGGTCCGGGAGTCCGCCTCGCCGTCGGGCCCGAGCCCAAGTTCCACGCGCTCGGGCCTTATGGCGGCGAAAGGGGCGTCGAGGCCCACGAGGTTTCCGGGGAGAACGTTGGCCTCGCCGATGAAGTCGGCGACGAAGCGGCAGTTCGGCCGCTCGTAGATGTCGTCGGGCGCGCCGAGTTGCAGCACGCGCCCATCCTCCATGACGGCGATGCGGTCCGACATGGACAAGGCTTCTTCCTGGTCGTGGGTCACGAGCACGAAGGTGATGCCGGTCTCGCGCTGGATGCGTTTCAGCTCCGCCTGCATGCCGCGCCTGAGCTTGAGGTCGAGGGCGGAGAGCGGTTCGTCGAGCAGCAAGAGCCGCGGTGCGGGTGCGAGGGCCCGGGCCAAGGCGACGCGTTGCTGCTGGCCGCCCGACAACTGATCGGGCCGCCGCTTGGCCATGGCGTCGAGCCGGACGAGATGCAGCATGGCGGCGACACGCGCCTTCACCTCCGTGCCTCGTCGCCCCTGTCGTTCCAGCCCGAAGGCCACGTTCTCCTCGATCGTCAGATGGGGGAACAGCGCATAGGACTGGAACACGGTATTGACGGGCCGCCTGTTCGGCGGATCGTCGACGATATGCTTGTCGTCGAGCAGGATAGCGCCCGTGTCCGGATGTTCGAAGCCGGCCAGCAGACGCAAGAGCGTGGTCTTGCCGCAGCCCGAAGGACCGAGCAAAGTGAAGAACTCGTTCGACAGAAGGGTCAGCGATACATTGTCGAGCGCCTTGACGGCGCCAGTCCCCGAACCGAAGGTCTTCGAGACGTTTTCGACCCGCACGAGCTTCGTGGTGCTTGCCTCGACCGGAGCCAAGAGGCAGGCCGACGAGGGAAGCTCGTAAGTCGGGTGGGTGGCGGCGGTTGGAGGTTCGTCGAAGGCGCCACGGGGATGCGCCACGGCCTGCCGACCGAACCTCAGAGCCTGCATGCCCCCGGTGCCTCCACTCGGCCCCGCTCGGCCGCACGTTCACCTGCAGTGTCGACAATCCCGAGGGATCTGCAAAGGCCAATCTTTAGCCGCTCCCCAGCGCCCGAAGACCTCAGGCGGCTCGTTCGGGCGGCAACTCGGCCCGCCGCTTGTGCAGCCGGGCGCCCGACCGCGCCTCACGGCGCCGGACTGCCGTCCTCAGACGCCGCGAAGCGGCGCATCGCGCAAGGCCGTCAGCACGTCGCCCATCAGGGGACGCATTTCCGGGTCGGGATCCACGCAGGCGCTCTGCAGCGCCCGAAGGCCGGACAACGGGCTCTCCTCCGCGCAGCGATCGAGCAGTTCGCCGAGAAGCAGCCCCCAGGCCCGCACCTCGATCCTTTGCAGCGCTTCGCTCTCGCGGGTGGACGGCAATATCGAAGCCGCACCGAAATCGCCGAGCACCGCGTCGCCCGTCGCGGGATCGCACAGGATGTTGTGGCCGTAGAGGTCGCCATGCAGGATCCCGAGCGAATGGAGGTGGCCGGCGGCCGCGGCCGCGGCCGTGGCGATGCGCAACGCCGCCCCGGGGCCGAACCGCAGCGCGGGATCGTAGACGTCGCGGCTGCAGCTCGCGAGGCTCGGCGGCCCCGCGAGCACCCGCCAGCGCGCCGGAAGAAGCGGCATCACCAGGCCCTGCAGGCGCTCGGGATGGTCGACCAACTGGCCGAGCGCGCCCGTGAGATGCGGGTGGTTGCCGGCCGCGAGGCAAGCCGCCATCTCGCGCTCGGGAAGGCCATCGCTGGTCATGGCGCCTTTGAACAGCTTCACCGCAACCGCCAGAGGATCGCCGACGGGCCTGCGCCAGAGCGCGCGATGCACCCGCCCGGACGCGCCTTCGCCGAGCAGCTCGGCCGTTTCGAGATGCGCCCAGGGGACGAGGGCAACGTCCGAGCGTGCCGAACCGCGCTCGAAGGGGTTGCCGGCCCAGGAGATCCAGGCGAGCCGAGGAAGCTCGAGGAGCCAGCGGGCAAGATGCTCGAGACCGTTGGAGGCAAGCCGCACCAGTTCGAGGTTCTCCGCCTTGGCGAGGCCGGCCGGGAGCTGCCGCAGCCGGTTGCCCGACAGCATCAGCTTCTGCAAAAGCGGCCTCTCGCCCAGAGCGTCAGGAAGGTGCTCGATCCGATTGTCCGTGAGCGTCAGCCAGCGGAGCGCGGGCGGAAGCGCCTCCCCCGGCACCTCTCGCATCCCCGTCCCCCGGAAGCCGAGCTGGCTCAGCGAGGCGCAGTCGCCGAGCGACGGCGGCAGGCGTTCGAACCGGTTGTCCGAGCAGAACAGGACGCGAAGCTTCCCGAGGCGTCCCATGTCGTCGGGCAGGGTGGTCAGGTGACCGACGCCGAGGTCCAGCACTTCCAGCGTGTCGGCGAGACCGAAGATCTCGGGCGGGAAGTCCGTGAGCCCGCCGGGCAGGCGCAGCTCCCGCGCCCCCGCGAGGTCACCGCGCCGAAGCGCTTGCAGGATGTCGGCCGTCGCCATCGGCGACGTCATCGAGGAGCCCAGGGTAGTGTCGCAGAACGGCTGCGCATCAATGATATCCAATTTCCGCCGATCTCGACCCGAGATGCTCGACGAACGGATCGAAGTCACGGTCGCTGTTGAGAAGGTGATGTCCGTCCTCGATGCATCGGGTCGCGATGAGGGTATCGATCGTCTTGCGGATGGTGACGCCGCGGGCTCTCAGGAAACGGGAATTCCTCGCCGCTTGGATCGCGATGTCGTCGTCGGAGATCGGAAGGATCGAAAACGACTTCAGAAGAACCAGCGCTCGCTCGAACGCTCCGTCACTTGTAAACCCCTGCAGGACTTCCGTCAGAACGACGTCTCCGACCACCAGGTCTTCGCGTCCCAGGAAAAGGTCGAGAGTTTCGACCCGCGTCGTCGAGCGTCCTCTGAAATAGTCGATCCACACACTCGAGTCGACGAGGATCACTTATCCGTTCTCATCGCCTCGAGACCACCAGTCCACTCGAGCTTGCGCGGTTCCGAGCCTCCGCTTGTCGACCGAGGCGGACCAGCGCTTTCAAATCGAGTTCGACGGCTTCGCGCTTGGTCTTGACTCCGGTAGCTCGCATGGCTTCCTCGATCAAAGCATCGTCGATCACGATATTGGTTCTCACGAAGTGTATCCTCCACGCGGTCGCTACACATACAACCGAACCGGGCGCGCAAGCCGCACGTCTTCGATCCTACTCACATCGCCCGCTTTGACCGGTACGAGCGGGCGGCATAATCTCAGATCGAAGCTGCTGCGCCGACGCCGCGGACCACCACCAGGAGCGGTCATGACGAAGACGCAGCCCCGTGCCGCCGGTCCGGTGAGGAGGCTGCGCCGGCGCGTCCGGGCCGTCGCCGAAGCTTCTGCCATTGTCCGCACCTTAGGTCGAGACTGATGCCCGCCAAGCCGACGATCATCGAGCCCGAGGTGCCCGAGCGGGCCGACCGCGACGCGCTGCTGAAGCTTCTGGCGGCGTTCGAGGCCGAGAAGGCCGGGTCGCTCGGCTTCAAGCCGGTCGCGATCCTGATCAAGGACGAGGCGGGAGCGACGATCGGCGGTCTCTACGGCTGGGTGATGTTCCGGTGGCTGATCATCGAATCCGTCTACGTGCCGGAGCGATGGCGGGGCGCCGGCACCGGCACCACCCTGATGAGGCGCGCGGAGGAGATCGCGCGGCAGCGCGATTGCATCGGCATGTGGCTCGACACCTACAGTTTCCAGGCTCGCGGCTTCTACGAGAAGCTCGGCTTCACGGTCTTCGGCCAGGTCGACGACCATCCGCCGGGGGAGCAGCGCTTCTTTCTGCAGAAGCGGTTCGCGCCTTAGCGCAGTCTCGACCGGGTTCGATCAGACCTTCGGCTGCTGCTGCGTGATGCAGTGGATGTTGCCGCCGCCGTCCGAGATCCCGTCGCCCGGCACCACGACGACCTCGCGGCCTGGAAAAGCCGCGGCAAGGATCCGGCCCGCGACGGCGTCGCCCGCGGTGTCGAAGCCCGGCATGATGACGGCGCCGTTGGCGAGGTAGAAGTTGACGTAGGAGCGCGGCATGAGCCGACCTTTGTGGTCGAGCCGCCGCGGCGGCAGCGGCAGGTCTGTGACCTGGAGGGCTCGGCCGCGGGCGTCGCGACTGGCCTCCAGCACGGCCCGGGCCTCGGCCGAGACCGCAAAATCCGGATCGGCGGGATCGGGTGTCGAGGCGAGCAGGACATGACCCGGTCCGGCGAAACAACAGAGGTTGTCGACATGGCCGAGCGTCTCGTCGTTGGTGAGGCCGCGCGGCAGCCAGATCACGCGGTCCACCCCGAGCATGGCGCCGAGATGGGTCTCGATGTCCGGCTTCGAGAGGTGCGGGTTCCGGTTCGGGTCGAGCAGGCACTGCTCGGTGGTCAGCAGCGTTCCCTGGCCGTCGACGTGGATCGAGCCGCCCTCGAGGATCTGCGGCCCGACGATGCGTCGCGCACCGGCCTCCTCGAGGATGAAGCGCGCCAGCCTGGCGTCGCGCGCGAAGCCCTCGAACGCGAGGCCCCAGGCGTTGAAGCCCCAATCCACTCCGGCGAGCCCGCCCACGTCGTCGACCAGGAACGTCGGCCCGGTATCGCGCGTCCAGCCATCGTCGAGCTCGCTCACCACGATCTCGGCGGCGCCTCTCGTCATCTGCCGCGCCTCGTCGGCGTCTTCGGCCCGCACCACGAGGCTGACGGGCTCGTGCGCCGCGATCGCCAGCACGACGCCGGCCAGGGCGGCGCGGGCGGAGCCGAGACCGTTCTGCCACGTCTCGGGCCGGCTCGGCCACGCCATCCAGCAGCGCGCGTGAGGCTCCCATTCGGCCGGCATGCGCCAAGCCGCCGTTCTGTCCTGGCTCACGGGTTAGACCTCGCCGCATCGTCGTGCCACAGGATAGGGCAGGGCGATCCGGGAGGAAAAGGGCGTGCCTCACATCGATTCCTACTATGCGCGGACCCGCACCGAGGCGCAGGCCTATCCACGGCTCGATCACGACCTCGACGTCGACGTCGCGGTGATCGGCGGCGGGCTGGCAGGCTGCAACACGGCGCTCGACCTCGCTTTCAGGGGCGTCAAGGTGGCGTTGATCGAGGCGCGGCGGATCGGCTGGGGGGCGTCGGGGCGCAACGGCGGCTTCGCGTCGGAGGCCTTTCCGATCGGCTGGGACAAGCTTGGCGCCAGGGTCGGCCTCGACCGCGCGCGGGAGTTCCAGCGGCTCGCGCGGCTCGGCCTGTCGCTGGTGCGCCAACGCATCGCCACCTACCGCATCGATTGCGGTCCTCTGCAGGCGGGAGCGCTCCGCTGCAACATCGCGGGCGCCGAGGACGATCTCTTGGCCTACCGGGACTTCGCGGCGCGTCACTTCGATGTTCACTACGACCACTGGCCCAAGGAGCGGTTGCGCGACGCGCTGTCGACCACGCGCTACGCCGACGCACTCTTCACGCCGACGACGCTGGCCGTCCACCCGCTGAATCTCAACGGCGGTCTGGCGCGGGCTTGCGCCGAGACCGGCGTCCAGGTTTTCGAGATGACGCCCGCGACCGGCCTCGCTGCAGCGCGGGGGCGGCGCGAGATCGCGACCGCGCGAGGGCGGATTCGGGCCGACCGCGTGGTCCTCGCCTGCGGCGGCTATATCGACGGTCTCCAGTCCTCCGTGTCGGGCGGCACGATCCCGATCGCCACTTTCGTGATGACCACCGAGCCGCTCGGGGCTCGTCTCGAGGACGCGATCCGGGTCCCCTACGCGATCTACGACAACCAGGTCGCCACCAACTACTACCGCCCGCTCCATGATACGCGCCTGCTCTGGGGTGGGCGGGTGCTGGCTTGGCAGCCGAGCCCCGAGCGCATCGCGGCACTGCTGAAGCGCGACATGGCGAGCTTCTATCCCGCACTGCGCGACGCGCGGGTCGAGGTGGCCTGGGGCGGCATGATGCCCTTCACCCGGCACAAGCTGCCGGTGATCGGCCAAGCGGAACCCGGCGTCTGGTACGCGACGGGCTTCGGCGGCCTCGGCGTCACCATGACCGCCACGGTCGGGCATCTGATCGCCAAGGCTATCGTCGAGGGCGACGAGACGTGGCGGTTGTTCGAATCCTTCGGACTGCCCTATGCGGGCGGCAAGTTCGGCAAGGTTCCCGCGCAGATGGCCTACTGGGGGCATCAGCTTCGTGCGTCGCTGGCGGCCGGTCGCGTGTCGCGGGCCATGACAGGGGGAGCTCGCACGGCGCGATCGTGACGGGAAGGAGAGGTGGCCTAGCGGATCAGAAGGCAGGCCTGACTAGCAGGTATCGCGTTGGCGTAGGTGCACAGTTTAGATTTCGTCATTGCGAAAAATTTCACGCCAGAGCAATCCAGCGATTGATGAAATCAATTGTTTCACTGCGCTCGCAATGACGCCGTCGATGGTTACGATTTGTAAGGATAGCACCGACCATAACCAGCATTACGCTTGCACGGCCGATAGTCTCCGAAGAGCGTTCGGCGTTAGATCTGCAGGGCGTTGCGGGCGCGCCCATAGGCGATCCGCGCCGCGGCGCCGACGCGCCAGAAGCGGTGGAACGGGATCGGGCGAATGGGCGAGACCGGCATGTCGAGCTCGACCGCGGGTGTTCCCGTGATGCGGCGCGCGATCTCGGCCCCCATCGCGGTCCCCATGGCGATGCCGCGGCCATTGTAGCCGAGGCACGCGACGAGGTTGCGGGCCGGTTCGTGCAGATGCGGGTAATGATCGGTCGTGATGGCCAGCTGGCCGTTCCAGCCGTGCTTCCAGCGCGGCTTGCCGATGAAGGGCCAGAGCCGCGTGGCGTAGGCCATGAGGTCGGTGAAATCCCCGGGGCTGTCGAGCGGCCTGAGCCGGCTTCGCCCGCCCATCAGCAGGCGGTCCGACCGGTCGACGCGGTAGTAGACCGTGATCGATTCGTGCTCGTAGAGCACCGAGCGGCCGGGCAGGATCCGCCGGGCCACGTCGCTCGGCAGCGGCTCGCTCGCCACGATGCCGCTGAACACCGGCACGATGCTGCGTTTCAGGCCCGGCCAGCGGGCGCCCTTATCGCGGTGGGGGGCTACCACCACCAAAGCGGCCCTCACCGCGCCCCGCGGGGCCTCGACCCGCCAGCCCTGGGCCTCCTGCACGAGCGCCGTCGCGGCGGTCTGCCCATGGATCGCGGCCCCGGCCCCAATCGCGGCATCGGCGAGCCCACGCGCATAGCCGAGAGGATTGACGGAGCCGCCGCGCCGGTCGAGCGCCCCCGCGCAGTAACGGGTGCTGCCCGTCAGGCTCGCCATGCGCTCGGCGCCGAGAAACTCGACCGGGGCGCCACGCCGCTGCAGGCCTTCCGTGGCGTTGCGCAAGAAGCTGGCCGCGGCTTCCGAATAGGCAGCCCGGATGGTGCCGGACTGGTCCGCTTCGCATTGGATCTGATGCTCGCGGATCAGGTCGAAGACCCGTTGGGGGGCGCCGCCGGAGAACGCCACCATGCGGCTCCCGAGGGCGGTCCCGAAATCGCGCTCGACGGCGTCGGGCTCGCTCTTGAGGCCGGGGTTGACTTGCCCGCCGTTGCGCCCCGATGCCCCCCAGCCCGGCTCACCGGCCTCGAGCACCGCGACGTCGACGCCGCGCCGAGCCAGATGGAGCGCGGTCGACAGGCCCGTGAAGCCCCCACCGATCACCACCGTTCCGACCCGCCGATCGCCGGCGAGCGGCGGTGTGGCGGCGCGTTCTCGTGCGGTATCGGCGTAGAGGCTGCGGGGCAGTCGTTTGGTCGTGAAAGGCTGCGTCATCGTCCTCGAAGCCTGGAGGTCGCCGTCGAAGGGACGCATTGGGCGGTTCTCGACCCAGTCACGCGTCTGGGTCACCCGTAGTGCGAGCTTTCGCTACGATGCGCCATCGCGAGCAGGAGCGCAGCACGCGAAACGACCCATTTTGGCCTGGAACGAACCAGGCCGGACGTGGTTCACGAGGCCCTGCATCCCGCGGCCTCGCTCTGCCGATCGAGATCGCGCACGCTTTCGCGCAAGGTCTTGTCCGTCGTGGTCCAGGTCTCCTTGATGCGTTGGACGTAAGCCTCGGCGTTCACCGTGCTCCGATCGTCGAACGACCGACCTGGGACACCGCCGTCCTGTCCGAAGGCGACGTCCCGGTTCATGTCGGCCAGGAGGGTCGCCCGACGGGCCACGAGGGCTCGCCGCTTCGCCGCAAAGACATCGCAGCTGCCCTGCAAAGCCGCTTCGTGTTGCGCGGTGGCGCAGCCGAGCAGCGGCAGGCTGATCACCAGCGCGGCCACGCGGCTCATCGGACTCTTCACGGCGAACACCTCGATCGACCTATCGCGCCCTGCCGGCATCATGGTTACGCTGCACGCCATCTCAAGTCGGTTCTGCAATCATGGAAAACGCGCGAGACGCATGAGCCCTCCGGACCCGAAGGTTCGGGTCGAGGCTGGACTGGGGGGAAGCGGCCTACTTCTTCGTCGATCCATACAGGACGACATCCTGGGTCGGGCCGACGACGAAATCCCGGACGTCGGCGCGCTCCGCCGTCTGCTTGACCTCCTGGAACATGATGACGAAGGGACTGTCGTCGAGCAGGGTCTGCTGAAGATCCTTGTACATCTGTTCCCGCTTGCCCAAGTCGCGCTCCTCGACGGCGGCTTCGGTCCGCTTGCTGATCTCGGGGATCAGCCAGGAATTGCGCCACGCCAGGGGTTTTGTCGGAGGATTGTCGGAGTTGTCGGTGTTGCGGGCGAAGCTGTCGGCATTCGTATGAGGATCCATGTAATCCGGTCCCCAGTAGATCAGCAGCAACTGGTGCTGGCGCGCCCGGTACTTGGTGATGACGGATTTCTGCTCGCCCGGAATGATGGTAACCCGCACGCCGCCTTGCGCCATGCTGGCCTGAATCGACTGTGCCATCGTGGTGTAGGGTGCCGAATTCGAGGCATCGAGCGTGATGTCGAAGCCATTCGGGTACCCCGCCTCGGCCAGCAGCTGCTTCGCCCTGGCGGGATCGAACCGGTACGGGTTCTTGTCCAGCGCGGCCCAGAAGCCCGACGGCCAGAACGTCTGGTGGACCTGGTACTGTCCCTTCAGGAACGAGTTCGCCATGCCGTCGTAATCGACGAGGTCGTG
>CAXUOD010000169.1:10243-11597 GCA_964252585.1 uncultured Lichenihabitans sp. | reverse complement strand
CGAGGCAGCCACCGCCTTTGGCTCACATCGGCCGCTGAACTCTTCCGCGCTTCCACTCTCGGCGGTGAGCCCGGATCGTTCATCCCGTCGGCCGTCCGGCCTTTCCGTGCTATGGCGCCCCCATGCGGCCCTCCGTCCTGAACCCCCTCTTCGTCGAGGCCACCAAGCTCCGCGGCGTCGGCCCCAAGGTGGCGGCGGCGGTGGACCGGCTGCTCGGCCGCCCGAGCCGGCCCGCTCGCGTGTTGGACCTCGTCCTGCACCTGCCGATCTCGGTGATCGACCGCTCGACTCGCGCCAAGCTGCGCGACGCGCCGCGGGACCAGGTCGTCACGGTCGAGGGCCGCGTGCGGGAGTACCTCGCCCCCGCCAAGGCCAACGCGCCCTTCAAGGCCGTGATCGAGGACGAGACCGGCGACTGCACCCTCGTGTTCTTCCGCAACAACGCATCCTGGGTCGAGAAGGCGTTGCCGGTCGGCTCCACCCGGTTCGTGTCGGGCAAGCTGGAACTCTACGACGGACGCCTCCAGATGGTCCACCCGGACCGTGTGATGGACGCCGACGCCTTCGCCACCATGCCGCTGGTCGAGCCCGTCTACCCGCTGACCGAGGGGCTGTTCCCCCGCGTGCTCGGCAAGGCGGTCGAAGCCGCGCTGGAGCGGCTGCCCGACCTGCCGGAGTGGCAGGACCCCAACACCTATGTCCTGCGCGGCTGGCCGGGCTTCGCCGACGCGCTGCGCGCCGTGCACCGGCCGAAGAAGCCGGCCGACGTCGAAGCTCAGGCGCCGGCGCGGCTGCGCCTGGCCTATGACGAGCTCCTGGCGAGCCAGCTCGCCCTGGCGCTGGTGCGCAACCGCCAGGTGATCGACGATGGCGTGCCGCATGTGCCGACCGGCGCCATCTCGTCGCGGGTTGAGGCCGCCCTGCCGTTCCGGCTCACCGCCGGGCAGCGGAAGGCGCTCGACGAGATCCGCGCCGACATGGCCTCGCCCCGCCGCATGCTGCGGCTGCTGCAGGGCGACGTCGGCTCGGGCAAGACGGTCGTGGCGCTGCTGGCCGCGGCCTCCGCCGTCGAGGCCGGCGCCCAGGCGGCCCTGATGGCGCCGACCGAGATCCTGGCGCGCCAGCACCATGCCCGCATCGCGCCCCTGGCCGAGGCCGCCGGCCTGCGCGTCGCCGTGCTGACCGGGCGCGACAAGGCTTCGGAGCGCGCCGCGACGAGAGCCGGCCTCGAGGACGGCTCGATCGACCTCGTGGTGGGCACCCATGCCCTCTTCTCGGACGGCGTGGCGTTCAAGGACCTCGGCCTCGTGATCGTCGACGAGCAGCACCGCTTCGGGGTGTCGCAGCGCTTGAC
>CAXUOD010000169.1:0-10233 GCA_964252585.1 uncultured Lichenihabitans sp. | reverse complement strand
CACGCCCGCCGCCGCCTGGGGGGTGGGGGGGGGGGGGGTGGCCCGGGTGGTGGCAAACGGCGCCCGCGCCTACTGGGTGTGCCCGCTGGTGACGGAAAGCGAGCACACCGACCTCGTCGCCGCCGAGGACCGGTTCCGCGCGCTCCAGGAGTATTTCGGCGACCGCGTGCGGCTGGTGCACGGACAGATGAAGGCCGCCGAGCGCGACAGCGCCATGGCGGATTTCGCGTCGGGCCGGGCCAGCGTGCTGGTGGCGACGACGGTGATCGAGGTCGGCGTCGACGTGCCCGAGGCCAGCGTCATGGTGATCGAGCACGCCGAGCGCTTCGGCCTCGCCCAGCTCCACCAGCTGCGCGGCCGCGTCGGCCGGGGTGCAGCGAGATCCTTCTGCCTGCTCGTCTACAAGTCGCCGATGGGCAAGACCGCGGAGCAGCGCATCGACATGATGCGCGACACGGAGGACGGCTTCCTCATCGCGGAAGCGGACCTCAGGCTGCGCGGCGAGGGCGAGCTCATCGGCACCAAGCAGTCCGGCCTGCCCGATTTCAAGCTGGCGCTGCTCGACGTGCACGGGAAGCTGCTGGAGGAAGCGCGCCGGGAAGCGGCCGCCCTCGTGGCGGACGATCCGCGGCTCATGGGCCCGCGCGGCCCCGCGCTGCGCCTCCTGCTCCACCTCTTCGAGCGCGACGCCGCGGCGCGGCTTCTGCAGGGTGGGTGATGGAGACGACGGGTCCGCCGACCTCGGCGAGCGGCATCGTCGATGCCCCGTCGCGCTCCGCCCACGCCCGCCGCCGCGCGGGACAGGCTGGAGCGGGTGGAGGGAAACGGACCCTCGCAGGCAGCTTGGGACGTCCGCCTCAAGCTCTGGTTTCGAACGATCGAGCTTCCGGCCGCCCCCTGCCCTCGCCGAACGTGGCGAGAACCACAGCTTTGCCGAACTCGCCGGCGTCGGGAGCGTGGACGCGATGAGACCCGAGGGTGCGCTGGCGGACGTCGGGAGGGCGATGAAAAAGACGCGCGGACCGGCGGTCGGTCGGTTCCGCCGGACCTGCCCGTCTCAGGTCAGGTGACTGCCTGTCCTGGTGGCTGAAGAAGCTACTCCTAATTGTGGGATCACGCGCGGCGGGCTAGCATCCTTCATCGAATCAGGAGCGGATCGATGCGCCGGATCTCTACCACCCTCGTCGTCGTCGTCGCCGTTCTGACGGCTGCCGCTCCGACGTTCGCCCAGGATGCGCCCAGCCCGGGCTTCGGTGCCTTGGTCGGAGGTCTCATCGGCGGAGCGATCGATGCAGCGACGGCCGGCCGGCGACCACGGGCCGGAGATCTTGTTCCCGGAGGCGGCGGCGAGGCTGGGCATAAGGGTGGTGGCCATGCCGGCGGCGGGGAGCACAGGCAGGCGCAGGCTGGCGGCGGGGAGCACAAGGCGCCCCAGGCTGGCGGGGGTGGACAGGTTCGGAGGAAGCCGGGCAAGTGAGGCTTGAACGATCAGCCAGGTCCGGTAGCCTCAGCCCGCTCATATCGCTGAACCGGACCCGCCCATGCGCATCGCTCTGACTGCCCTTCTCCTGCTCGCGTTCGGCGCCTCTCCGGCCTTGGCTGGAGGTCAGATGAAGCAGTCGCCGCTGCTCGCCCACAAGGCCGGTGCGGCGTGCAAGGCGGGCCATCGCGGGCCACAGCGTGGGGCCGGATACGGCTATCGGTTAGGCGGCTGTCTGCCAGGCGATCGGTGACGAGGTCCTGTCGGCCACCGTCGTGGTGTCGCTTGCGCGCGAACGGATGAACCCCCAACCATCGGCTCAGGTTGGTGGTCGCAACCCGACCCTAGCCGAACGACTGCCGGTGGCGACCTCCCGCAAAGACGGTGTTCGCTACAGCGCTGGCGATGGCGCGCGAACGGGCGTCTGCGCTACCCGGGCACCTGCACCACATCCCGGGACGCGACCTGCGATCTACGATGACGCTCGGCTTTCCCTCTCAAGGCAGGGCGGTGCCGATTGCGCGGCATCAAGAGTTTGTCCTGCCGTTTGAGCGTGATCGCTTCGCGATGCGGAAACAGGCTTCGCTCAAGCCGACGGAGGGACCAGACCGGAGCCGCCCATCTCGGCTCGTCGGGGTCCCTCCGGTCCTGGAATGGATGGGCGCCCACGGCCGCCCGCGTGAAGCCTCATGTCTGAATCCGCTTGTTCGACGCATCCGCGATGTCGATCGAGGCCACCTCCGGTTCATGCCACCGGAGCCGGCGCCCCATGGCCTTTGCGCGTCGTCGTTCGGGACGGCATTCCTCATAGACGGCGAGCGTGTCATGGGCGACGCGCGCGACCGACAGGCGCTCGATGTTGAACTGGCTGCACGCGCGCCAATGCGCCAAGGCGTCCTCGTCGCCGATGAGCATTCCCATGGCGCGGGCGAGCCTTTCTGGAGCGCCGGCGGGTACGAGGATGCCGGCTTTCCCGTTCTCGAGGAGCTCCGGGATCCCATCGACGGCCGTACCGATGATGGCGCAACCCGCCTCGCGAGCCTCCGACAGCACGAGCGGCGCGGAATCAGCCATCGAGGGCAGGACAAAGATGTCCGCCCCGAGAAGGTATGGCCGCGGGTCGCTCCGCGCGCCGCAGAACGTGATGGCGGCCCCACTCGGCAGGCCCGCCGCCCGGGCGCGATATTCCATCTCCTGTGGACCCTCGCCGACGAGGTAGAGCCGCGCTTGGGGATGGGTGCGGTGCACCCTGTCGAAGGCGTCCAGGAGGTCGGGCACACCCTTACGCGCGTGCAGGCCTCCCACGAACAGCACGCTCGGGCCCTGGAGGGCCTGAGCCTGCGGTCTCGTCTCGGTGAACCGGGCCGAGCCGATCGTGCCGTTGAGGATGACCCGCAGGCGGTCGTCCGAGATACCCCGCTTCGCCATCGACCACCCCACCGCCGCGCTGACCGCGATGACGCGGTCGCCGACGCGCATCAGGGTCGCGCTGGTGTCGAACACGTTGTGCACCGTCGTGACGAGGGGACGCCCCGACCATCGACAGCCCGGATAGGCCAGCAGGGCACTCGCCACCATGTGGGCATGGATCACGTCCGCCCTCCAGGATCTCATCGAACGCCCCAATGCGACGGCGGCGCGGGCGAGCGAGATTGGGGTCCTGTCCATGCGGAGGATTTCCGATTCGACTCCGTTGATGTCGAACTCTTGGTTGAAATCACCGCCCGAATGGCAGACCTTTACGGCATGTCCCAAGCGGGCCTGCGCACAAGCCAGATCCACTGCGGCATGGACATTGCCGTTCAACCGCCCCGTATGATTGATCACATGCAAGATCCGCATGGGTTCGAACTCCCGTGGTGGACGATCTTCGGGTCTCCCCCCGCCCTGCCAAGCCGAGCGGCAAAGGCTCGACGCCGCCTCGTCTCCCGATGTTCCGCAGCCCGCCGAACCGTCAGTCGCTGATCATCTCGACCCGTGCTGGCAAGGTAGAATCTCCGCCACGCTTAGGCTATGACGTCCAAATTGATCCAGCAATAACCTATTCGGAATAATATATTATTTTATCAAAGATTTTTGGATGGCTTGCATGAAGCGCCGTTTCGAAAGGATGTCGCGTAAGTGCGTATTTAAATTTAGAAATTAATTTGACAACTATCATTCCTTGACGAACTTCGGATTGCTTGCTGCGGTCCAGGCCTGGATATGCGAAGTAAGCCCCCTCGCTCGCACCGCGGATGCCCTATGGTCAGCGCCTGTTGCTGCTACATCATCAACGAGGGTTATCTGTTCCCGACGTTGGTGAGTGCCCTCCAGGCGCGCGCCGCCGCTTCGGTCGACACTGCGGATATCAAGATCTTCTGCATCGGCAAAAGCACCCGGACGGTGGCGCTCTATCGGGAGATCTGTGCATCCCACGGCATCGATCTCGTCAGCATGCCGTCCGAAGCCATCGACGGCATGCCCATCATGTTCGCGCGCTTCTATCTGTCCCGTCTTCTCGAAGCCAAATACGATAGTGTCGTCTACCTCGATGGAGATACCCAGATCAACGGTTCGCTTGAACCGCTGCTGGCAGTTCCGCTGGAGCCGGGGCGCTTCCTTGCAGCCCGTGACCCGATGTCGATCATGATCGAGGCACCCAGCCGAGAATGGGGCAAGCGCCGGGCCTATTTCCGATCCATCGGTCTGCCGCCCGATGCTCTGCCGCGCTATTGCAACTCTGGCGTTCTTCGTTTCAACCTCCGGGATTGGGGAGCGATCAGCCTAGCGGCCCTCGCCGTCTCGGCCACTCATGACCACGCTCTGAAGTTTCCCGATCAGGATGCGCTAAATCTCGTCTTCGGAAAGGACTACGTTCCGATGTCCTATCGATGGAACTTTCCGATCTTCTTTCTGGGCTGCGGCTTTGAAGATCTGATCGACCCGATCGTGTACCACTTCATGTCGAATCCCCGGCCGTGGAACGGTGCTTTCCAGCCGTGGGGCGAGGCTTGGCATGCGCCCTATCGCAGGGTGGTCGAAGCGCACCCCGAGTTGCGCCGCTTCCACCGACCCTTCCGCATGCTCCGCGCGACGAGATACATGGCCCAGCAACGCATCAAGTCGCTGCTGGAGGGGCCAGCCTGGTCGTCGGACGGCGTGCGCGACAGGATCGCTCGCCACGAAGCGGAAGCTTACGTTTGAATAGTATCATCTCGAACGGGTCCGGTCGGGCAGAAGACGGCGGGCGCCGCGGATGCTCCGAGCGCCGCGACGCCGCAACGGCGGAAGATCAGGAAACCAGGCGGTCCGCCTGGTTCCGAACGCTCGGTCCTGGCCAAGCCGCTCGACTGTTCCCCGTGCTGCCGTCGCGAGAGGGCCAACACCGTATGTCACTCTCCCGAGGCCGGATGTGATGCCGATCGAGATCGTCGGTGTTGTGGCACTCATCCTGTCGATTCTGGCCCTCTACAACGGGAAAGACCTCGCGGTCCGCCTGTTCGTGCCCTCGACCCTGCTCGGAGCCGCGGCGGCCGTGAACGCGCCGGGGGTCGGCAGCATACAGCCCGCGCAGGTTCTGCTCGCGACGCTCGGCTTGTCGGTGGCGGCCGACGCGGCCTGCCTGCGGCGTTGCATGGCCGGCCTGCGCTTTCCGGCTCCCGGTTTCTGGCTCCTGTGCACATGGGCCTATGGCGTCCTCGCCGCCGTCTTCGTCCCCCGCCTTCTCGCCACGGCCTTCATGGTCAACGCGATCGGCACCTCGGGCTACGGGGACACGGGCGGACAGGTCCCCTTCGGGCCAACGACCGGCAACATCTCGCAATCCATCTACCTCACCGGCGATCTGGTCTGCTTTCTCGCCTGTCTCGCCATCGCCGGCACGCCGCACGGCTTCCGCACCCTTCATCGCGCCTTGCTGGTCTACTGCGGTTGCGACGTTGCCTTCGCACTTGTCGATCTCGGAACCTACTACACGGGGACGACGAGCCTGATGGACGTCGTCAGGAACGCCAAATATGTCATCTACATCGATGACGAGACGACGAGCCTGAAGCGCATCATCGGCTCCTTCACGGAAGCGTCGGCTTTCGCGGGCGCGACACTCGGCGTCCTGGGGTTCTGCGCGAAATCCTGGCTGGTCAACCTCCGCCCCCGGCTGTCGCTGACCCTCGCTCTCTCCACGCTGGCGCTGCTCATCCTGTCGACCTCGTCGACCGCCTATGTCGGCCTGGCAGCGGGCGCAGCGGTCCTCTACGGGACGAGCGCGTGGGCCATCGTTCAGAACCGGGCGTCGACGCGCGACCTCGTCGTGACGGTCATCGGCCCCCTCCTGCTCGGATGCTGCCTCTCCGGCATCCTGCTTCATCCCCCGACAGCGCAGTCTCTGTATGAATACTTCGACGCCACGGTGCTCAGCAAGTCGTCGAGCCAGTCCGGCATCGACCGCAGCCTGCTCAACCAGCAGGCTTTGAAGACCATCTTCGACACGGGAGGCATCGGCACCGGCATCGGGGGCGTCCGGACGTCCAGTTTCGTTCTGGCGGTCCTGGCCAACCTCGGCCTCGTCGGAGGCGCCGTCTACGCGGCCTTTCTCGGGACCGCGCTGGCCAGAACGGGCACTCCATCCGGGGATGAGAGTGTCGTCCGGGCGCAGGCTGCAGCCCGCATGGCTTGCATCTGGCTGCTGATCTCAGCCTCGATCTCGGGCGCGCTGGTCGACCTCGGCCTGCCGTTCTTCGTGTTCGCCGCCCTGGCTTGCGCGCGGCCGCAGGCCATGCCGGCCGGCTACGCCTGCGCGTCCGATAACCATCCAAGAGATGAGGCGGCTCCTTCGCGCTCCTTTCCCGCCCGACTCGCCCGACTCGCCCGCAACGGTTGAGCGGCGACGCACCGTCACCGAACGCGCAAGTCGAAGTCCATGGCGGACCTGGAGCCCGTCGGGTTCACCGAAGCGGAAGGGGTCAGGAAAACCCGAGCGCTTCCGGTGACGTCGATCAGGCGGCGCCTGTCCCGCGGAGGGGCCGTCATCGGGCGGAGAACCGGTCGACCTCGATCTCACCTGGATTGGCCTTGGACCTCATCAGCCGCTGTTCGAAGCGAGGCTGGGGGGCTTGCGATTGCTGTCCAGACTGGCATCCAGCACCTTGAACGCATGCCTCACGATCCGGACGAAGCTGAACGGCTGCACCTTGTTTCTCCCAAACAGTATCAGGTCGAACAAGGTTCTCACCGCCATGGAAAGGCTGGATATCACCTTTCCATTGCGCAGCAGGCCGGACGAATTTCGCACCCGCGGGATCGGAATGCCGCTGATCTGGGAGGTCAGCGGCATGTCCAACGACGTCATGACGCTGGACAACTCTTCACGGCTCGATCGACAGCCCGTCTTCTCGATGAAAGCATGCAGGCTTCCCCCCACGGGACGCGTATGGCGCACCCGCACCGCGTCCACGATCGCGACGCGGGGAACGGCAGGGCTTTCATCCAGCGCTCCTGCCATCTGAGGCCACAGGAAATCCAGACCGAACCCACTCTTCGTGTCTCTCATCGTCGGCAGCGCCTCGACGAGGAGGCGCCGGCTGAGCACCGGCACCATGATCTCGACGAAATTCGTATACCGCATGACGAAGCTGGGATGATGCAAGGTTATCAAGTGTGAATAATACGACATGTCGTCCAGCGACGGCTGAAACAAGTCGAGTTCATGTCTGACTCCGGCGAGGATCAACGCCTCGATCTGAGCGGCGGATGCCGATATGTCGTCATCCGGGAACCAAAAAAAATCGTATGAGCTCAACGTTTCTGGGAACTGCTCGAAAAAGGAGTATATGCCATCCCATTTTCCGCCGACCTTCCGATGAATGTAAGTGGCTTCTGGAAATTCCCGAGTGAGGTCACTTCCGAAGTAACTGACGGCGATGTGGAACATCGGGCTGCCCACCGCCCATTGTTTGTGAAGGCTATGGTCGCCGCATCGAACGACAGCGAGCAGTCGCGGGTGGTTCGTCTCCGTCATCTTACGACTCCAGCCACTTCTGAGAGCTCACGAGGGCTTGATTGACAACCTGATGCATGTCCAAGTACTGGTAAGTTCCGCATCGTCCGATGAATTGCATCCGACCCATTTTCTCAGAAAGGCTCTTGTACTTCTTGTATGTAATGCCATGCCGATTGTCGGATGTCTGGACAGGATAATACCTTTCCATGCAATTTTCCTTATAATCGCAAGGCTCCTCGATGGTCGCTATGGTCGAGCTTGAGGGATCGACATCGAGGCCGGCGATGTTATGCCACAAGGTCTCCCTGGTGAACGGTCCATCATCCGTGTAGTTGAGTGTCGTATGCGAAGCGGAACCGTCGCGCGGGCACTCGATGAGGTGGAACTTGATCGAGCGATACGGTAATTCCCCAAACACGAAATCGAAATGCTCGTCGATCGGCATGCTGTTGAAACAGCCGTCGTAGGATGCTTCCATTCCTGGATGATAGGCGCAGTTCAATGTGATACTTATATTTTTGTGATTCAACAATGTTCCGAACATTGCCGTGTAGCCTTGCTTTGGCAATGCCTGAAAAACGTCATCGGGGAAATAGCGGCTGTCCGTGTTGTTTCTGATCTTCAGCCTTTGGACGATCGAGGCCGAGGTTTGAGAGAGTTCCATACCCCACATCTTCCTGGTGTAAGGTCGAAAGAAAAGGTTCGTCAGTTCCGGTCCGATCGTCGCATAGAGGTGATCCTCCGCGTTCGAGATGGGGTGGCGGACGATCGCCCGTGCGGCCAACTCGGCGGACACATCGTCTGGAGTCGAGAAGTTCTTCCCAAAAACCGCATTGACAGTATCGAGATTGATTGGCATCGGTACACATCTCCCGTCAGGCAGTCGGGCACTCACCCTATGCGTATACGGAGTCCATTCAGTGAATCTGGAAAGCCATTCGACAACTCTCGTATTTGATGTATGAAATAAATGGGGCCCATATCGATGAATCATCGTGCCAGATCTGTGCACATAGTCGTAGCAGTTACCTCCGATATGACTCCGCTTGTCGATAACATCGACACGGTGGCCCGCGTCCGCAAGCTCTCGTGCGTGGACGGCACCCGAGAGTCCAGCGCCGACAATTAAAACTCTTTTCAATATGTTGTCCTCTCATACATAAGTATGTCTTGACCTTACGATTTAAGACGTTTTAAGCATTATTTACAGGTTGCGGCAAGATGGCAAATTTTGATGATGGGTGGCTGACGCTTGGGTGCCCAGCGTCGGCGTCGCGTTATTCCCTTTACCCGGCCTGCCGTGATGGCGGGAGTCGAGGCCGTGCTCTCCAACACGGGCACGTCCCGCGGTTGGCGGCGGCCCGCTCGACCGGAGCGGCGCGGACCCCGACCAAGTGAACGCTCGAAGCGCCGGTCCGCCCCTTCCCTTCCATCGTCGCGTCGAAGGCTGTCGGGGATCCATCGCCTCCGACGGCGATCAATCGTCTCGAACGTCCGAATCATGTCCGCGGTTCTGCAGCGCCGTCGAGCGGCCCGGCTTCCGTTCGATCCGGACCGGGAGCAATTCATCGGACCCTCTTCGATTCGTGAGGCGGTCGAACCGACACGGCGTGAGGCGTGGAATGTCCGGCGCGGCCGAGAGGCTGTGTTCGGCCTGGACCAGACTTCTTCGCCGCGTCTGCGATGGCCTGTCGGTGTCGAGGCGTTCGGGGCGGCGCGCTTCTCACCGACGGAAGGGAGGGGACAGCGATGAGGATCGAGGAACTTGAGACCTTCACGGCCGGCACACGGTTCGAAGCGGCCGTGTGCATCGTCGGATCGGGTCCGGTGGGGCTGACCCTCGCCGCCGAACTTGCGCGCGCCCGTATCGACGTGCTCGTGCTCGAAAGCGGCGGTCGGCGCCCGAGCCCTTTCGCCGAAAGCCTCAACCAAGTGGAAAGCGTCGGTCATCCACGGGTCGCGGACCAGTCCCTCGTCCGCTCGCGAGGCCTTGGCGGGACGTCACGCATCTGGTCGGGCCGGATCGCGGCGCTCGACGAGATCGATTTCGAATCACGATCCTGGGTGCCGGGATCGGGTTGGCCGATCGGTCGCGACGAGATCGCGCGCTGCTTCGGGCGAACGCTGAGCCACCTCGGGGCCAGGGTCGTCGACAACGTCGATCCCGCATTCATCGCCTGCGTTCTCGATGGTTCGTCGGCTGTGCGCTTCGATGGGGGCCCGCTCCGCGACTATCTCTGGTCCTACAGCCGCGATGCTGCCCGTCCGGCGGATTTCATGCGATTCGGGATCCGCGCGGACGTATCGGGGATCCCAGGCGTACGCTGCCTCCTGAACGCCACGGTCATCCACGTCGACACGAACCCGGAGGGCACGGCCAGCACCGGCGTCGAGGTCAGGGGCCGGGATGGATTGGTTCGATCCGTGTCGGCGCAGGCGACCGTGCTCTGCGCGGGCGGCATCGAAAACGCCCGGCTCCTCCTGGCCTCGAACAAGGTGCTGACGTGCGGCGTCGGCAACGGGCACGATCAGGTCGGCCGGTACCTGATGGACCACCCGAGGGGTCCCGTCGCGTCGTTCTCGCCCGAGGACTTCGCCGCGGCTCAGCGGAGATTCAGTTCGTATCGCGTTGTGAACGGCGGCGTCAGCACGGTGCTGACGCCGGGCGTCGCCTTGACGAGACGCATGCAGGAGCAGAACCGCCTGCTCAACTGTGCCGCTTGGCTCACCGGTATCGTCGATCCCAGTGACGTGTTCGTCGCCGGCCGGAGAC
>CAXUOD010000168.1:0-11602 GCA_964252585.1 uncultured Lichenihabitans sp. | reverse complement strand
TCGCCGGGCTCGCGGCGGAGCGCCACGTTTCGGTCGCCATCGTCCCGGGCGAGGCCATCTCGGCCCGGGTGCCGCGCGATGCCGTCCACCAGGGATTGCTGCTCGAAGCGCGGCGCTTGGAACCCGTCGAGCTCGACGACGTGCCGGACGACGGTGTGGTCCTGGTGCTCGACCAGATCACTGACCCGCACAACGTCGGCGCCATCCTGCGGACCGCGGCGGCGTTCGAGGTCAGAGCCCTGATCATGACGGACCGCCACGCGCCGGACCTGTCCGGCACACTGGCAAAGGCGGCCTCGGGCGGACTCGAACACGTGCCCGTGTGCCTGGTGGTCAATCTTGCGCGTGCGCTCGACAAGCTCGGCGACCGGGGCTTTCTCCGGGTCGGGCTCGATTCGGCGGGCGAGGCCTCGCTCGAAACGATGACCCTGGTCCCTCCTTTGGCCCTCGTGCTCGGTGCCGAAGGTCAAGGACTGCGGCGCTTGACACGCGAACGCTGCGACGCCACGGCGCGGCTCGACATGCCCGGGGCGATCAAAAGCCTGAACGTCTCGAACGCCTGTGCGGTCGCGCTGATGGTGGCGCGACGCCCCCACGCGCGCTGACGCGGCTCAATAGGCCGTGCCGACCCCATAGCGGTAGACCAGCGGTGTCGTCCGGGCCGACCGGTCACACGTGCAGGATCCTGTCCCCTCGCTCACGTGGATGATCCGCGGGCCGGAACCCGGGGCGACGTCCCTGGATGCCGCGTCTGCATAGCTGTTCCCGGCATCGAAGCCGCCGTAGGGGCTGGGTGCGAGCGGCGCCTCGGCGTAACGGGCGGCGAGCGGCGTTTCCGACCTGTAGCGGTAACCCGACCCACTGAGCTCGCTCTCGTAGACGCCCGGCGCCGGGTAGGGTCCGGCGCTGCCGTAAGTTCCGGCGTCCGCAGAGGACCCGGAACTGCCGTAGGTTCCGGCAGCCGGATAGCTGCCGACGTCGCCGCCGTCGTAGTCTCCGGAATCGTAACCGCTACCGCCGTACCCGCCGTAGCCTAAGCCGCGAGCGCGTCTCACTTCGGCGAAGCGGAGCCTCTCCCGGTCCACACGCCGGTCGATGCGCTCGCGCCCGAAGCGGTCGCGGCCGAAACCGTCGGCGTATCCCGCCATCCGCTCGCGGCCGCCGTAACCCGCCCAGTTCTGCTGCTGGCCATAGCCGGCCCAGTTTTGCCGTTGCCCGTAACCCGCCGACTGGGCCCGGCCGACATCGTAGACACCCGATCGGTGGAAGCCGGGCGAGACGAAAGCCGTGTTGGCATGGCCGTAGGCCGTCATGTAGGGCTGACCGCCGCGCTCGTGGATGGTGCCGGTAATCGGAGGCAGGGGATGAAACCCGCGGGTTATTCCACCGTGGAAACCGCCGGCCCTGAAGGCTCCGCCACCGTGGAAGCCTGCGCCGTTCCCGATGAAGACGCCGTGCCCCCCTGCTCCGCCGGACCAGGCCGGGCCGGCCCCCAAAATCAGGGTTGCCAGGCAGATACCTCTCAACGTCAGGTTCGCACCCATGCTCCGCTCCCAGCCATGCATCGTAAGGTTACCATTCGGTAAATTATCACCTTGCGACCAGCTTACGGTGGAAGCTTGGTTAACGCGATTGATATCGAGGGTAGGAACAGCACCGAGTGGCGCTCCGGCAGCGCGCTACAAGCGTTCGTGGGAATCTCCTTGCGACAAAGAGCTTAAGCCCATATTCTCGATACAGTTGTGGAGCGAAGCGCCACCACGAAAAAATCGACAGAGGGAGTGAGTCGGCCGACTTGCCCTTCGGCGGCCTGTGCATCGAAGCGGTATCGCTCCAGCGTACCTCCAGTGAGCTCGACCCCGAGGTCCGAAGGCCGCTTCAAACGCCAAAGCTTACGCCTGGGCAAACCCTCGCCACGACGATACAGGGAGGGTGAGGGATGCTCGACAGGCAGAGCAATTCGCAGACGACGATCGACGGGATCGTCAACGATCAGAACTTCAAGGATCTGGTGCGGGAGAGGACGAGCTTCGCCTGGACCATGTCGGGCGTCATGCTCGTGGTCTACCTGGCCTTCATTTTCATGGTCGCGTTCGGCAAGGGCGCCATGTCGAGCACGATCGGCGACAGCAGCATCTCCTGGGGCATCCTGCTCGGCCTCGCCGTCATCGCCTTCGCCTTCATTCTGACCGGGATCTATGTCGCACGAGCCAATAGCCGGTTCGACGACCTGACCTCGCGGCTCAACAAGGATCTGGTCTGATGCGGGTCGCTCTCCCAACCCCGCTGACGTCGGCAGCCGCGCTCGCCCTGTCGACGGCGACCGCCTTTGCGGCCGGTCCCGATCTCGGCGTCGTCCAGAAGAACGCCGTCAACACTCCCGCGATCGTGATCTTCTTCGTCTTCGTCGCCCTGACCCTGGCCATCACCTACAGGGCCGCGCAGGCCACAAAATCGGCGTCCGACTTCTATGCAGCAGGCGGAGCCGTCTCGCCCTTTCAGAATGCCCTTGCGATCGCCGGCGACTATATGTCGGCCGCCTCCTTCCTCGGCATCTCGGCCCTGGTGTTTACGTCCGGCTTCGATGGCCTGATCTATTCGATCGGCTTCCTGGTCGGCTGGCCGATCGTCCTGTTCCTCATCGCGGAGCGATTGCGCAACCTCGGCCGCTATACATTCGCCGACGTCGCGTCGTTCCGACTGAAGCAGACCCCGATCCGAATCCTGTCGGCGATCGGCACCCTGACCGTCGTGGCATTCTACCTCATCGCGCAAATGGTCGGTGCCGGACAGCTCATCCAACTGCTCTTCGGGCTCGACTACGGATACGCCGTCATCGTGGTGGGTATCCTGATGATCGTCTACGTGGCCTACGGCGGCATGAAGGCCACGACCTGGGTGCAGGTCATCAAAGCCTGCCTGCTGCTCGTCGGCGCCACGATCATGGCCCTCGGCGTGCTCTGGCATTACGGCTTTAACCCGAATGCGCTGATCGCGGACGCCGTCAAGATCCAGCCGAAGGGCGCGGCGATCCTCGGTCCTGGCGGCTTCGTGAGCAACCCCGTCTCGACCGTTTCACTGGGCCTCGCACTGATGTTCGGCACTGCGGGGCTGCCCCACATCCTGATGCGGTTCTTCACCGTCAAGGACGCCAAGGCGGCTCGGAAATCGGTGTTCTATGCGACGGGACTGATCGGCTACTTCTATGTCCTGACCTTCGTGATCGGCTTCGGCGCCATCACGTTCCTGATGCCGGAGAAAGGCTTCTACAAAGTCGCGGCCGACGGCAGCTACAACAAGCTGACCGACCTCATCGGCGGCGGCAACATGCCGGCGCTGCACCTGTCGAATGCGCTGGGCGGGTCCTTCTTCTACGGTTTCATCGCGGCGGTCGCCTTCGCCACGATCCTGGCCGTGGTGGCGGGCCTCACGCTCGCGGCCGCGAGCGCCGTCAGCCACGACCTTTATGCGTCCGTCATCGCCCGCGGGCATGCGTCCGAACACAAGGAAGTACTCATCTCCAAGATGGCCGCCGTCGCGGTCGGCATCGTGGCCATCGTTCTCGGCTACGTGTTCCAGAAGCAGAACGTGGCTTTTATGGTGGGACTCGCCTTCGCGGTCGCGGCGAGTTGCAACTTCCCCGTCCTGCTCATGTCGATCATGTGGGGCGGCACCACGACGCGAGGTGCCGTGGTCGGCGGGTTTCTCGGTCTCGTCAGTGCGGTCGTGATGGTGGTGCTCAGCAAGGCCGTTTGGGTGACGACGTTCGGCAACCACGACGCGATCTTCCCCTACGATAACCCGGCGCTGTTCTCGATGCCGCTGGCGTTCATCGGCATCTGGCTCGTCTCGACATTGGACAAAAGCCAACAGGCGCAGCGTGAACGTGCTGCCTTCGAGGCGCAATTCGTCCGCTCCGAAACCGGCATCGGTGCCTCGACAGCCGCCGCACACTGATCCGAGCGGAAGCTTTCATCCAACGGCGCCGACGATCGCGGCGCCGCTTCATTTCGAGCGCGGGTGAAACAACATCTTTCTCGTGTGGATTATTTTATTTGTCGTAATCTTCCTGGGAAATACTATATGTCGCGCTGATACGGGCCGACGCCTGCGCACCCGCCGCGTGCGACACCGCCCGACCTGACCGAGAGCCGAAGAGATCCGTCATGGGCCAAGTCATTACCGCCAATCGCCTGTCGGACGGCGTGGTCGTTTTCCTCGGTGATGCCGGTCAGTGGACCGAACGGCTGGATCATGCGCGGGTCTTCGACGACAAGGCCGCATCGGCTCTCGGGCTCGAGGCCGGGCGGGCCGCCGAAGCCCGCAATCTCATCCTCGACCTCAATGCGATAGACGTGACGACCCAGGCCGGCAGCATCGTTCCGACCAAGCTGCGCGAAGCCATCCGGGCGCGTGGCCCGACGATCTTTCCCGCCTTCACCAAGCCAGGCTCCACCCCGCCCGCCGTCCAGGAGGACGACCATGTATCGGTATGACGAGTTCGACGCCGAGTTCGTGGCGGAACGGGTCGCGCAGTTCCGGGACCAGACGGCCCGACGCCTGGCGGGCGACCTGACCGAGGACCAGTTCAAGCTGCATCGGCTGATGAACGGCGTCTACCTGCAGCTCCACGCCTATATGCTGCGGATCGCGATCCCTTACGGATCGCTGCGGGCGAAGCAGATGCGCATGCTGGCCCATGTGGCGCGCCGCTACGATCGGGGATACGGGCATTTCACGACCCGGCAGAACATCCAGTTCAATTGGCCGGCGCTCTCCGACTGCCCCGACATCCTCGCCGATCTCGCCACGGTCGAGATGCACGCCATCCAGACGTCGGGGAACTGCATCCGCAACGTGACGGCCGATCATTTTGCCGGCGCTGCCGCCGACGAAGTCGCGGACCCGCGCCCCTATGCCGAGATCCTGCGGCAATGGTCGTCGCTCCACCCGGAATATTCCTTCCTGCCGCGCAAGTTCAAGATCGCGGTCACGGGTGCCGAGCGCGACCGGGCCGTGATCCAGGCGCACGACATCGGCTTGCAGGTCGTGAAGGATGCGGCAGGGGCCTTGGGGTTCAAGGTCTATGTCGGCGGTGGCCTCGGCCGCACGCCGATGATCGGGTTCAAGATCCGTGACTTCCTGCCCGAGGCGGACCTGCTCGCCTATGTCGACGCCATCGTGCGGGTCTACAATCTCGAAGGCCGGCGCGACAACAAGTACAAGGCCCGCATCAAGATCCTGGTGCACGAAAAGGGCGCCGAGCCCATGCGGGAGGCCGTCGAAGCGGAGTTCGCCAAGGGACCCAAGGGCTTGACGCTGCCGTCCGACGACGTCGAACGAATTCGGGCCTATTTCGCGTCGCCGGCGCACGAAAGCCGCCAGGTCAGGTCCGAGGCCGTGGAGACGCGCAGTGCCGCCGACACCCGCTTCGCGCGCTTCGTCGCCCACAACGTCGCGCCCCATCGCGTCGCCGGCTACGGCATTGTGACGATCTCGCTGAAGCCCATCGGGGGGGTCCCGGGCGATGCCTCGGCCGACCAGATGGACCTTCTGGCCGATCTTGCCGACCGCTATTCCTTTGGCGAACTGCGGGTGTCGCACGAGCAGAACCTGGTGCTCACCGATGTCGCGCTCGACGACCTGCCGGCCCTCTACGACGCGCTCGACCGCGCGAAGCTCGCGACCCCCAATGCCGGCCTCGTCACCGACATCATCGCCTGCCCAGGGCTCGACTATTGCGCTCTCGCGACCGCCCGTTCGATCCCCGTGGCGCAGCGCATCTCGGAGCGCTTCGGCGAAGGCGCCCGGGCCGACGAGATCGGAGACCTGAAGATCAAGATCTCGGGCTGCATCAACGCCTGTGGACACCACCACGTCGGCCATATCGGGATCCTGGGCCTCGACCGGAAGGGCGAGGAAACCTACCAGATCACGCTGGGCGGCTCGGGCGACGAGCGAGCCACCTTGGGCGACCTCACCGGTCCGGGCTTCTCGACCGAGGACGTGGTCGATGCCGTCGAAACCGTGGTCGACACCTATCTGGAGCTGCGGACGGGGTCGGAGGAGGACTTCCTCGCCGCCTACCGCCGCGTCGGCATGGCGCCGTTCAAGAAGGCCCTCTACGAGCGGAATGTAGGCGAAGGGATCTGATCCATGAGCGTGCACGATGTGACGCTGTTCGGCGACCAGGTCGCGGCATCGCGGTTCGGTCAGCGTTTCGCCGCCATGGATGCGGGTGCCCTTCTGCGCCTCGCGATCCGCGACCTCTACCCCGGACGCATCGCCCTGGTGTCGAGCTTCGGCGCCGATTCCGCCGTGCTGCTGCACATGGTGGCGCAGGTCGACCGGGCGACGCCGGTGATCTTCGTCGACACCGGCCACCTGTTCCCCGAGACCCTGGCGTATCGCGACGAACTCGTCGCCCTGCTCGGCCTGACCGACGTCCGCGGCGTCCAGCCATCTGGGGAGGATCTCGCGACACTCGATCCGGAGGGTTTCCTCTGGTCGAGCGACCCGGATGCCTGCTGCGACATCCGCAAGGTCAAACCGCTGGCGCATGCGATCGAGGGCTACGACGCCTGGATCACCGGTCGCAAGCGGTTCCAGAGCGGCACGCGGGCTTCGCTGCCGCTGTTCGAGGCGGAAGGCGAGCGCGTGAAGATCAACCCCTTGGCGGGATGGGACGCGAGCGAGCTGTTGGCCTATCTCGATCGCCACGACCTTCCGCGTCACCGCATGGTGGCCAAGAACTATCCCTCGATCGGCTGCATTCCCTGCACGTCGCCGGTCCGGCCGGGCGAAGATCCGCGTGCCGGACGTTGGAGGGGCAAGGGCAAGACGGAGTGCGGGATCCACCTCGGCATTCTCAGCGCCGGACAGGACATCTGATGCGGCTCTACAAGAACGGTGCTTTCGTCGACGACGCTTGGCGCATGCTCGCGGACGACGAGGTGTCGGGCGATGGCCCGTCCATCCTCTCGCTCAAGGCGTGGCTGGCGCTCGGCGAGGATCGCGGAGGCATCAATGCCTCGCTCGGCGTCAGGCTCGAAGCCGGCGAGATGATCGATGCCATCCTGCCGGACCTCGATCGGCTGTCGCTGATCGCTCTGGCGTTCCCGAAGTTCGGCGATGGACGGGCTTTTTCCAAAGCCGCGATGCTGCGCGGCCAGCATGCCTTCAAGGGCGAGATCCGCGCTGTCGGCGACGTGCTATGGGACCAGTTGCAGCTGATGCGGCGCTGCGGCTTCGACGCTTTCGCGATCGAAAACGAGCCGACGCTTCGGGCGCTGGAGAGCGGCAACACCCCGTTCATGACGGAGTTCTACCAGCCGGGCCACGGCGGGACGGAACGGCCGGCCGACACGCGCCGCCCCTGGGCCTGGAGGGCGGTAGCGGACCGAACACCGGCACCATAGCCGGCTCTCGTTCCGTGGTTGTTTCTGGAGACCTTCGGGGAGCGCGAAGCTGCGGGCCGATGGCTTTATCGGGGTCTTAAGAAGGCGCCTGCATCGTGGCGTCGCCGACTTGGCGACCGATGGCGGAACGCCGCGATGTCAGAACCCCTATCGCCCTACACGCTTCCGACGTGGCGTGCTATCCGCTGGCTGACCGATCCGGGCGCCGACGTGCCGCAGGATATTCGGATCCGGCTCATTTCAGGCTTCTTCGCGTCGGCAACGCCCCTCGTATTCGGCGCGGTCGTCAACACGGCGGTCAACACGGTAGCGGTCATCCTGCACCCGACCGTCTTCTTCACGATGCTGCTCGCGGTCGATGTCGCAGCCGTCGCGTTTCGAATTTCGCTCCT
Organism: uncultured Lichenihabitans sp.; assembly: GCA_964252585.1. Classification (GTDB taxonomy): domain Bacteria; phylum Pseudomonadota; class Alphaproteobacteria; order Rhizobiales; family Beijerinckiaceae; genus Lichenihabitans. The sequence goes on along the minus strand of CAXUOD010000168.1, from coordinate 3,792 downwards.
GGTGATGAGCCATGGCGCCGTCCGTCGGGGCAGGCCGACGCCCACCAACATCTTTCTTCTGTGTGGCCTGTGCTGGTCCGGCGTCATCGGATTCGGCACCGCCATGTGCCTTGCGAGCGGAGACCCCGTGCTGCAATTCCTGGCACCCACCACCATGATGGGCATCACGAGCGGGATGGCGACGCGCAATAGCGGAGCGCCGCGCTTTGCGATCGCGCAGATCATGCTTTGCGACATCCCGCTTCAATTCGTACTTCCGTTCCTTGGACACCCCTGGATGCTCTTGTCCGTCCTCCAGTGCCCCCTCTTCATCATCGGCATGGTCGCCACGGTTCATCGTCTCAGCCGAGCCTACGTCGTCGTTCTTCTGGCCGAGCGGGACAGCGAGAGACGCGCCACGCATGATAGCCTGACCGGCACGCTGAACCGTGATGGATTGAGGGCAGCGTTGTCTCAAGGCCTGCAGCGCGACAGGTGCCCAGATGGGACCTTCGCCCTGCTCTACATGGATCTCGACGGTTTCAAGGGTGTCAATGACGGTTTTGGACACGCGGTCGGAGACGCGTTGCTCCGGCAGGCCGCAGATCGATTTGTCGCCACGATCCCCGAAACGTGCCGTCTGGGACGTTTTGGTGGCGACGAGTTCATTGTTCTGGCGCCAGGCTTCGACGCGACCGCGGCGGCCGCGATAGGCGAGGCGGTCGTGGGGGCGATCGACCATCCGTTCGAGATCAAGCCGGGGGTCGAGATCCATGTCGGCGTGAGCATCGGCATCGCCTGCGCGACGCCGCAGTCGACCGTCGACGACCTGCTCGCGTCGGCGGATGCGGCGCTTTACCGGGCGAAGTCAGGCGGCAAGGGCCGCTGCGTTCTCGTAACGGAGCGCGAGGCGCCGGATCGCCACGCCGCCTGAGGCGACGGGTCTCGCAACGGACGCTCGAATCGAGACCGAGAATGCCCTATCGTGGCTGCTCATCTCAGGCGGAGGCGGCCAATATGCTGCGCAACGACCAGCCCCAACATCCCGACCAGTTGCCACCCGAGGAGCCCGGCCACGCGCCTGCGCGGCGCACCTTCCTGCTGGCGGGTCTCGGGGTCGGCTTCGCGCTCGCGGCCGATCCCGTCATGGCACAGGTCATCACCACACCGGCCGACGGGCTCGTGGCCGGCGAGGTGAAGGTGCCGACCGGCGACGGCGAGATGCCGGCCTACCGGGCTATGCCGGACGGTGCCGGACCTTTCCCCACCATGGTGGTGATCGAGGAGATCTTCGGCGTTCACGAATATATCAAGGACATATGCCGCCGCTATGCCAAGCTCGGCTATTTCGCGATCGCGCCGGAACTCTTCGCGCGCCAGGGCGATCCGCTGCACGCCGATGTGAAGACCATCATCACCGACATCGTGCCCAAGGTTCCGGACGCCCAGGCGATGGGAGACCTCGACGCGACGGTCGCCTTCGCCAAATCGACCGGCAAGGCCGACACCACCCGGGTCGGCGCGACCGGCTTCTGCTGGGGCGGCCGCATGATCTGGCTCTACGCCCGCCACGACCCGCAGCTCAAGGCGGCCGTGGCGTTCTACGGGATCCTCGGCGGCAAGGCCTCGCCACCGAGCGCCATCAAGCCTGCGAACCCTCTCGACTTCGGCCATGACGTGACCGTGCCCGTCCTGGGCCTCTACGGCGGACACGACGACAACATCCCGCCGGACTTGATCGCCGAAATGCAGGCGGAGCTGAAGGGCACGAAAAGCGAGATCGTCGTCTACCCCGATGCGCCGCACGGTTTCTTCGCCGACTATCGTCCGAGTTACCGGCCCGAAGCCGCCAAAGACGCTTGGGGAAAGGCACAGGCGTGGTTCAAGGAGAACGGGCTGGCTTGAACGTCCAGCTTTCCCGCCAGCCTCCCAAGGATCGGCGTCACGCTCAGACTTTCGCCACGCGGGCTGCTTGGCGTTCGTCATGGCGAGAGGCGGAGCAGCGCGTGTAGCAGGGTGAAGCTGGGTACCGACCCGCTCAGTCCTGGCCGGGGTCGGCCACGAGCCCTGCGGCTTCGATTCCCGCAAGAGCGCAGATCTCGTCGTTGTCGCTGAGGTCGCCCGAGATGCCGACCGCTCCGATGACGGCGCCCTGGCTCTTGATCAGGACGCCGCCGGGCACCGGGACCAGCGAGCCGCCTACGACATGGGTGACGGCAGCGACGAAGCTCGGCCGCTCGGCGGCCGCTTTGGCGATCGCCCTCGATCCCATGCCCAAGGCCAGGGCGCCCCCGGCTTTGCCCATGGCGATCTCGGCCCGCTTCAAACTCGTTCCGTCCTGGGCCGCGAAGGCTTTCAGCACACCGCGGGCATCGAGCACCGCGACCGCGAGGGGCTTGAAGCTCTTCTCCCTACCCTTGGCCAGGGCGGCATCGACGATCGTTCGGGCATGGTCGAGTGTCAGGTCCTGCATGGTGGTCCCGCTATCGTTGGCAAGGGCCCGACCCTGCTGTGTCGAGATCGGCTTGGCAAGCGTCCGCCCAGGGGCAGCCCATCAGGCGACAGCGGCGGCCTCGAGCGGCACGAGGTCCTCGGGGGAGAAGTGGAGCGTCACGCTCTCGCCCGGCACCGGCGGGGGAAGGCCGGGGCTGTTGAACCGATCGAGCATGATCCGGCTGCCTCCCACCCCGACCTTGATGCGGACCACGGCGCCGAGGAAGGCCACGTCCTCGATCGTGCCGCGAACCCGGTTGCAGCCGTTTCCGGGGTTCTGGAGCGAGACCGCCTCGGGTCGCAGCGCCACCGCATAATCGGCGCCGTTGGCGGCCGCGATCTGCCGGCCGACGCGGGCCTCCTGCCCGTCGATCCGGATCGCACCCTGCAAGGCGTCAACGACCTGCACCTTCAGGATGTTCAGGGTTCCGATGAAGGAGGCGACGAAACGGGTCTTCGGCCGGTTGTAGATCTCGAACGGCGTGCCGAGCTGTTCGATGCGGCCCTCGCTCATGACCACGATCCGGTCCGACATCGAGAGGGCTTCCTCCTGGTCGTGCGTGACGAAGACCGTGGTGATCCCCAAGGTGCGTTGCAGCGCCTTGAGTTCGTCGCGCAGGGCTACGCGAACCTTGGCGTCGAGCGCCGACAGCGGCTCGTCGAGCAGCAGAAGCTTCGGCGAGGTCGCCAGAGCGCGGGCCAGGGCCACCCGCTGCTGTTGTCCTCCCGAGATCTGGTAGGGGTAGCGGTCGGCGAGGTTGGCCAGTTTCACCACGTCGAGCATCTCGCTCACCCGCACTCGGGTGTCGGCGGCGCTTCGCTTGGCGACCTTGAGCCCGAAGGCGACGTTCTGCGCCACCGTCATGTTGGGGAACAGGGCGTAGTTCTGGAACACCATGCCGACATTGCGCGCATTGGGCGGCAGATGCGTGACGTCCCGCCCCTCGATGCGGATCGTGCCGGCGGTCGCGGTCTCGAAGCCCGCGATCATGCGCAAGGTCGTCGTCTTGCCGCAGCCAGATGGACCCAGGAAGGAGACGAACTCGCCGGGCTGCACGTCGAGGTCGAAGTGCTGGACGACCAGGTTGGCGCCGTAGCTCTTGCGCAGGTTTTCGATGGCGAGGAAGCTCATGAGCTAAACCTTGACCGACCGGGCCGTCGGGTCCCGGGCGAAGAGCTGGATCAGGCCCATGCAGGCCCAGGTGACCGCGAAGGCGATGAAGGCCAGCGCCGAAGGCTCATAGGCCTTGTTGGCCCCGACGAGCTGAAGGTACGGCCCGAAGGCCGGGCGATCGAGCAGGCTCGCCAAGGTGAACTCGC